>NZ_CVTH01000021.1:0-195317 GCF_900005955.1 Pseudomonas sp. 8 R 14 | reverse complement strand
GGTTCATCACGGATTACCGGGAAAGACGCTCTTGATCTTCATGAAGAAGAATTCGCTATCCCGGTAACCGTACGCCATCCGTTTGATGACCTTTATTCGATTGTTTATTCCTTCCAACTGACCGGTGTGCATCGGCCAGCGAACCCGACTGACGATGCCCCGCCAATAACCCTTTAGCCGTTTGGCAAACTGGATCAGAGCCGGTATTTCACTTTCATATGCATGGCGCAGCCATTGCTTCCAGGCCGATCTCCAGGTCCAGGCAGTGCTCGGTGTCCAGAGCGTTTTGAGTTCAGCCTTCATCAAATAAACTGTCATCAGCGATTGGTTGGCCTCCAATAAATCCTGCAAATGGACCTGTTGTTCCGGCGTTTTCAGGTTCTGTGGGTTACGCAGCAACAGCCATCGTGCCTGCTTGATGACCTTGCGAGCCGGCTTGTTATGACGCAGCCGATTAGCTTCGTCGACGCGGACCCGATCAATCACCTCTCGGCCATATTTGGCCACCACATGGAAAAGGTCGTAGACCACTCGCGCTTTCGGGCAATGCTGGCGAACCTCCAGATCAAAAGCAGTATTCATGTCCATCGCCACCGCTTCGATTCGAGCGCAGCCCTCCGGCCCCAGCTCCTCGAAGAACGGCCTGACTGCCGCTCGGCTACGGCCTTCACCGATCCACAGCACTCGTCGTGTATCGGCATCCAGCACAACGCTGGCGTAACGATGACCTTTGAATAACGCGAACTCGTCCATGATCAGGCGTCGTGGTTGCGCCTTCGGCAACTCACTCAACACCGCCTGCAAGGCTCGACGCTCCAGCAACCGAACAGTGTCCCAATGCAGTCCAAACATCTGGGCCACGTGCAGGGTGGGAAGGCGCTCGCAGGCCTGAATGACCGCCTCGGCCAAGCGGCGCGTCATGCGGGCATAGCGATCCAGCCAACTGACGGCCTCCATGCGTTTTCCACAGTCGCGGCAGCCAACACGCCTGAGCAAAATGCTGAGGCGCACCGCGCGACCGAGAATGGGCAGATCACGAACGGTTCGCTCGCAATACTCATGAGTGGTTGAACAAGGTTTTTGGCAGCCGCCGCAGGAAGGGAATCGGGTGGCGTGGGGAATCAGATCGATCTTTAGAACGTCACCATCGGGCTTGATCGTGACGACAGAAAAGCCCTCCCAAAAAGGAAGGAAAGTATTAATATCACGCATAAGAACGCTGGTTTTTTAGATGTGTTTGCTCGCACGAACATCATCAATCAAATCGGCGTTCTTGTTTCTGTGTTTCCCGGGATTCCGTGATGAACCTAAAAAATGTGGGAGGGGGCTTGCTCCCGATAGCGGTAGATCAGTGACAGATGAAGTGACTGACACACCGCCATCGGGAGCAAGCCCCCTCCCACATTTCCCCTTCGGTGAGTCAGGGAAATCGCCTCGATTACCACTCAGCGGGGAACATCAATCCGTCACACCTGTCGGTTACATAAGTAGCTGCACGCCATCGCGCGACGAACGCGTGCAAAAACGCGACATTTTTAGTTGATCTATGGCCCCTCACGTCCTAAAGTTCGCGCCGAACGTCCATGCTGGAAACGATCCATCCGGCTCAAGTACTGACGACGAGACAGCAAGGCCAAGGGAAGCGACTATTCCCATGGCCTTTTTGCTTTCGGCGACATGCCTTGGGAAGTAGGCGAACCAAAGTGGGGATACGGAGGACGTTCATTTGCACCCATTGATCAATTTAGTTTGCCCTTAGGAGTTCCCAGCATGTCGATCAACGTCGAAGATTATTTCGCGCGCGCCACTTTTGACAAAATGAAGGCGTTCGCCGACAAACAGGAAACCCCGTTCGTGGTGATCGACACCGCGATGATCAGCCAGGCCTACGATGACCTGCGCGCCGGTTTCGAATTCGCCAAGGTGTATTACGCGGTCAAGGCCAACCCGGCCGTCGAGATCATCGACCTGTTGAAAGACAAAGGCTCGAGCTTCGATATCGCCTCGATCTACGAGCTGGACAAGGTCATGGACCGCGGCGTCAGCGCCGACCGTATCAGCTACGGCAACACCATCAAGAAATCCAAGGACATCCGCTACTTCTACGAGAAGGGCGTGCGCCTGTTCTCCACCGACTCCGAAGCCGACCTGCGCAACATCGCCAAGGCCGCTCCGGGTTCGAAAGTGTATGTACGTATCCTCACCGAAGGCTCGACCACGGCTGACTGGCCTCTGTCGCGCAAATTCGGCTGCCAGACCGACATGGCCATGGACCTGCTGATCCTCGCTCGTGACCTCGGCCTGGTGCCCTACGGCATTTCGTTCCACGTTGGCTCGCAGCAACGCGACATCAGCGTGTGGGACGCGGCAATCGCCAAGGTCAAGGTGATCTTCGAGCGCCTGAAGGAAGAAGACGGCATCCACCTCAAGCTGATCAACATGGGCGGCGGCTTCCCGGCCAACTACATCACCCGCACCAACAGCCTGGAAACCTACGCCGAAGAAATCATCCGCTTCCTCAAGGAAGACTTCGGCGATGACCTGCCGGAAATCATCCTCGAGCCAGGCCGTTCGCTGATCGCCAACGCCGGCATCCTGGTCAGTGAAGTGGTATTGGTTGCACGTAAATCCCGTACCGCCGTCGAGCGTTGGGTGTACACGGATGTGGGCAAGTTCTCCGGCCTGATCGAAACCATGGACGAAGCCATCAAGTTCCCGATCTGGACCGAGAAGAAAGGCGAGATGGAAGAAGTGGTCATCGCCGGCCCGACCTGCGACAGCGCCGACATCATGTACGAAAACTACAAGTACGGCCTGCCGCTGAACCTGGCGATCGGTGATCGCTTGTACTGGCTGTCGACCGGTGCCTACACCACCAGCTACAGCGCGGTTGAGTTCAATGGCTTTCCGCCGTTGAAGTCGTTCTACGTGTAAGACGGCCGCACACAAGAAGCCCATGACATGTCATGGGTTTTTTTATGCCTCAGGCAAGGCTCGCGGCCCGTTGGCGGAAGGCCTCGGCCAGCGCTCGAACCCGCGGATCACTCGCCGCCGCCAAGGCCGTGTGGGCTGTTCGCAGGAACTTCAGATTTCCGCCCGCCAGCGCCTTGCGCAACCACTCCAGCGCCGCCTCGACCTGGCCCCTGTCGGCCAACACCGCCGCGTAACTGAACTGCCCGCGAAAATCCCCGGCCTCGGCTGAGCGTCGATACCACTCCACAGCCGCCTCCAGGTCCCTCGGGCAAACCTGAGCGTCTTCCAGGTAGCGCCCCAGCAGGTTCATCGACTTGGCATGCCCCTGTTCTGCGGCTTGCCGATACAGGGCCAGCGCGTGCTGCGGGTTCTCGGCAACACCCCGGCCCGTCGCCAGCAGATTGGCATAGTTGTACTGGCCCCAATCCAATCCCGCGTCTGCCGCCAAACGGTATTCCCGCGCAGCCGCCGCTTCGTCGATGGCACACCCCCAGCCATGCTCCAGGCAACGCCCGGCCATATTGCGCGCCATTAAATGCCCGCCCTGCGCCGCAATCTGGAACCACCGCAGCGCCAGCGCTTCGTCGCGCGCAATACCGCGGCCTTCCAGCAGGATTTGCCCGAGCAAGGCCTGGGCATCCACCACGCCCTCCTTGGCCGCGATCAGAATCGCCTGGGCCGCGCGCACCGGCGAGTCGTCGAGCATGCCCTGCAATTGCTCAACGTTGAGCACTTCTTCGCGGCGCAATAAAAAGCCCATGTCAGACCTCGACCCAGCGACGCAACAGGTTGTGATAGGTGCCGGTGAGCTGGATCAGCCCTGGGTGGTCGGGGACATCACGGCTCAATTGCTGGATGGCGCCGTCCATCTCGAACAGCAGCGTACGCTGGCTGTCTTCACGCACCAGGCTTTGGGTCCAGAAAAACGCGGCATAGCGCGCACCTCGGGTCACGGCGTCGACTTTGTGCAGGCTGGAGCCTGGATACAACACCATATCGCCGGCCGGCAACTTCACGCGCTGCAGGCCGAAAGTGTCCTGGATCTCCAGTTCGCCGCCGTCATAGTCGTCCGGGTCGCTGAAGAACAGCGTGGACGACAGGTCCGTGCGCACCCGTTCATGGCTGCCCCTGGCCTGGCGCACGGCATTGTCGATATGGAAATCGAAGCTGCCACCAGCCGTGTAGCAATTGAGCAGCGGCGGGAAGACCTTGTGCGGTAACGCCGCTGACATAAACAGAGGATTTTTCCACAACCGTTCGAGCATTGCCGCGCCGATCTCCTTGGCCAGCGGGTGGCCTTCGGGCAATTGCAGGTTGTGCTTGGCTTTGGCGGACTGGTGCCCGGCGGTGATTTTGCCATCGGCCCAATCGGCGGTTTCCAGGGCGTGGCGGATGCGCTGCACTTCCTCGCGAGAGAACAGGCCGGGAATGTGCAGCAGCATGGGGCAATACCTGTAGGCAAAGAGGCGCCAATGGTATTGATTCTTATCCTCCCTGTAAAACGCCGGAGACGAACGAGAACGTAAAAACCGTAAGGCAAAAGTGTAAAGAATGTAAATTCAGTGCGAATAGTAATGTATCGCAATTGATAGAAAGTCTTGTTCGCCCTATATTCCGCCGCCTCACCTCCTTGGGGAAAGGACACGTCATGTCGCGCACCACCACAAAAACACCTGTTGGCTCACCCCGTATGCTGGCTTCGGCCATCGGCGTTGCGCTCAGCGCCAGCTCTGTCGCCCATCTGGCGCAGGCGGCCGAAGACACTGAACAAAAAGGCCAGCGCAACAGCATCGCCCTCGGCGCCACCAGCATCACCGGCGAAGAACAGGACAACACCGCGTACCAGGTCGAAAAAGCCTCGTCGCAAAAATACACCGCGCCGCTGGTGGACACGCCGCGCTCGGTGACCGTGGTGCCACAACAAGTCCTCAAGGACACCGCCGCCACCTCGCTGCAGGATGCCCTGCGCACCGTACCGGGGATTACCTTCGGCGCCGGCGAAGGCGGCAACCCCCAGGGCGACCGTCCATTCATCCGTGGTTTCGACGCCCAGGGCGACACCTACCTGGACGGCGTGCGCGACACCGGCGGCCAGAGCCGTGAGATTTTCGACATCGAGTCCATCGAAGTCAGCAAAGGCCCGAACTCCTCCTTCGGCGGTCGTGGCTCGGCCGGTGGCAGCCTCAACCTGGTGAGCAAGACCCCGCAAGCCCGGGACTTCACCAACGGCGGCTTCACTTACGGTTCCGACCAGACCCGCCGCTATGTACTCGACGTGAACCGTCAGTTCCTCGACGACAGCGCCGCGTTCCGCCTGAACCTGATGAGCCACGAACAGAACGTGGCTGGCCGTGACGCGGTCAATTACGACCGCTGGGGCGTGGCCCCTTCGCTGACCTTCGGCCTGGGCACGCCGACCCGCGTCAACCTCAGCTACTACCATATGGAAAGCAATGACCTGCCGGACTCGGGCATTCCGTATGGCTACAGCTCTTCGACCGCCACCACTCACGTGCACGACAAACCCACCGACGGCGGCGACAGCAATAACTTCTACGGTCTCAAGGACCGCGACTTCCGCAAGACCCGCGCGGACATCAGCACGTTCTCCATCGAGCACGACCTGAACGACGACATGACGCTGAAAAACACCCTGCGCCATGGCAGCACCGGCCAGGACTACGTGCTCACGCAGCCGGACGATAGCCAACGCAACGTCAACCGTTTCGGCACCGTGTGGCGTCGCGCGAACACTCGCGTCTCCACCACCACGACCACCACCAACCAGACAGATCTGTTCGGCAATTTCCAGGCGCTTGGCTTCAAGCACAGCTACTCCACCGGCCTGGAATTCACCGGCGAAGGAACCCGCGTCAGCGGTTACACCGTCACACCGAACAGCAACCCGACGTGCACCGTGGCCGGCGGCGGCCGGGGTGGACAGTGCACCTCGCTGAGCAACCCGAATCCGGACGACGCCTGGACCGGCAGCATCGCGCGCAATTACAACGGCACCAACACCAAGGCCACCAGCCGTGCCGCCTACGTCTTCGACACCATCGAACTCGATCCGAAATGGCTGCTGAACGTCGGCCTGCGCTACGACACCTTCGACACCGAAGCCAACACCAACGCCGTACCGACCTCGACGGTCAGGGCGCGCAGCAAGGTCAAGGACGACAGCCAGTTCTTCAACTGGCAGGCCGGCCTGGTCTGGAAGCCTTTGGAGAACGGCAGCATCTACACCTCCTACGCGACCTCGGCCTCACCGGCAGGTGGACTGGTGGGCGAAGGAGTCGACAGCAATGCGATTCCTACCGGCATCAACACCAGCGACCTCAAGCCCGAAGAAACCGTCAACTACGAGCTGGGCACCAAGTGGGACCTGTTCCACAACCGCCTGTCCCTGTCTGCCGCAGTGTTCCGTACCGAGAAGAAAAACACCCGCATCCTGGTGGACTCCAACACCTACGAAACGGCAGGCGAGTCGCGGGTCGATGGCCTGGAACTGTCCGCCAGCGGCAAGATCACCGAACAGTGGCAAGTATTCGCCGGCTACAGCTACCTGAAAGCCGAACTGGTTGACCCAGGCAAAAACGGCAACCGCCAGGGCGTCGTCCAGGCCGGTTCCAACAAAGGCAACCAAATGCCCAACACGCCGGAGAACTCGTTCAGCCTGTGGACCACCTATAACGTGACCCCGAAGCTGACCATCGGCGGTGGCGCGTTCTACGTCGATCAGGTTTACGGCGATGCGGCCAACACCGTGTATGTGCCCTCCTACACCCGCTACGACGCCATGGCCAGCTATAAGCTGAGCAAAAACGTCGACCTGCAATTGAACGTGCAGAACCTGACAGACAAGACCTATTACGACAAAGCCTACGCCTCGCACTTCGCCAACCAGGCGGCGGGCCGCACGGCGCTGCTGTCCACAAGCTTCCACTTCTAAACGGTCAGCAGCCCACAAAGCCCCACGCATCGGATGCGTGGGGCTTTTGCATGTCAAACAGAATGTTTCTCGACAACCCACGGCATAATGCGCGCCGTGCCCTACATATTCAGATAGACGAGGCGGTCCGACGTGTTGAAGAAAACCCTGTTCCAGTTGCACTGGTTCTTCGGCATCACTGCCGGGCTGGTGCTGGCCTTGATGGGGATCACCGGGGCTGCGGTCTCGTTTCAGGATGAGATTCTGCGGGCGCTCAACCCGAGCGTGTTGAGCGTGGAGAAACGCGAAGCCGGCGTGCTGCCGCCCGCCGAGCTGGTGCGCAAGCTGGAAGCCACCGAAGGCAAGGCCGTGTCCATGCTGTGGGTGGAAAGCGAAAGCGGCAATGCCGCCCGCGTGTTCTTCACCCCGCCGCCGGGCGAGCGCCGTGGCCAGATGCGCTATTTCGACCCCTACACCGGCGACTACATGGGCGACGCGGTCGGCCAGGATGTACTCGGTTTTATCCTGCAACTGCACCGCTTCCTGGCCATGGGCGAAACCGGCCGGCAGATCACCGGCGCCTGCACGCTGATCCTGGTGTTCTTCTGCCTGTCCGGCCTGTACCTGCGCTGGCCGCGCCAGGTCGCCAACTGGCGTGCCTGGCTGACGCTGGACTGGCGCAAAAAGGGCCGCAGCTTCAACTGGGATTTGCATTCGGTGTTCGGCACCTGGTGCCTGCTGGCCTACCTGCTGGCGGCGCTGACCGGCCTGTCCTGGTCCTACGACTGGTACAGCCAGGGCCTGACCAAACTGCTGTCCGACGCGCCGCAGAATGAACGGATGCGCAAGCGCGGCCCACCGCCCGCAGGCCCGGCACCGGTGGCCAACTACGACGCGATCTGGAGCAGCATCTACAGCAACGCCGGCCCAGACTTGAGTGCCTATAACATCCGCATGCCAGCCGTCGCCGGGCAACCCGCCATCGTCTATTACCTGCTCAAAGACTCCCCCCACGACCGCGCACTGAACCAGATCAACCTGGACCCGGCCACCGGCGAGGTCAAATCCCATGACACGTACGCCGGCAAAACTTTCAAGTCGCAGTTACTCACCAGCATCTACGCGCTGCACACCGGCAGTTATTTCGGCCTGGCGGGGCGCATTATCCTCACTGTCAGCTCGCTGCTCATGCCGCTGTTCTTCATCACCGGCTGGCTGCTGTACCTGGACCGTCGCCGCAAAAAGCGCCAGGTGCGCGACGCGCGCAAAGGCCTCAGTGCCAACCACAGTGATGCCCCGGCCTGGCTGATCGGCTTTGCCAGCCAGAGCGGGTTTGCCGAGCAACTGGCCTGGCAGACCGCCGGGCAATTGCAGGCGGCCGGCCTGCCGGTGAAGGTGCAGCCTCTGGGCAGTGTCAGCCAGGACGACTTGCGCCAGTCGGAAAATGCGCTGTTCGTAGTCAGCACCTTCGGCGACGGCGAAGCGCCCGACAGCGCCCGCAGTTTCGAGCGCAGCGTGCTCGGCCAGGATCTGTCACTCAAAGGCCTGAACTACTCGGTACTGGCCCTGGGTGATCGCCAGTACCAACACTTCTGTGGCTTTGCCCGGCGCCTGCATTTCTGGCTGACCCACCAGGGCGGTAACCCACTGTTCGCGCCGGTGGAAGTGGACAGCGGCGACAGTGCCGCCCTGCTGCACTGGCAACAACAGCTTGGACAGCTGACGGGCCAGGCACCCGCCGCCGCCTGGCCGACCGCCCAGTATGAAAACTGGACGCTGAGCCAGCGCACCCTGCTCAACCCCGGCAGCGCCAGCTCGGACGTCTACCTGCTGGGCCTCACATCGCCATCGAAACAAAACTGGCTGGCCGGCGACCTGGTGGAAATCCTGCCGCGCAATTGCCCGTGGGCCATCGAGCACTTCCTCGAAGGCCTGGGGCTGATCGGCACCGACGGCGTGCTGATCGACGGCCTGCCACACACACTCAACCAGGCCCTTGCGACCCGCCAACTGCCGGACAACCGGGCGCACCTGGTCGCCCTGCACGCTCAAGCGCTGGTGAACGCGCTCGCGCCCCTGGGCATGCGCGAATACTCCATCGCCTCGATCGCCAGCGACGGCGTGCTGGAATTGATCGTGCGCCAGGAACGCCACCCCGACGGCAGCCTGGGTGTGGGCTCGGGCTGGCTCACCGAGCATGCGGCCATTGGTTCGGCGATCAGCCTGCGCTTGCGCCGTAACAGTGGCTTCCACCTGCCGGAGGCGCCGGTGCCATTGATCCTGCTGGGTAACGGCACCGGCCTGGCCGGTTTGCGCAGCTTGCTCAAGGCGCGCATTGCCGATGGCCAGCAGCGCAACTGGCTGCTGTTCGGCGAACGCACCATCGCCCACGACTACCTGTGCCGGGACGAGCTGCAAGGCTGGCTGGCCAGTGGTGACCTGGCCCTGCTGGACCTGGCGTTTTCCCGGGATCAGGAGGAGAAAATCTACGTGCAGGATCGCCTGCGTGAATCCGCCGATGTCCTGCGTAAATGGCTCGCGGACGGCGCGGCGATTTATGTGTGCGGCAGCTTGCAGGGGATGGCGACGGGCGTGGACCAGGCGCTGGTCGACATCCTCGGGAGTGAGGCAGTGGAGCGCTTGATCGAACAGGGGCGCTACCGCCGGGATGTCTACTGATGTGATCCAATGTGGGAGGGGCTTGCCCCCTCCCACATTTAGATTGCATTTCAGGTCAGACCGGTTGCAGCTTCTGTTCGAATACCGAGACCCCATCCAGGTCGCGCAAAATCACGGTCAACTCCGCTGTCTGCCCGTCAATCTGCACTTCGCCAAAAAACTGAAACCCGGCAAACGGCGAGGTGTTCTGCGCAGGCGGGGCCTTCTCGAACACCACCTCAGGGCCAAAGGTTTTATCCAAGGGATTCGGACCGAAGCTGCCCGCATTCAGAGGCCCGGCGACAAACTCCCAGAACGGCTCGAAATCCTGGAACGCCGCCCGATCCGGGTGGTAGTGATGGGCCGCGCAGTAATGCACATCCGCCGTCAACCACACATGGTTGCGTACCTTTTGCGCGCGCAGAAAGCCGAGTAATTCGGCGATTTCCAGCTCGCGGCCTTGCGCCGGGCCTGGATCATTATTGGCGATGGCTTCCCAGCGCGGCACGCCGGGGCTGACTTCGCCGTCGGGCACGCCGAGGCCGATGGGCATGTCGGCGGCGATCACCTTCCACTGCGCCTGGGAGACCTTGAGTTCGCGCTTGAGCCAGTTCAACTGCTCGCGGCCGAGGAAGGGTTTTTCACCGCCCAGGTTGTCATCGTTGGGGCCGCGATAGCTGCGCATGTCGAGCACGAATACATCCAGCAGCGGGCCATAGCTGAGCTTGCGATAAATCCGCCCGCCGCCGTCTGCGCTTTGCCGGCGCATGGGTGAATACTCCAGCCAGGCCAGGCGTGCGCGGCTCACCAAGGTGTTGATGTCCTTGGTCTGGTAGCGCTCGTCAAGTTGCTTGCCGGGCGACCAGTTATTCACCACTTCATGGTCATCCCACTGCCAGATCTGCGGCACCTCGGCATTGAAGCGACGCACGTTTTCGTCCAGCAGGTTGTAGCGGTAGTTGCCGCGATACTCGTCGAGGGTTTCGGCGACCTTGCTCTTGGCTTCGGTGGTGATATTGCGCCAGATGCGCCCGCCCTCGGTGGGCAACTGCGCGGGCACCGGGCCGTCGGCGTAGATGGTGTCGCCGCTGTGGATAAAGAAGTCCGGCAGGCGCAGGCGCATGGCTTCGTAGATGCGCATACCGCCGATGTCCGGGTTGATGCCAAAGCCTTGGCCGACGGTGTCGCCGCTCCACACAAACCGGATGTCGCGGCGTTGTTGCGGCACGCTGCGCAGGTGGCCGAACCACGGCTCGCTGGCGACGCCGGTCTGGGCGTCCTCAAAGTGCACGCGGTAGAAAATCGCCTGGTCGGCGGGCAGCCCGGTGAGTTCGACGCGGGCGGTAAAGTCGGTGCGGTTGTCGGCCAGGGACGAGACGAATTTGCGCGGGTTGCTGAACACGCTGCGGGTGTCCCACTCCACCACCATGCGCGCCGGGCGGTCGCTGCGGCTCCAGATCATCGCGCGATCACCGAGCAGGTCGCCGGACTGCACGCCGTCGGTGAGTTGCGGCCGGTCCTTGATCGACGCGATCACCGCCGGGGCCAGGCCCGGCAGCAGCAGACCGGCGCCGACGGCTTGCATCACACGGCGACGGCCGAGATCGAAGTGGCTCATGCAGGTGCCCTCTTGAGTATCAAAAGGGCCACTAAAGCATGCGCTTATGACACGGGTGCGACAGCAAGCTCCACCACTTCCGGACGTTTGATCAGCGCATACACCAAACCGGTCAGCAGGCTACCGGCAACGATTGCCAGCAGGTACAGCAGCGCATGGTTCATCGCATTCGGGATCACCAGCACAAACAGGCCGCCGTGGGGCGCCGCCAGTTTGCAGCCGAAGTACATCGACAGCGCCCCGGTCAACGCGCCACCGGCGATGCTGGCCGGGATCACGCGCAGCGGGTCCTTGGCGGCAAACGGGATCGCGCCCTCGGAGATAAAGCACATGCCCAGGATCATCGCGGCCTTGCCGGCCTCGCGTTCGGTCTGGGCGAACTTGCGTCGCGCCAGGAACGTGGCGATGCCCATGCCGATTGGCGGCACCATGCCCGCCGCCATGGTCGCGGCCATCGGTGCGCCGCTCTGTGCCGCCAGCAAGCCGACGGAAAACGCATACGCCGCCTTGTTGATCGGCCCGCCCAGGTCGACACACATCATGCCGCCCAACAGGATGCCCAGCAGCACCGCATTGGTGGTGCCCATGGTCGCGAGAAAATCGGTCAGGCCCGTGAGCATGCGCGCCACCGGCGGTCCCACCAGGTAGATCATCGCCAGGCCCGTGAACAGGCTTGCCAGCAGCGGAATGATCAGGATCGGCTTGAGTGCTTCCAGGCTCTGCGGCAACTTCACCACACGGGTGATCAGCTTGACGCAATAACCGGCGAGAAACCCGGCGAAGATCCCGCCGATAAAACCGGCCCCCAGCGTACCCGCCAGCAGGCCACCAATCATGCCGGGGGCAATGCCCGGACGGTCGGCAATCGAGTACGCGATATAACCCGCCAGCAGCGGCACCATCAGCATAAAGGCGCGGTCGCCGACGGTTTTCAGCGCAGCCGCCAACGTGCCTTCCTGCTCAAACGCATGGATGCCGAACACGAATGACAAGGCGATCAGCAAACCGCCCGCCACCACCATCGGCAACATGAACGACACACCGGTCAGCAGGTGTTTGTAGACGCCGGTTTTTTCTTTCTTGGCCACGGCACCGCTGCCCGCACTTTCCACCGCGCCTTCGGCCAGGGCCTTGTTGAGGGTGGCCTCGGATTGCTTGAGCGCAATACCGGTGCCGCAACGGTAGATCTTCTTGCCGGCGAAACGCTCGGTGGCCACTTCGATGTCGGCCGCCAGCAGCACCACGTCGGCATTGGCGATGGCCTCGGGGCTCAACGGCGTACGCGCACCGACCGAGCCCTGGGTCTCTACCTGCAAGTCATAGCCCAGGCGCTTGGCGGTCTGTTGCAAGGCTTCGGCGGCCATGAAGGTATGGGCCACGCCGGTCGGGCATGCGGTAATCGCGACGATGCGCGGGGCATGCTTCGACGCAGCCGCTGCCTGGCTGACGACATACTCTTGGGCTTCTTCAGCGCCCCGGCGCAACACCGCCTCGACATCCGCCAGCGCCTGGGCCGGTGTGCTCTGGAACACCCGCTTGCCGACAAACCGCTGCATATCCACCGCCGTGCTGGTGACCAGCAACACCCATTCGGCGGCGTCGATGGTGGCCTGGGACAACTGGCGCTCCGGGCGCTGTACATCCACCACCTCAACGCTGGTGCTCCAGCCCTGGCGTTGAGCGGCGGCGTCCAACAAGCGGGCGCACAGCACACTGGTGACCATGCCGTTGGGGCAGGCAGTAACAATGGCTAACTTCATGACAATCCCTCTTATTGTTCTGTCAGCGGGCGTACAGCGACGCCGCTTTCAAGACGCGCCAGCTGCGCGGCGTCGCGGATGCCGAAACCGATCTGTGTCACCGCCATGGCGGCAATTGCCGTGGCGCGACGCAGGGTTTGTTCAGGCGCTTCAGACTCAAGCAAACCATGGAGCATCCCGGCCAGCAGCGAATCGCCGGCACCTACCGTACTGGCCACCGTCACCTTGGGCGGCGTGGCATGCAGGGTGGTGGCCCGGCTGTACCAGCTCACGCCCGCGGCACCGTCGGAGACGACCACATGTTCAACACCCTGCTGATGCAGTTGGCTGATGACGTTGGTGGCATTGCCCAGGGCATCGGCGAGCTCTTCGGTATTGGGTTTGATCAACCACGGGGCCGCCTTGAGACCGGCACGCAGCGCCTCGCCGCTGGTGTCCAGGGCGACTTTCAAGCCCAGACGCTTCAGGTGTTCCAACAGCCCCTGCAACCACTGCGGGCTGACGCCACACGGCAAGCTGCCGGCGACGACCACCGCATCATGGCCCGGCGCAATGCGCGTCAATTGGTCGAGCAACGCTTGCTGCGCCTGCTCACTGACCAACGGCCCCGGCGCATTGATGTCGGTGACCCGGCCGTCCTGCTCGGCAATCTTGATATTGCTGCGGGTTTCGCCGGGCACGCGGATAAACGCGTCGGCAAAACCACGTTGTGCAATCAGCGCCTCGAAGGCTTGGGGATTGTCCTCGCCGAGAAAACCGCCCACGGTCACTTGATGGCCCAGGTCGGCCAAGACTTGCGCCACATTCACGCCCTTGCCGGCGGCATGGGTGAGCAGGGTTTCGCTGCGGTTGACTTCACCCGGTTCCAGGCGCGCCAGGCGTACCGTCAGGTCCAACGCCGGGTTCAGCGTCAGGGTCAGAATCCTTGCCATCTACACGGCCTCCACAAGGGCACGCACTTCGGCGGGCGAACCCACCGCCAGTGCTTTTTGCGCCAGGCCCTGGGCCTCGCTCAGACTGAATTCACGCACCCGCGCCTTCACTTCGGGAATGCTGCGGGCCGACACGCTCAACTCATCCACACCCAGGCCGACCAGCACCGGCACCGCCAGCGGGTCCGCCGCCAGTTCGCCGCACACCCCGACCCATTTGCCATGGGCATGGGCCGCACGCACGGTGATGTCGATCAGTTGCAATACCGCCGGGTGCAGGCCATCGGCCTGGGCCGACAAGGTCGGGTGGCCACGGTCGATGGCGAGGGTGTACTGGGTCAGGTCGTTGGTGCCAACACTGAAGAAGTCCACTTCCTTGGCCAGCACCGGCGCCAACAGTGCGGCGGACGGCACTTCGATCATGATCCCCAGTTGCAGGTCGGCCACCGGGATTTCCAGGCGCAGGCGTTCGGTCATGTCGCGGGCGGCACGCCACTCATCCACGCTGCCGACCATCGGGAACATGATGCGCAACGGGCGGTTATCCGCCGAGCGCAGCAGTGCGCGCAATTGCGCTTCCATGATCTGCGGGCGTTGCAGGGTCAGGCGAATACCGCGTACGCCGAGGAAGGGGTTTTCTTCCTCGGCAATCGGCCAATACGGCAGCGGTTTGTCGCCGCCCACATCGAGGGTGCGCACCACCAGCGGGCGGCCACCGAGGCCGTCGAGCACACGGCGGTACTCGGCTTCCTGGGTGGCTTCGTCCGGGGCTTGGGGGTGGGCCATGAAAATCAGTTCGGTGCGCAGCAAACCAATGCCTTCGGCGCCCTGCTCCACGGCGCTGGCCACACCGGCGCTTTCGCCGATATTGGCGAACACTTCCACGGCGTGACCATCACGGGTCAGCGCCGGTTCGTGGCGCTGGGCCGAGGCGGCCTGCAAGCGTTGCTCACGGGTATCGCGCTCGACGGTGGCACGTTGCAGGGTGGCTGCATCGGGGTCTACATGCAGGCGACCGCGCTGGCCATCCAGCAACAACGGCGTGCCGGCGGCCAGCAGCAATACCGCCGGGCCGGCACCGACCAACGCGGGAATACCGAGGGCCCGCGCGACAATAGCGCTGTGGGCCGTCGCGCCGCCGCGGGCGGTGAGGATGCCGGCGACACGCGTCGGATCCAGGCGCGCGACGTCTGAAGGGCCGACTTCGTCCATCACCAGGATGTAGGCTTCGCTCGGTTCCTGGGCGGTTTCAACGCCGCACAATTGCGCCAGCACCCGGCGACCGATGTCGCGCAGGTCGGCGGCGCGCTCGGCAAGCAAGGCATCCTGCAACGATTCCTGCTGCTTGGCGGCGGCTTCGATCACGCTCATCCACGCCGCTTGTGCGCTTTCACCTTGCTTGAGACGGGTGTCGACTTCGTCGGTGAGTTCCGGGTCGTCGAGCATTTCCTGGTGGGTGATGAAAATCTCGCGGATGGCTTTGGCCTGGCTGCGTTCGATCAGGCCCTGGATATCCCGGCGCACATCGGCCAGGGCATCTTGCAGGCGCTGGCGCTCAATGGCCGAGGACTCGCCGCGCAAGGGGTAATCGAACACCTGTTGAATCTGGATATGTGCAGGGCCAATGGCAATGCCCGGCGCCGCGGCGATGGCCTGGAGCTGGCTGCCGGCCTGTGGCGCGCTGATCACTGGCGCAATATCAAGGGCTTCGGGCTGTGCGCTCACGGTCGGCAGTGGCTCGACCTCTTCGCCCAGGCCCTCTTCGACGGCGGCCAGCAGCGCGGGCAACGCATCGCCGGCAATCGTCGGTTCAGCAACAAATTCCAGCACCTGGCCACGCCGGGCGCCAAGGCTCAGCAGCTTGCTCAGGCTCTTCACCGACACGGCGCCTACCGGGCCGTCAACGATGCGCACGCGGATGTCGCCTTCAAAACTTTTGGCCAATTGCGCGAGGATCTTCGCCGGCCGTGCGTGCAGGCCGTGGGCGTTAGCCAGGGTGATGCGGGCGCTGGGCCAGTCAGGTGGCAGCTCACCGCCGAGCACTTCGAGCACCGCGCGGCTGCTGGTGGCGCGCCCCAATTCCTGGCCACGGCCTTCAATCAACAAGGCGCACAAGCGTTCAAGCAAGGCCTGATGGGCTTCACCCAGGCTGGCCAGGCAGAACAGGCCGTTAAGGGGCTGGCCGAGATAGCGCATGGGCTTGTCGGGCGTAACAAACGCCAGGCCCGGGCGCTTGACCGTCTGCTCGCTGTGCAGCCACCACAGGCCATCACCCAGGGGCAACGCATCGACCTGTTGCAGCACTGCGGCAAACCCATTGCTGACGCAATCGGCCTGGCGCAGCAGGCGTGCGCCTCTCCAGACAAGCTCTTCGAAGTCATCGGCAGACACGCCCAGGCTGATCATCTGCGCGTCCAGCGCCAGCTCCTGAGGTGCGCCCTGCAGCAGTTTCAGCAAGGCTTCAGCCGTGCCGGCGCGACGCAGCGCCTGGCCCAGGTCGGTTTCACCGAGGGCGCGGGTGAGCAGTTGCAGCAGGCGCAGGTGTTCGTCGGATTTGGCGGCAATACCAATGGCCAGGTACACAATCTGCCCATCGCCCCAGTCCACGCCTTCGGGGAACTGCAACAGGCGCACGCCAGTGGAAAACACCTGGTCGCGGGTTTCGGGGGTGCCATGGGGGATGGCAATACCTTGGCCAAGAAAGGTCGAGCCTTGGGCTTCACGGGCTTGCAAGCCGCTGAGATACCCCTCGGCGACCAGCCCATCAGCCACCAGTTTGTCAGCGAGCAGGTGCAGGGCAGCAGATTTATCCACAGCCACCTGGCCCATGGAAATCTGCTCTACAGTGAGCTCAAGCATGCCGTTCTCCTAGTTAGTGCGATGGACGCACTAGGTATTGTTTTGAATAAAACAGTGTAATGGTGTTCCGGGACAGCTGACTGAGCAGTCAATTGGCAGTAGGCACTCAGTAGCTAACGTCGTAAAAATACGCCGGCTGAAACGTTTAATCTAGAATTTATGGCAGGTTACGCGTTAATTGCGCATCCTTGAAGGACCACTCGGCACTTGAGCTGAGACATTAGTCGTGTGCAGGAATCGGTTACGATTGGACAAAATGTCGGGGCGAGCTCCAAAAAACAAGGAAATCCCGGTTTGAAACTCAGTGATATCGCACGTCTGGCCGGTGTGTCCGTGACCACCGCCAGCTATGTCATCAATGGCAAAGCCGCACAGCAACGCATCAGCAGCGCGACTGTCGAGCGCGTGCGTGCCGTGGTTGAAGCCCATGGCTTTACGCCCAACCCCCAGGCCGCCGGGCTGCGCAGCCGGCATACCCGTACCCTGGGGTTCATCCTCCCGGATCTGGAAAACCCCAGTTACGCACGCATCGCCAAGCTGCTGGAGCAAGGTGCACGGGCCCGCGGCTATCAGTTGCTGATCGCCAGTTCAGACGATGAAGCCGAGAGCGAGCGCCAACTGCTGCAACTGTTCCGCGCCCGCCGTTGCGACGCGCTGTTCGTCGCCAGCTGCCTGCCGGCCAGCGATGACAGTTACCGCGAGCTGCAAGCCAAGGGTTTGCCGGTGATTGCCATCGACCGGGTGATGGGGGCGGACCAGTTCTGCTCGGTGGTCAGCGACGACCGCCAGGCCTGCCAGCAACTGACCAGCAGCTTGCTGCAACCGTTGCCCAAGCAGATCGTGCTGATTGGCGCGCGGCCCGAGCTGAGCATCAGCCAGGAGCGTGCGGCTGGCTTCCGTGAAGCGCTTGACGGTTTCACCGGCGAGGTCATCGTCGAACACGGCGAAGCCTTCAGCCGCGACTGTGGCCGACAGCTGATGGAGCAACTTCTGCATCAACTGGGGCACTTGCCTGACGCCTTGGTGACCACGTCCTACGTGCTGCTGCAAGGCGTGTTCGACGCACTGCATGACTTCCCGCTCAAGTCACGCCCGCTGCGCCTGGGCACGTTTGGTGACACCCAGTTGCTGGACTTCCTGCCGCTGCCGGTCAACGCCATGGCCCAGCAACATCAGCTGATTGCCGACACCGCCCTGCGCCTGGCCCTGGCCGCCATTGAAGAAGAACAGTACCAACCGGGCGTGCACGCCATCGGCCGGACCTTCAAGCAGCGTATCCACGAGGCCTGAGCGTGGAACTGATCGACACCCACACCCACCTGGACTTCCCGGACTTCGACAGCGATCGCCGGGAAGTCCTCGCCCACAGCCGTGAGTTGGGCGTGCGGCGCATGGTGGTGTTGGGGGTGTATCAGCAGAACTGGCAGCGGCTGTGGGATCTGGTGCAGGCGGATGCCGGCTTGTTCGCGGCCTTTGGCCTGCATCCGGTGTACCTTGATGAGCACAAGCCCGCCGACCTGACGGAGTTGGGAGACTGGTTGACCCGCCTCCACGGCCATCGACAGCTCTGCGCGGTAGGTGAGATCGGCCTGGATTACTTTGTTGAACAGCTGGATCGCGAAGGCCAGCAAGGCCTGTTCGAAGCCCAGCTCAAACTGGCGGTGGACTTCCAACTGCCGGCGCTGCTCCACGTACGCCGCAGCCACGCGGCCGTGATCGCCACGCTCAAGCGCATCCGCCTGCCACGGGGCGGCATCATCCACGCGTTTGCCGGCAGCCGGGAAGAAGCCCACGAATACATCAAGCTCGGGTTCAAGCTCGGCCTGGGCGGCGCAGCCACATGGCCCCAGGCCCTGCGCATGCATAAGGTGCTGGCACAGCTGCCGCTGAACGCGGTCGTACTGGAAACCGACGCCCCCGACATGGCGCCGGCCATGTACCCGGGCCAGCGCAACAGCCCGCAGCACCTGCCGGCGATCTGCACCGCCCTGGCCGAGCGCATGGGCACCAGCCCCCTAGCGCTGGCCGAGGCGAGCACACGCAATGCGTGCGAGCTGTTCAATTGGTAGTACCGGGGTCACCGCTTGCAGGTTCAAGGTCATTCGCTGCCGATGACGGACATAGCGCAGCACCAGGAAGTGCACCAGCAGCACCATCAATGACACGTTGAGCTGCCCGACCACACTGATCAGGCCAATCCACTCCGTCACCAGCGCCACGATCAGCACCACACACGTCAGCACGGCCATGCTCGGGCGTACCAGCGCCCAATGGTCCAGCGCCTTGAAATGTCGCAACTGCCGGGGGCAGTTCAGCTCCAGGACGCGCTGGCAATACGGGCAATCAAAGGGTTCTTCAATGGCGATGGCATTTAACTGCCAAGGCTTGAGTTCGAACGTGATGTCGCAATGGGCGCAGTGCCCCTTGACGCCGACTGCAGTGGTCATTGTCATGCCTCCCTTGGACCTTGATTGAGTGACACAAATTTTCACTCATTCACCCGCGCAAAAAAGGTACTTCAGGAAATCAGGACAGGCACTACACCAACCCAAGACCAATCCTACACCACCGCCTTACACACGAAAGGCCCCGATCAGTTGCTTCAACTCGATCACCTGTATCGACAGCTGCCGGCTCGCCGCTTCAGTCTGATGCGCGCCTTGGGCGGCATGCTCGCCGGCACGATTGATTTCGACGATATTCTGGTCGATGTCATGGGCGACGGCGGTCTGCTGCTCCACCGCTGCGGCGATCTGCTGATTCTGATCGACGATCATGCCCACGGCACCGAGGATATTTTCCAGGGCTTGCTGGACCTTGTCCGACTGTTCCACAGTGCCGCTGGCCATTTCATGGCTGGTCCCCATGGCCTTCACGGCTGCGGCCACGCCGCTGTGCAGGCGGCTGATCATTTGCTCGATTTCTTCGGTGGAATGCTGGGTCCGCCGGGCCAGGGTTCGCACCTCGTCGGCCACCACGGCAAAGCCGCGTCCCTGCTCACCCGCCCGTGCGGCCTCGATGGCCGCATTGAGTGCCAGCAGGTTGGTCTGCTCGGCGATGCTCTTGATCACCTCCAGGACGCTGCTGATGGACTGGCTGTCGGTGGCCAACTGGTTGATCACCCTAACCGACTGGTCGATCTCCGAGGCCAGCCGCGCAATGCTGCCCTGCTGGGATTGCACCAGGCCACGGCCATTGACGGTTTCATCGTTGACGCTGTGGGCACTGCTGACCGCCGCCGCGGCACTGCGCGCCACTTCCTGGGCGGTGGAGGACATTTGGTTCATGGCCGTCGCCACCTGCTCAATCTGCATGCGCTGGCCAGAGACCGCCTGATTGCTCCGGGCCGAGACCGTTTCCACTTGGCCGGCCTGCAACTCGACCTGGCTGACGGTATGCCCGACGCGCTCGATCAAATCATGGATTTTCGCCACGGTGCCGTTGAACACTTGGCCGAGGTCGCCCAACTCATCGCGGCTTTGGGCAACAAAGGTAACGGTCATGTCGCCGGCGGCCACCTTGTCCATCATCGCCCCCAGGCGCCGTAACGTGGTGCGCGTAGACGCGTAGAACCCTGCATACAGGTAGAAGATCAGCAAAAACACCGCCGTCAGCGCCGAGACCAGCACCACCATGTGCGTACGGTTCTGCGCCAGGCGCTGCTCCAGCTGCTGCCCGAGGAACGTCAGGGTGGCGTCATCGAGCTGATAGGTGTGCTCCATCAATTGGCTGACGCTGTCATAGAAACCCTGCCACGGCGCGTCAAGGGTTTCGGCCATCACCACCTGCTCTTCAAACAATTCACTGCCGTGCTTGAGGCTGGCGTTGCTGGCCTTGGCCAGGCTGTCGAGCGCCGCGTGCGCGGCGTTGCTGGAGCCCAGGACGTCCTGCAATTTCAAGGCGTATTCGCCCTGGAGCTTTTCCAACTGTTGCAGCAGTTCGTCGAAGCGGGTACTGGAAGATGAGTTGAGAAAACCCTGGCCCAGGGAGTAGGCCCCCATCGCCCGGCCTTCTCCCAGGGTCTGGGTGACCTGCGGGGTGATACTGGTGATCAGCTCGCTGAGCTGGCGCAAGTCACTCTGGGGGTCGCGGCTCAAGCCGGACTGGCTGGCAATGATCTGGCTGAGCATCTGTGCCTTGTTGAGCAACTTGCCGATCAACGCACTTTTGCTCTGCAGCGAGCTTTCCTGTTGCTGGGCCTGGAAGGCCGTGATCAGTTCGTCACGCTTACCTTCAAAGGCAGCGATTTGCTCAGGTTCGGCAGCCATCGGGTTGAGGCCTTGCAGACGGGCGAGCACGCTCTGCTCCAAGGCGCTGATCTTGCCCTCAAGGTCAGCGGCCTTGCCGGACTGACCGAGCGTTGCGTTGATCTGCACCTGGTTATTGAGGGTTTCCAGGTCACGGCGCAGGACCAGGCTGCTGCCGAGCAAATCCAGGCTTTGCAGCTCGACACGGGTGCCCTGGAATTCGCGCCAGGAATCACGCACCAGGTAATAGTTGGTGGCCAGCATCGGCAGCAGGAACAGCACGCTGATCAGGCTGAACTTCAGGCCGAAGCTAAGACGGTTCATCAGCGCGACGGCGGGATAGAGCAAGCTCTTCACAGGTGACCTCCCCTTTGTTTTATTTTTATTCAGGCGCAGGGCGGCGGCAGAAAGCCACTATTTGGCGCTCTGTCTGTATAGCTCAATTTGAAAGGGAGTTTTGTAACGTAAAGTTAACGAGTGAGAGTGGCAGGGGGCTGCTGCGCAGCCCGTCGCGGGGCAAGCCCGCTCACCACAGGAATCAGGGGAGCACGATCCAGATCGCAAACCCGGCATACCACAGCACCGCCGCACGCAGCAGCAGTTCCCACAGGCGATCCAGGCTGTTGATACCGTCTGCGCCCACTACGGGCGGTGGGATTTCAGCGGCGGCGAGGCCAACTTTTTCCACCAGTTGCGCGGCGCTGATGTCCCAGCTCAACAACTCGTGGAGCATGACACGGCTGACCGCGACGAAGTTGCCCACCAGCGCAAAACTGGCCGCCAGCAGGCGCACCGGCAGCCAGTCAAACGCGTGACGCAGCTGCCCGGCGCGCTCAGCCACCAGAGGGTTCTGGCTGTGCTCACTGGCGAGCGCCAGCAGTCGATAGGCCAGCGCGGCGACCGGCCCCAACAGGAAGTACCAGAAAATCACGGCAAAGAAGCTCTGGTAGGCCTGCCACAACAGATGGCCCTGGACGCGCTCCAACAGTTGCTCGCCGCTGTCGGCGCCCAACTTCAGGTCACGCTCGGCCACATGTTCGGCCGCCTGCAGGTCACCACGGCGCCAGGCATCGCGAAATGGCCCCAGCCCAGCCAATAGGTCGCCACGGCCCAAGCTGTAGATCACCACCAGCAAGTGCACCGGCAGCGCCAACAAACCATAGGCCACCGGTTCCAGCACCAGCAGCAACAACGCCAGCAACGCCACCGGCAGCAACACCAGCAGGACCAGAATCAGCCACGGCTGCTTGCCCATGCGCGGGCTCGACTCCAACTTGGCCAATTCGCGCAACCAGCCGCCATCACGCTGCAACCGCTGGCGCAGGGCCGAGAACTTCTCGATCCACACGGCCAACACCAACACCAGAAAACTCATCGTGCGTGTCCTCCATCCTGCAGGGCGCTGCGAAAGCGCGCCCAATCAAAAGCGGGGCCGGGATCGGTCTTGCGCCCCGGAGCGATGTCGCTATGGCCACAAATACGTTGCGGCGTAATACCTGGGTAGGCTGCCAGCAACTGCCGTGTCAGGTCGATCAGCGATACATACTGGGGGTTGGTGAACGGCAAATCATCCGTGCCCTCAAGCTCTATCCCCAAGGAAAAGTCATTGCACGTCTCACGCCCTTCGAAGCACGAGACCCCGGCATGCCAGGCCCGGTCTATACAGGACACAAACTGCGTCACGGTGCCATCGCGCTCAATCAGAAAATGCGCAGACACCCGTAGGTCGGCAATCCCTTCAAAGTAGGGATGTTCCGTGACGTCCAGGCGATTCTGGAAAAACTCCTGCACTTTGCCGGTAGCGAACTGCGCGGGTGGCAGGCTGATGTTATGCACCACCAACAGTGAGATTTCGCCTGCCGGGCGCTCGTTGAAGTTGGGTGAAGGGCAATGGCGAATGCCCTGGCACCAGCCGCTGGCGGGGTCCAACTGCATACAGGATCCTTGAACGTGACTAAGTGTGACCAGTATGCCGCGTTCGACCCCGTGGTTGCGATCACTTGCCGCGATTGAGTTGACGCAGCTTGCCCACCACCGCCGCCAGCGCCCGCTCGAACAGCGGCTCGTCGTCGAGGTGATGCAGCGCGCCACGTTTGAGCGCCATTGCCAGTTGGCCCGCACTTTTCTCCAGAACCTTGAGCCCGGTACGGCCGACGAAAACGTAGGTGTTGGCCGGCGCCATGATCGCCGTCAGCTTGCACCGCAGGGTGCCTGCCGGGCCCTGCTGGAACACGATCCAGTCACCGACTCGCAATTGGTGCACCTTGGCCAGGTCCGGATCATCCTCCGGCAGGCCCTCGACGGGATCGAGCGGCAGTACGCTGAACACGAAGGGTTCACGCACTTCGAGCCATCCATCGCCCCCCTCTGGCGGCCGGACATGCAGGGTCTGCAAGCGCACAAAAAAATCACGGGTGCTGAAGGGGTCGAATGCAGCGCTGGTCAAACCGTCGCGCAGTGCCTTGAGCAACCCAGGCAACTGCTCCAGCAAGTGCACCCCGGCTTCAGTGTCTGCCGGCAGGCTGACACTCCAGATCAGCTCATCCATGGTGCGCAGCCCTGCTTGCCATTGCACCGACTGCTCGCCGTGCTTGAGGCTGGCCAGCAACAGCACCTGGCTCCAGGCCTGTTGCAGGAACTGCACCACCACCTGCGGCAAAACCTTGCCCAGCATCCGTCGATTCAGTACCTCGGCCACCCGTGCCCGCGCCGCTTCTGTGCGCACGCGCCCTTCTTCAGCATGGCGGGTGTGCTGTTCAAGCAATTCGCTGCGACGACGCTCATCGGCGGTGAACGCAGTGAACTCAGTCAGCAATTGGGAAAAAATCGCCGGGTCTTCAACAAACTCATTGAGTAAACGCTGAACCACCTGCTCTATGCGCAGGTACAGGCTGTCGCGCTGGAAGTCATCGACCGGACTCCAGCCCATGGCGGTAGTCGCGATTTCATTCAACAGGCGCCGAGCCGGATGACCGGGGCGACTGAAAAAGCTCTTGTCCAGCACCGCCACTTTCAGCATCGGGATCTGCAGGCGGCCGATCAAGGCCTTGAAGGCGTCCGGCACTGCGCGGTCATTGAGGATGAATTCGAACAGCAGGGCGATCAGGTTGATCACATCTTCATCCGCATCCTCCACCACCCGCGACTTGCCACTCTTGACGCTGACACGGGTAAGCAACTGCTCGAGTTGGTTACACAGGTCGAAATCATCCTCGGCTTCCGGCTCCGGGACGTACTGCTGCAAATGGGATAACAGCCGCAGCAGGTCGCGGGTGGCGATGGGCTGGGGTTCGGCACTGGCTTCAAGGGTAGGCGACACGCTACCACGCACGACGGTCAACAACGCCTGCAAGGCGCTGAAGGCTTGCTGGCCATTTTCGTCGACGTGTTGGTCGGTGCTCGGCAATACCTCTTCACGCTGATGATCACGGGCGGCACGGCCACAGGGGCGGCGGGACGGCGCGGCCTTGAGTTCCGGCAACACGCCGGTCGCGACCAGCAGCTGATTGGCTTCACCGTACAGTTGGTCAGCATCACTGAGTACGTACTTTTCAAACAGCTTGAGCATGATCAGCTTGACGCGGATCTCCACGCCCAGGCTACGCCCGGCACGCAGGAAAAACTCGCACAGCAGCGCCGGACCAAGGGGGTTTTCACAGTCGTCCAGGCGATTGCCGAGCAAGACACTCAGGCGTGCCGTGAGTTGCGACAGCGCCAGGCCGTCGCGGTGGCGCACCCGGCCCAGCATGGCTTCAAGCGCGACGGCTTTTTCCAGGTCATCCTTGGACGTGCCTGAGGCCGCGTCATAGGACACCACCGGCACCAACTGAAGTTCACCACGGCCCGCCAGCCTCAGGTTGCCAAAGGCTTCGAACAGCCGCTCCATGAACACACGCTCGAAATTCTTGCGCTTGAGGCGCAGGTCGCGCATGGCTTCAAAGAAGATATGGTGGTCCACGTTGTTGCGGGCCTTGTCGGCCATTTCGAACAAGGTGTCGTCGGCGTTATCGAACAGTTCCTGTAAACCCTGCTGCAACTGCTGCGCCGCCTTGTCGCGAACCTGCAGCAGCACCACCGGCAGGCGCGCGAGCGGCGATGGCGTGGCTTGTGCCTTGTTGATTGGCACCACCTTTCCGTCATTGTGCATCCTGGCCTCCTGAAACGGCGGTAAAGCGTTGGGGAAAGATCGGGTACAGGCCCAATAAGGCTGTGGATAACCGGTTATCACCAGGACGTCAAAGCTATGACGCCAATTGCAAGGCGCGAGATTATCTTGCAAATGAGTGCCGTTGCGCCAGCAAACTCTGACATTGCGCTGTAAATGAGTGGTGAGCCTGGGTTCAAACGCACGCTGCCCCTATAATCGGGACACTTTGTTTGTGGAGCCTGATATGCCGAACCTCCGTCTAGCCGACCTCACCGCCGAAATCGAAGCCAACGTGCGCCGCGCGCTCCTGGAAGACATCGGCAGCGGCGACATCACCGCACAGTTGATCCCGGCCGAACGGCTGGCCACGGCCACCATCATTACCCGCGACGCCGCCGTCATCGCCGGCACTGCGTGGGTGGATGCCGTATTCCGCCAACTGGACCCACGGGTCGCCGTGCACTGGCAGGTGGCCGACGGCGAACGCGTCAGCCCCAACCAGGCACTGTTCCACCTGGAGGGGCCGGCGCGTTCGCTGCTCAGTGGCGAGCGCTCTGCCTTGAACTTCCTGCAGTTACTCTCCGGGGTCGCCACACGCGCCCGGTTCCTGGCGGATTTTGTCGCCAGCACCCAGGTCAAGCTGCTGGACACTCGAAAAACCCTGCCCGGCCTGCGCCTCGCGCAGAAGTACGCGGTGACCTGCGGTGGCTGCCACAACCACCGTATCGGTTTGTATGACGCCTTCCTGATCAAGGAAAACCACATCGCTGCCAGCGGCGGGATTGCCCAGGCCATCAGCGCCGCCCACAAGATCGCACCCGGCAAGCCGGTGGAAATTGAAGTGGAGAGCCTGGACGAACTGCGCGAAGCGCTGGCGGCGGGCGCCGACATCGTCATGCTCGATGAATTGAGCCTGGAAGACATGCGGGAAGCCGTGCGCCTGAATGGCGGCAAGGCCAAGCTGGAAGCCAGCGGCGGGATCAATGAAAGCACCCTGCTGCCTATCGCAGAGACGGGGGTGGACTACATCTCCATTGGTGCGATGACCAAGGATGTGAAGGCGGTGGATTTGTCGATGCGCCTCAGTATCTGAGCACCTTAACTGTAGGGGCGAGCTTGCTCGCGAAAAACCTGAGAACGCCGCAGGGAACCAGGCAGCCCGCGTCATCGTTAGCGATTTTCGCGAGCAAGCTCGCTCCTACAAGCTGCGTCTAAACGACCAGGTCGTTCATCTCGCAGTATTCTTCCCATTCGACACCCAGCACCTCGGCCGCCTCTTTGTGCAAGGCCAGCCGCGCCGCTTCGAACTCTTCCGGCGTCGAGGTGTACTTGAGGGTCAGTTCCCAAGGCTGGAAGCCCTGGCTCTCGGCCTCGTCCTCAAACGCCCACTGGATCTGGTCGCGCTGATCATCGGCGCTCAGGTCCTTGATCTCTTCTTTAAGCTGCGGCGATTCCTCAAGGTATTTTTCGAGGGCTGCTTGATGCCGAACTTCCTGGGTCATTTCAGTCGTGGTCATGTCGTTCTCTTAGATCGAGGAATGGGGATGCATCTGGGTCATCAAGGTTGCGCAGATACAAAAGAGAGGGCACACGTGCCAACTCGTCTGGCCTTCAGAACCATTCTGGGATCATCTGAAAACATTGCCTTTGAAACAGTATTGCCTTTTTGCCCGAGACAGGAATCGAACCTGCGACCTTCGCGTTACGAGTGCGCTGCTCTACCAACTGAGCTACACGGGCGGTGGACTAAAGCTAGCACCGCATCGGGCGCCCGGCAACTTGCACCCTTCAACGAGCAATCACCCCCTGAGCCCAGAAGCGTGGTTGCAGGTAATTACCTTTGCGGTCCTGGTACTGCTGCTGGGCTTGTTGGAGGTGAGGCACATCGCGCACCGCGATAAATACCAACAGACCAACGGCCAACACACCCAAGGCTTTCCATAGGTTCCGCGCCAACGGCAGCACAGCGCTTGCTGGCACGCGCAACTCATGCAGCGCCATCAGCCAGCCCACCACCAGCGCCAACCAGACCTGGGAGTTGGGCATCACGATCACGCCATCGACCATGGCCTGCACCAGCGTCCCCACCAACGCCGCAAACAGGCACAAGCGCAGCAGGTCAACCCGCGCGGCGGACAGCGCTCGCTCGCGTAGCACAGCCAAGGTGGTCCAGCCGCCTCGCCATGCCAACACCGCCACGCACAGCGCCGAGGGTACACCCCACTCGCTGGCCCATTGCAGGATCGCCTGATGGGGATGAGCGGCAATCCTGTTGGCAATATCGGCAAAATGCATCGGTCCGTAACCAAGCCACGGTCGCTCGACGAGCATATGCCACGCCTGCCACCAGATCGGGCCCCGTCCCGACAGCGAAGTGGTGAGGCGATCCGCGGCATCACTGGTGAGTTCAATCCCCAGGTAATCCGCCAGCCCCGTGAATATCAGCCAATACAGCAACAGCCCAACCAACACCGCGACCAATTGCCAGCCCAGCCAGCGACGCCCCCATGGCCCAAGCAGCGCCAACACCACGCCCGCCACGCCCATGCCAAGCCAGGTACCCCGCGTACCGCCGCTGATTGCTATCAGCCACCAGACACACAGCAACGCAAACACCATCCCCCGCAAGGCGCGGGAGACATTGGGTATCAGCAAAGGCAGCGCCAGCAATGGCAAGGTAAATGTCTGAAACTGTCCGTAGAAACGCTTGTTGGAAAAGCCGGAGAGCAGTCGGTCAGGATCCAGCATGCGCTCGCCGCTGGTGAACGCCAGCGTACCGGCATACAGATACTGGAGCGACTTGATCAGGCACAGCAACACCACAACCAGGATCAGCACGCGATCCAGAGGCTCGCCGCCGTGACGACGAAGCAGGGCAAAGGCGACGGCAATCGCCGCGCAGCTGACAAACAGCGCCACTTCGGTGAGTGCCCACAGCGGCTGATGGGCCAGCGCCGAGGACAGCAGGCCCAGCACCACAACCAGCACCACGCCCCAGGCAGTGGGCCTGTCTACCCAGGGTTCAGTGGAGGTAACCGACAACCCATACAGCACCGCGCAAAACCCGATGGCAATTTGCATGACACGCTGTAGATCATGCCCGCCGAACGGTGCACAGATGCCGACACTCAACAGGCACACCGCTGCTACCAGGAAAACACCGCCTCGCTGCTGTACGGATAACACCATCGGCCACCTCTACTTCCCTGTGGATGGTTTAGCAGTTATGCGCCGTCGGCGCCGCAGCCCTTGCTGGCATATTTCGCTTCAGCGGTCGTCGCGCACTTCCAGCCGGCGGCGCTGCGGACCAGGGTGATGGTCTTGCCCAGCACCGGTGCCGGTGCGTCGAGTATTTCGCAGCTGATGGAGCCCGCCCCCGTGGCCACATCGCCTGCCACGTCGATCTTGCAGTTGGCCGTAGGGCTGGTGCCGCCGATCAAGGCCACGGTAGGTACGGTGCCCTGGTTCATGGTGTCTTCGTAACCAGCCTTCAACGCGGCAATTTCAGCCAGGCCGGCAGTGAACTTGGCCTTGGCCTGGTGGGTGGTGTACATGGGCAGGCCGATGGTGGCCAAAATGCCGATGATTGCCACGACGATCAACAACTCGATCAAGGTAAAGCCTTTCTGACGTATCACATTCACTCTCCAGAATAGAACTCATGACAAGGCGCGTCCTGCACCCCGTTTTTGCAACGGCGCCAGTGTACTCACCCGCAAGCGGCCAATCGCGCTCAAGACGCACATTCTGACATTTTTATCCCGCGCCATCGGCATGCCCGAATCCGTCACCTGACTAAGCTATAAATCTTCGACAGCCTGTATGCGGAACCGCGACATGGACAACGCTTCAACGACTTACGCCTGGGAAGGCATCGACCGCAAAGGGCGCAGGGTGTCCGGGCAAACCAAGGGGCACAACGCAGCCCTGGTCAAGGCACAACTGCGCCAGCAAGGGATCAGCCCCGGTCGTGTGCGCAAGCAATCCCCGCTGCCGCCAAGCCTCACCCCATCAGTCAAAGCGGCTGACATCACGCTGTTCACACGCCAACTGGCTACGTTGCTGAAGGCTGGGGTTCCACTCCTGCAAGCCTTCGACATCATCAGCGAAGGCGTCGACAATCGCGCTGTGCGTGAGCAGGTGCTGGGACTTAAACAGGCGATCGCCGCCGGCAGCAGCCTGGCTGAGGCATTACGCAAACAACCGCGTTATTTCGATGAGTTGTACTGCAACCTGGTGGCCGCCGGCGAACAGGCCGGGGCGCTTGAGACACTGCTGGAAAGGGTGGCGATCCACCGGGAAAAGAGTGAACAGCTCAAGGCCAGGATCAAAAAGGCCATGACCTACCCCATTGCTGTCCTGGTGGTTGCCAGCCTGGTCACCGGCATACTGCTGGTCCACGTGGTACCGCAGTTCCAGGCCCTGTTCGCCGGAGTCGACGGCAAACTGCCGGCATTTACCTTGCACGTGATCGCCCTGTCGGCGTTCATGCAGCACGCATGGTGGATGCTGGTATTGGGCATAGTCGCGGGAGCCGCTGGGCTGCGCCAGGCCTATCGGGCTTCGTCGGGCTTTCGCTACTGGCTGGACACAGGTTTGTTGAAAGCGCCCCTGGCAGGCAAACTGCTGACAAAATCCGCCGTGGCCCGCTACGCCCGCACGCTCTCCACGACCTTCGCCGCCGGTGTTCCACTGGTCCAGGCATTGGATTCAGTCGCTGGCGCCGTGGGAAACGGCCCGTTCAAACAGGCAATCGAACATATGCGTCACGATGTATCCAACGGCATGCAACTGAATCAATCCATGGCCAACAGCGGCCTGTTTCCCGGCATGGCGATCCAACTGACGGCGATCGGCGAAGAGTCGGGCACCCTGGAACACATGCTGGAAAAGGTCGCCAACCACTATGAGGCTGACGTGGACAACCAGGTCGACAACCTCACCAGCCTGATGGAGCCATTGATCATGGTGGTGCTGGGGGGCATCGTCGGCGCGCTGGTCATCGCCATGTACCTGCCGGTCTTCCAGCTGGGGAGTGCATTTTGAGCCTGCTGTTGAACGAGCACCCATTGGCCTTTGTCACCATCGCGCTGGTACTGGGGCTGATCGTCGGCAGTTTCCTCAACGTGCTGGTCTGGCGCCTGCCAAAAATGCTCGAACGGGAATGGCGTGACCAGGCCCATGAAGTGCTCGGCTTGCCTGCCGAACCTGGCGGGCCGACCTACAACCTGATGCACCCCAACTCATGCTGCCCACACTGTGATCATCCAATCCGGCCGTGGGAAAATATCCCACTGCTCAGCTACCTGATGCTCAGGGGGCGCTGCGCCCATTGCCAGGGAGCCATCAGCCCCCGCTACCCTTTCACGGAACTCGCCTGTGGGTTGATCTCGGCCTGGGTTGCCTGGCATTTCGGCTTTGGCTGGCAGGCCGCAGCGGTGCTGGTGTTGAGTTGGGGGTTGCTGGCAATGAGCCTGATCGACGCAGACCACCAGTTGCTGCCTGATGTGCTGGTGCTGCCATTGCTGTGGCTGGGGCTGATCGTCAACAGCTTTGGATTACTGACGACATTACCCGACGCACTATGGGGCACCGTGATCGGCTACATGAGCCTGTGGTGCGTGTTCTGGCTGTTCAAGCTGGTCACCGGCAAAGACGGCATGGGCCACGGTGATTTCAAGTTACTGGCCTTGCTCGGCGCCTGGGGCGGCTGGCAGATATTGCCGATGACACTGTTGATGTCGTCGCTGGTGGGGGTGTTTGTCGGGTTGATCCTGATGCGCCTGCGCAAGACCCTGGCGTCCACGCCGATGCCGTTTGGTCCGTATCTGGCAATTGCCGGCTGGATTGCATTGCTCTGGGGTGGTCAAATAACCGACTTCTATTTGCAGTCTGTCGGTTTCAGATGACCACTCCTGTTGCAACACCTTGGATTCTCGGCCTCACCGGTGGCATCGGCAGCGGTAAAAGTGCGGCAGCCCAGCACTTTATCGACCTGGGCATTGACCTGGTGGACGCCGATCACGCCGCGCGCTGGGTGGTCGAACCCGGCCGGCCGGCGCTGGCCCGCATCGCCGAGCATTTTGGTGCTGGCGTATTGCAGCGCGACGGCCAGTTGGACCGCGCCGCGTTGCGCAAGCTGATCTTTGAGGTGCCCGAAGAGCGCCGCTGGCTGGAAGCCTTGCTGCACCCGTTGATTGGCGAGGAGATTCGCGGTCACCTGGCTCGCGCCCGCTCGCCTTACGCGATCCTGGTGTCCCCGCTGCTGATCGAATCCGGCCAGTACAGCATGACCCAGCGCATCCTGGTGATCGACGTGCCGCAATCGCTGCAAATTCAGCGTACCCTGCAGCGCGACGGCATCAGCGAACAACAGGTTCAGGCAATTCTCAAGGCACAGTCCAGCCGTGAAGACCGCCTGAACCATGCCGATGACGTGCTGGTCAATGACCAGGATCTCGCCTGGCTGCACAGCGAGGTCGAGCGACTGCACCACTTTTACCTTACTTTGCGTGGAGGCCGATCATGAGCCAACCCTTGACCGTCGACTGCCCAACCTGCGGTGCACCCGTGGAATGGAATGCAGCCTACCCCAACCGGCCGTTCTGCTCGGACCGTTGCAAACTCATCGACCTGGGCGCGTGGGCCGCCGAGGAACACAAGATTCCCGTGGCGCCGGATGCCGAAGACGAGCTGTTTTCCGAAGACTTGCCGCCGCGCCACTAAGGCCGCATAAAGGCGTATTCCTGCTGGTCGTCGAGGTTTTCTGCGAGGTATTGCAGCTCGTCGGCCAGGTCTTCGAAACTGCGTACGCCCTTGCTCTGCTGCACCACCGCGCTGAGCATCGCGCGCAGGGTCAAGCCCGGGTCGAAACCGATTTCCTGTGCCGCATCCTGGCTTCTGCGCAACTCCTGCCGTGCCCACTCGTACACACTCATGATTCGTGCTCCCGCCTTGCCTAGGAAAATTTCGCAGAGCATGGGCCTGCTCGGCTGCGCGGGATTTGATCTGGGTCAACGCTGCGATTCGTCATCCTTCCAGGGCGCCGAGAGGTAGCGTGTGCGGTTGAATGTCTCCAGCCATTCCGGACAAAACACCACCAGGGCGCTGATCACCATGCCGTTGATAAAGGCTTCGGGGAAGATGATCAGCCACAGGTAGCCGACGAAATCCTCCAGCCATTCAGGCATGGCAAAACGACCGTCGAACCACAGCAACCCCAGCCCCAGCAGCAGGCAAAACAAGGCCGACAACGCGGCAGCAAAAAAACCGGAGCAGAAGATATACACGAAGGGATTGCGTGGCTGCGCTCGCTCGACCACAAGCGCACAGCCCTCGGTGACCAGCACCGGCAGCACGACCAGCAGCAGGCCATTGATGCCAAGGGCTGCCAGGTCCTGGCGTCCAAGCAGCATTAACCCGAACTGGGCGGCAAAACCACCGACGATGGCCAGGGGCCAATCCAACAGCAGGGTTACGGCGGTCATACCGATAAAGTGGTAGGACACACCGGTGTCGAAATCCCGTCGTACCAGCCACAACATGAACAGTGCGAACACCGTACCGAACAACAAATGCTGGCGCCGCCGGTCGGCAAACAACTCGACCCATGGCGAGCGCAGGATCGCCCATAGCAGCACCGGTGCATACAACAGCCAGCCGATGCCGAGGGTTGTGGGCGCCAGCACTGCGGCACTGATCACGGCTTCACCTGCTCCAGGGCCTGGCGCAGTTCGGCAGCAGTGCCGTATTCATGTTGAGAAACCAACGTACCGTGATCCAACTGCAGCCACAGCACTTTATCCGCCGCCGCGGGATAACGCGGGGCGATACGTGCGTCACGGTCCAGCATGACGCGGTAGTTGTAGGATTGCATGGCCGGCACCGCAAACAATTTGGCGATCAGTCGAGGCATGCGCTGGATGTCAGCGACGAACACCGCATGCCGCGCTTCGAGGTAGCCTGCAGGTTGGCCTTGCAGCGCAGCATCCACCTGCTTGGCCGCGTCCATGCTGCGCGCCACCAACAGAATCCGTGCCTGGTTATCGAGGGTATAGGCTTGGTCGAATTGATCGAGCAAGGTCCAGGGAGCGAGGCGTTCGCCCACTTCAACAGCCTGTGCCCATACCGGCAAAAGACTCAGCAACAGCACCACCAGACACTTCACTGCACGCTCCTCATTCGGGGGAATTACGCTTGAAAGGCCAGTCTACACCCTGGCTTTTGCAGCAGGACTTCCTGCGGTCATCATTTGGACGCTAAGCTGCAGGCATGGATGACTCAGATTATTTGCGCCTGCTCACCGTAGCAGCCGAACAAGCCAATGCGTTCCTGTCCAATGCCCGCAAATGGGAGCGTGAGCGTTGGGTCTGCCAGCGCCTGTTGCAAGGCTTGAATGTGCCCTACCGCGCCGAAGAGTTTCACCCCGCCGGGCAAGAACCGCCCGATGTGTTGTTTCGCGATGCCAGTTTCGAGGTTTTTTTCGTACTCGATGAAGGGCGCCGCCTGAACGACGAATGGCGTGACGAGCTGTTGCGTCGACGCAGTGCATTCTCCCTGAGCCAGCTGGTGCGGCGCGAAGCCAAGCCGCGGCGCATCCCCGCCCATGAATTCCTGCTGCGCCTGGCGCCCACGTTGCGCAAGAAGGCCCATAACTACAAAGAGCGCGGGATGGACCTGGGCGAATTGGATATCGTCGCGTTCACCAGCCTCAAGCGCGAAGTGCTCGACCTCAACAGCCACTTCCCCCCACCCACCGAATACTTGCGCCAGGGCTGGCGCTCGCTGTCGCTGGTGGGGCCGACATTTGCCCGGGTGCTGTTCGCCCACCCGGACGCGCCGGATTTCTTGCGCAACAACCTGGGGCGCAGCATAGTGTTCGATGTGGGCATCAGCCTCTGATCCCCCACTGTAACGTGGCGCCCTTTTGCAACGTCTACCTGACGAGGCCTTATATGACCAGCCGCCTGAACCCCGACGACCAACAGCATGTCGAAGAGTACCTGCAACTCTCCCAGAACCGAGTCGAGCGCAAGCCTTTCCGGCCGTGGCTGCTCCTTGGTGTGGTGCTGGTGGTGGTGATCGGGCTCGGCCTGCTCAGCCGCCTTTTGAGTTACCTGACGCTATGAGCTGCCTGGCGCTCGCGGGGGTAACTGCTCCGATTTCCTTTAGCCTTGCGAGATACCCCCATGACCCATCGTATTATTATCGTCGGCGGCGGCGCCGGCGGCCTGGAGTTGGCTACCCGCCTGGGTAAGACTCTGGGCAAGCGCGGCACCGCCAGCATCACGCTGGTGGACGCCAACCTCACCCATATCTGGAAGCCTTTGCTGCACGAAGTCGCTGCCGGCTCACTGAACTCCTCGGAAGACGAACTCAATTACGTCGCCCAGGCCAAATGGAACCACTTCGAGTTCCAACTGGGGCGCATGAGCGGGCTCGACCGCGAACAGAAGAAAATCCAGCTGGCCGCCACCCTCGACGAAGAAGGCCGCGAATTGGTGCCTGCACGCGTGCTGGGCTATGACAGCCTGGTGATTGCGGTAGGCAGCACCACCAACGATTTCGGCACCGAGGGCGCGGCGCAGCACTGCCTGTTCCTCGATACCCGCAAGCAGGCCGAGCGTTTCCACCAACAGCTGCTCAACCACTACCTGCGCGCCCATGCCGGGCAGACCGATGTGGTGGAAAAGATCAGCGTCGCCATCGTCGGTGCGGGTGCAACGGGCGTCGAACTGGCCGCAGAGTTGCATAACGCGGCCCACGAACTGGCGGCGTACGGCCTGGACCGCATCAAGCCGGAAAACATGCACATCACCCTGATCGAAGCCGGCCCTCGTGTACTGCCTGCCTTGCCGGAGCGGATTGGCGGGCCTGTGCATAAAACCCTGGAAAAGCTCGGGGTGACGGTGCTGACCAACTCAGCGGTCAGCGAAGTGACCGCCGACGCATTGATCACCAGCAGTGGCCAGGTGATTCCTGCCAGTCTCAAGGTGTGGGCCGCCGGGATTCGTGCCCCGGCTTTCCTCAAGGACATCGATGGCCTGGAAACCAATCGCATCAATCAACTGCAAGTGCTGCCGACGCTGCAAACCACCCGTGATGAAAACATCTTCGCCTTTGGCGACTGCGCCGCGTGCCCGCAACCGGGCACAGACCGCAATGTGCCGCCACGGGCCCAGGCCGCGCACCAACAGGCCTCGTTGCTGGCCAAGTCATTGAAACTGCGTATCGAGGGCAAGGACCTGCCGGCGTACAAGTACACCGACTATGGGTCGCTGATCTCGCTGTCGCGTTTCTCGGCGGTGGGTAACCTGATGGGCAACCTGACCGGAAGCGTGATGCTGGAAGGCTGGCTGGCGCGGATGTTCTATGTGTCGCTGTACCGCATGCACCAGATGGCACTGTATGGCTTCTTCCGCACGGCGATGCTGATGCTGGGCAGCAAGATTGGACGCGGGACTGAGCCGCGCCTGAAACTTCACTGACAACAGAGTCCCTGGTGGGACTCGGTCAATGTGGGAGGGGCTTGCTCCCTTCCACATTAGTATTGTGTTGGAGTTGAGATAATTTAAGGCAAAAAAAATCCCCATATCTTTCGATACGAGGATTTTTAATATGGTCGGGGTAAGGGGATTCGAACTCCTGACATCCTGCTCCCAAAGCAGGCGCGCTACCGGACTGCGCTATACCCCGGTAAAAAAAAGGCGACCTTTCAGTCGCCTTCTTCGATCAGCGCTTTTGGCCTCTGATCTTAAGATTCGATTCCAGCGTTAACTGGTCTCAAAAATGGTGGGTCGTGTGGGATTCGAACCTACGACCAATTGGTTAAAAGCCAACTGCTCTACCAACTGAGCTAACGACCCAAATATGGTCGGGGTAGGGGGATTCGAACTCCCGACATCCTGCTCCCAAAGCAGGCGCGCTACCGGACTGCGCTATACCCCGGTTTGAAATTGGCTCCGTGACCAGGACTCGAACCTGGGACCCAATGATTAACAGTCATTTGCTCTACCGACTGAGCTATCACGGAACTACATATTTCAAAGTACAACTTTTACTGCTGTGTAACCTTCTCTTCGACCCTGTCCGTATCGCTACGTTAGCGTCTCTGAGGCGCGCTATTCTACAATCTTAAAAACCCCTGTCAACCCTTTAAATTGCTTTTAAGACAATGATTTGCGCTTCTTTCTGATTTCTTCTTGGGGAGAAGAAACCCGTGGGCTGACGTTGCTGCGGGGCGCACTTTACAAGCCTTTGCCTTACAGTTCAACGCCCTATCGAAAAAAAAGGCCCTGGGATGCAGGGCCTTCTCTTATTGCAGTGCAATCCGGGCTCAGTGGAAGACGATTTCGTCGTTCTCCACAGTCGCCTCGACGCTGGTGCCCGGCATAAAGCTGCCCGACAGGATCAACTGCGCCAGCGGGTTCTCGATCCAGCGCTGGATCGCACGTTTCAGAGGCCGTGCGCCATACACCGGGTCGTAACCAACCGCGATCAGCTTGTCCAACGCCTCGCGGCTCAGCTCCAGCGACAACTCGCGTTCCGCCAGGCGACCGCGCAGACGCCCCAGCTGGATCTCGGTGATGCCCGCGATCTGATCCCGCGCCAATGGCTCGAAGATCACCACTTCGTCGACCCGGTTGATGAATTCCGGACGGAAGTGCGTGGTCAATGCATCCATTACAGCAGCGCGCTGGGCCTCACGATCACCTACCAGTTCCTGGATCTGCGCCGAACCCAGGTTGGAGGTCATGACGATCACCGTGTTGCGGAAGTCCACAGTACGCCCGTGGCTGTCCGTGAGTCGTCCATCTTCCAGCACTTGCAGCAAGATGTTGAACACGTCCGGGTGAGCCTTCTCGACCTCATCCAGCAGGATCACCGAGTAAGGCTTACGCCGCACGGCCTCGGTCAGGTAACCGCCCTCCTCGTAGCCCACATAGCCTGGTGGAGCCCCGATCAGGCGAGCCACCGAATGCTTCTCCATGAATTCGGACATGTCGATCCGTACCATGGCCTCTTCAGTATCAAAGAGGAACTCGGCCAGGGCCTTGCACAGCTCGGTCTTACCCACGCCGGTCGGGCCGAGGAACATGAACGAGCCGCTCGGACGGTTCGGGTCGGACAAGCCGGCGCGGGAACGCCGTACCGCGTTGGACACCGCCACGACCGCCTCTTCCTGGCCGATCACGCGCTGGTGCAACAGGTGCTCCATCTTCAGCAGCTTGTCACGCTCGCCTTCGAGCATTTTCGACACCGGGATGCCGGTCCACTTGGAAACGACTTCGGCGATTTCTTCCTCGGTCACCTTGCTGCGCAACAGCTGATTTTCAGCCTTACCGTGCTGGTCGACCATTTGCAGGCTGCGTTCCAGGTCCGGGATCACCCCGTACTGCAACTCGGCCATGCGGTTCAGGTCACCTTTACGACGTGCGGCTTCCAGCTCCTGGCGCGACTGCTCGATCTTTTGCTGGATCTGCGCAGAGCCCTGTACTTCGGCTTTTTCCGAGGTCCAGATTTCTTCGAGATCCGAATACTCGCGCTCCAGGCGGACGATTTCCTCCTGGAGTTTTTCCAGGCGTTTCTTGGCCGCGTCGTCCTCTTCTTTCTTGAGGGCCTGGGATTCGACTTTCAGCTGAATCAGGCGACGATCCAGGCGGTCGAGCACTTCCGGCTTGGAGTCGATCTCCATGCGAATGCGGCTGGCCGCTTCGTCGATCAAGTCGATGGCCTTGTCCGGCAATTGACGGTCGGTAATGTAGCGATGGCTCAATTTGGCCGCCGCAATGATCGCGCCGTCGGTGATCGCCACTTTATGGTGGACCTCGTAGCGCTCTTTCAGGCCCCGCAGGATCGCGATGGTGTCCTCTTCGCTCGGTTCTTCCACCAGGACTTTCTGGAAACGACGCTCAAGGGCCGCATCTTTCTCAATGTACTGGCGATATTCGTTAAGCGTGGTAGCACCGACACAATGCAGCTCACCTCGCGCCAAGGCGGGCTTAAGCATGTTGCCAGCATCCATTGAGCCCTCGCCTTTGCCGGCGCCGACCATGGTGTGCAGCTCGTCGATAAACAGAATGATCTGCCCTTCCTGCTTCGACAGTTCATTAAGCAGGGATTTCAGGCGCTCTTCGAATTCACCGCGGAACTTTGCACCGGCGATCAACGACCCCATATCCAGGGACAGCAGGCGTTTGCCTTTAAGGCCGTCCGGCACTTCACCATTGATGATGCGCTGGGCCAGGCCTTCGGCAATCGCGGTTTTACCCACGCCAGGTTCACCGATCAACACCGGGTTGTTCTTGGTGCGACGCTGCAGAACCTGGATGGTGCGACGAATTTCATCGTCACGGCCGATCACCGGGTCAAGCTTGCCCTCTTCGGCACGCTTGGTCAGGTCGACGGTGTACTTGTCCAGGGCCTGGCGCGACTCCTCGTGGTTAGGGTCGTTAACCGCATCACCGCCCCGCAGGTTGTTGATGGCGTTTTCCAGGGCCTTCTTGCTCACGCCTTGGCCGAGCAACAACTTACCAAGCTTGCTGTTCTCGTCCATGGCGGCGAGCAGCACCAGTTCGCTGGAGATGAACTGGTCCCCCTTCTGCTGGGCCAGGCGGTCGGCCTGGTTAAGCAGGCGCGCCAGATCCTGCGACATATTCACGTCGCCGGTAGGGTTTTGGATTTTCGGCAGTTGGTCGAGCTCTTTGCTCAACTCCTTGCGCAGGCTGTTGACATCAAAGCCCACCTGCATCAGCAAGGGCTTGATAGAACCACCTTGCTGTTCCAGGAGTGCCTGCATCAAGTGCGCAGGCTCAATGGCCGGGTGGTCAAGCCCCACCGCCAAGGATTGGGAGTCCGATAAGGCCAACTGCAATTTGCTGGTTAAACGATCAATACGCATTAGTCACCTTCCTTTTGAGCAGGCCGGAGCTATAAGACATCCTGAATGAAGAAACCTGCCAGATACCCTTATAGATGGGGTGGATTCTGGAAGATTCAAGCGAGCGGCGGTTGATATGGATCAGCGTTGACCCAGATCAGCAGAGTCTAGCGTTCAAGCCAGATAAGGGAGGCAAAACGTCCGGTGCGGGGGCTGCGCCGGTACGAAAAGAAGCGCGGGTCGGTCACGGTGCAGAAGCCACCACCATAAACAGCGGTGATGCCCCGCGCAGCAAGGCGCAGGCGGGCCAACTGATAGATGTCGGCCATGAATTTGCCGGGATTGAGGCTTGGCACAAAGGCTTCGGCAGTTGTCGGCAGGTGCTGCATGAAGGCTTCACGCACTTCAGGGCCAACCTCAAAAGCTTGTGGGCCAATCGCCGGGCCCAGCCATACCAAGACGTCCGAAGGCTCTGCGTCGAGGCTTTCGAAGGCCGCCTCCAGCACGCCCGCCGCCAGCCCACGCCAACCGGCATGGGCCGCAGCCACACGAGTGCCGGCACGGTTGCAGAACAACGCAGGCAGGCAATCGGCGGTCATCGCGGTGCAGGCGATGCCGGGGGTGCTGCTCCAGCTACCGTCGGCTTCGGCGGTGCGGCCAGGGTCGGCCTCGACCACATCCACGCCATGAACCTGGCGCAGCCAGGCCGGCTGAATATCAAAGGCTTCGGTAAGGCGACGACGATTCTCAAGGACAGCCTCAAGGCTGTCCTCAACGTGATCGCCCAGGTTAAGGCTGTCGAACGGCGCCTGGCTGACGCCGCCCGTACGGGTAGTCACACAGGCTTTCACCCCGACAGGCGCGGGCCAGTCAGGAATCAGCCAGTCATTCATCCGACAAACGCCTCGCGATCCTGCTTGAGCAGCGACAGCAACCAGACAAAATCGTCTGGAAGTGGCGATTCCCAGCTCATGCGCTTACCGCTCGTCGGATGGTCCAGCTCCAGGAAACGTGCATGCAAGGCCTGGCGCGGGAACGTCTTGAGCGATTCGACCATGGTCTGGCTCGCCGCAGGCGGAATGCGGAAGCGGCCGCCATAGGCCGGATCGCCCACCAACGGGAAGTTGATGTGGGCCATATGCACGCGAATCTGGTGGGTACGACCGGTTTCCAGCTTGACCCGCACATGGGTGTGGGAACGGAAACGCTCGAGCACGCGGTAGTGGCTCACCGCCTGCTTGCCGCCTTCCATCACCGCCATACGCTGGCGCTGCTGGCCGTGGCGACCGATTGGGGCATTGATCTTGCCGCCAGCCACGACCACACCGATCACGATGCACTCGTAGATACGGCTGACGCTACGGCTCTGCAATTGCGTAACCAGTTGCGTCTGCGCCTGAATGGTCTTGGCCACCACCATCAAGCCGGTGGTGTCCTTGTCCAGACGGTGCACGATGCCGCAACGCGGCACGTTGACGATGTCGGGGATGTGGTGCAACAGGGCATTGAGCAAGGTGCCATCAGCGTGCCCGGCCGCCGGGTGAACCACCAGGCCTGCGGGTTTGTTGATGACCAGGATGTCGTCGTCTTCATAGACGATGTCCAGCTCGATGTCCTGGGCGACCCATTCTCCCTGGGCTTCCTGCTCGGCAGTCAGCTCAAGAATCGCACCGCCATGGACTATGTCTCGCGGGCGGATAACCGCTCCATCCACAGTCAGGCGGCCGTCTTTGATCCAGGCGGAAAGGCGCGAGCGCGAGTGCTCAGCGAATAATTGTGCGGCGACTTGATCGAGGCGTTGGCCGCCCAATTCGGACGGCACCTCTGCGCGAAGTTCAATTTTATCGGACATGCTCAGACTAGGCGTGGCACAGCCTTTGGTTTCGGCTGCGCGCTTGTGGTTAAATACGGCGTCTTTTGCCCCGAGGCTTTCAACGGGGCGCTCATCATAACAGGACGGCCCCGCCCAAGACAGCGGCCGTCATAGGGACGCAAGCCGCCATGCAAGTGAAACACCTGCTGCTGATCGCCATCCTCGCCATGACTGCTGCTTGCTCGTCAACAAAGGAAGTCGTCGACGAAAACCTGAGCGAAGTCGAGCTGTACCAACTGGCACAGAAAGACTTGGACAATAATAGCTACACCAGCGCCACAGCGAAGCTGAAGGCCCTGGAGTCGCGCTATCCGTTCGGGCGCTACGCCGACCAGGCCCAGCTTGAGCTGATCTACGCCAACTACAAGAACGCCGAGCCGGAGGCTGCCAAGTCCGCCGCCGAGCGCTTCATCCGCCTGCACCCGCAACACCCGAACGTGGACTACGCCTACTACATGAAGGGCCTGACCTCGTTCGACCAGGATGTTGGCCTGCTGGCGCGCTTCCTGCCGCTGGACATGACCAAGCGAGACCCAGGCGCCGCTCGCGACTCCTACAACGAGTTCGCCCAGTTGACCAGCCGCTACCCAAACAGCCGCTACGCGCCGGACGCCAAGCAGCGCATGATCTACCTACGTAACCTGCTGGCTTCCTACGAAATCCACGTGGCCCACTACTACCTGACCCGCCAGGCGTATGTAGCTGCCGCCAACCGTGGTCGTTATGTGGTGGAAAACTTCCAGGAAACCCCTTCCGTGGGTGACGGCCTGGCGGTGATGACCGAGGCTTACCAACGTCTGCACCTGGACGACTTGGCCAGCACCAGCCTGGAAACCCTGAAGCTCAACTACCCTGATCACCCGAGCCTGAAAGACGGCCAGTTCGTGCCTCAGGTTGCCGAAGCAGACAACCGCTCGTGGCTGAGCAAGTACACCCTGGGCTTGATCGAGTCGCGGCCGCCGTTGCCGCCGGGCGAAACTCGCGCCAACCAGGACGTGATCAAGCAGTTCCAGGATGCCAAGGAAGCCATTCCTTCGGACCTCAAGCCGCACGACGAGAACGGCGACGTGATCGAAGAAGAAGAGCCGCAGGCCCTGGGCAACAACCAGGACCGCTCGTGGTTCAGCTACATGACCTTCGGTGTGTTCGACTGAGCCTGTCGACGCAACGCAAAAAGGAGCCTTTCGGGGCTCCTTTTTTATGGGCAAGGATTATTGCGCTGTGCGCCTGCCACGTCCTTGGCTAAACTGGCGCATTCCTTATCGAGAAACCGCCCATCATGCTTCGTCTTCTGTTCTGGATTGCCGTTATTGCTGCCGCGGTATGGTTCTGGCGCAAATTCAAAAGCCCGACCGCCAGGCAGCAACGCACCAGCGAGCCCGGCGCTGCGTTGATGGTGCGCTGCGCACATTGCGGTGTGCACTTGCCGCAGGATCGCGCCCTGAGTTCGCGCCAGGAGTGGTATTGCACCCAGGCGCATCTGGAGCAAGGACCGAAGTCTATCCAGCGTTGATCCGACCTTCAGGGGCATAGGGTGCCGGATCGATGATCGGCGCACGCTCCAGCAGCAAATCGACAAATAACTGGCACGATGCCGGCGCCAGGACCAACCCGTTGCGGTAATGCCCGCAGTTGAGCCACAGCCCGCTGAAGCCGGGTACCCGACCGATATAGGGGATGCCCTCCGGCGAGCCGGGCCGCAAGCCGGCCCAATGCCCCACCACTTCGGCGTCGGCCAGGGCGGGAATCAGTTCCACAGCCGAAGCCTTGAGGCTTTCCAGCGCGGTGTCGGTTGGCGTCTTGTCGAACCCCTCATATTCCAGAGTGCTGCCGATGAGGATGTGCCCATCACGCCGAGGGATCGCATAACGCCCTTTGGCCAGGACCATGCTCGACAGGAAGTCCGACGCGCATTTGTACAAAATCATCTGCCCCTTGACCGGCTCTACCGGCAGCGCCAAGCCCAGTGTGCCGAGCAACTCGCCGCTCCACGCCCCCGCTGCAAGCACCACCTGATCCCCTAGAATCGGCCCCTCTGCCGTATCCACGCCCACTACGTTGCCGCCATCCAGAACAAAACCGGTCACTGTGCACTGTTCGTGAACGGTCACGGCAGGCAGGGCCAATAGCGCGGCCTTCAGGGATTTGACCAGGCGCGGGTTGCGCACGTTGGCCACGTTGGCCATATAGATCGCCTGGGAATACCCGCCACCCAAGACAGGAACCGCGTCATGGGCGGCAGACACATCGACCTTGCTCAAAGGCCGCCCTTCACGAGCAGCCCAGTCCAGCGCCTCGGTTTCATCGTCCAGGTCCAGCCAGTACAACCCCGTGGTATGGACCTCCGGGTCGACACCGGTAGCGGCAAACAGCCGCTCAGCCAGTTGCGGATAAAAATCCTGGGACCAATGGGCCAACGCTGTGACCGCCGGGCTATAGCGCCACGGATACAGTGGCGAAACAATGCCTCCGCCCGCCCATGACGACTCCTGCCCCACACCGGCACGCTCCAGCAAGATCACAGCCTGCCCCTGGGTTGCCAGATTGAACGCCGTCAACAAGCCGATGACTCCGCCACCGACAATCACCACTTGCTGTTGCTTAGCCATCATTTGATCCAGTCGATAAATAGGAATAAACGCCCCCGGCGCCCAATCATCCAGCACCCTCATCATTGCCCCCCAGCATGTCTGGCGCGACATTTCAGGTGCCGCACCTGGATTGCCACGCGCACCGCTGCTGTCCAGGCTGAAGTCACCGCAAGGATCGCCGGCCATCAACGAATCGGCGCCCGGTGTAGCAACCAGGTAGAAATCCTGAGGGTTCAACGCTGCGGTGATTCTATAGCGATCATTGCCCGTACTGACGCCGCTTGCGTCAATAAAAGTGCCGTTCCTCATATGAAACCGCTCCAGGCGCTGAGCCTGCTCGGTCAACAGCGCGACGATTTCCGTGCGATAGACCTTTTTCACATGGCCGGTGTACCCGGGGTAAGCGATTCCGGCCAGAAACGCGATGATCGCCACGGTGATCAATAGCTCGATCAGGGTAAAACCCTGGCTGTCCATGCCCATTCCATTGCTCCTTATTGAAGTTGCCGCCACGAAACCCGCCGAAACCGCGAGCCACTCTCCTCCTCCACCCGCGCATATACGCTCTCCAATACCGTGCGCGATTGACCACTGAGCCCGACCGCTGTTACCCGGTACAACGTCGCCAGGGCTTGCGGCGGCACATGCGGCAGCCCTGCGCCAGGCCCCAGGGACTGAATACCGTAGAGACCACCCTTGATGGCAACCCAGTTAACCGATGACACAGGATGGGGCCCGGCACCCACCACCGAAAACGCTTCATCCGGTGGCCCGCAGGCAGCGATCGACTGGCACTGCGGCAAGGCCGCGCCCTTTCGCCTCACACCTTGCTCTCCCAGCCTCAAGCCACTTTCTGCGGCTTGCAGCGACTGGTTGCGGTGCCACAGGCTACCGGTGATCTTTTGCTGGGTGACCGCCCCCTGTATCGAAGACAGGCCGATCAACGACAACAGCAGCAAAAACACCAGGCTTATCAGCAGGACCATCCCCCCCTGCCGCGAAGAAACACCCCCAGCAAGCACCATGGTCGCCCTAGCCCAAGCGGTTTCGCAGCGCCGCCACGACGCTGTAGGTTTGATCTTTTACCCGCCCCGTCGGGTCTTGCAACGTCATGCGGATGCGCACACTGCGGATCAAGGACTCATCGGTCGGGATAGCGTCATAACGCACAACCCGAACGGATACCGGGCTGGCAGCCACGCCGAAACTGACATCGAAAGCCCGTACGTTATCCACCAACACAGCCCTGGCCGGCGACGCAAGCGTGCTGACCTTCAACTGGCCCGCCTCGAAGGTGTAGGTCAGTTGCCGAATCGCAAATCGAATCTGCCCGGGAGCAGGTGCAGGTGAGCTGCCTGAATAGGCTTGGGCGCCAGCAGTGCAGTCGGAGAGCACCGTCCAGTCAGGCCTGCCGCCGCCGACATCGGCAGTGACCAGCGTCAGCGACTTTGAACTGCCCCCGGCATTCCAGCTGACCGGCCTTTCAAAGGCTGGCGGGGCATTCTCGATAAAGGCCGGGGCCAAACAGCCAAACATACCCGCCTGGCGAATATCCCGGATCATCTTGCCCAGCACAAACCGCGCATCATCCTGCAGCAACATGGCTGCCTGCTGGCTGGCGTGGGTCGCTCGGGAATTGATCAGCACCTGGCTCCCGCCAAGCACCAGCACCAAACCGACGGCCAGGGCCAGCAACAATTCCACCAGGCTGAAACCTCTAACCCGATGCCTCATTGCATCACCCCCGGCTCATTATCGATGCGACTGGTCAGGGTGAAGGTTTCCCGCGCGCCAGGCGTGTTTGCACCCCGGCTGTCATCCCAACTGATACTGACAGTCACTTCATCTGCACTGACCGCCACAGAGCCTTTGCCGCTCTCCCCGGCAAAACCGCGAATATTGGCTTCAAAATCATGCAGGTCCACGTCACGCACGCTGGTGGTCACGGTACTGGCCGGCGCTCGAGCGCCACGACGCAACGAGTAGTCGGCACCGGAATTGGCACGGATTCGGTCGAGCATATCGTAGGCGATGAAACTGGCCTGGCTGGTCATCCTCGAACTGTCGGTGTACTTGAGGGCGTTGAGCTGGAGCATCACTGCACCTAACAGCCCGACGGCGAGAATCAGCACCGCCACCAGCACTTCAATCAATGTCATGCCGATTTGGTACCGAGGAAAAGTCGGGAAGAAACAGGTTTTCAGGCAGGCAGGCATTACCGTCGTCATCCGTGTCGAGGGCCGAAAAAAGCAGGAAAACCCTGCTGTGAGACCCAAGACTAGCGTCGGTTTTTCGCCGGCGCCGGTTACGGAACAAAGGGAAATACTTTGGACATAAAGGCCATCATTCGACACTCCGAGCCGGACGCTATACCTATGTTTCAACCCTGTATGTACACACGCCCACGGAGGGACGGCCTATGGAGCAACGAGGTTTCACCCTGATCGAACTGCTGCTCGGACTGATCGTGAGCGGCATCCTGGCGCATCTGGCTACGCCCAGTTTCACCGGCCTGCTGGAATCACAGCAGCGACAAAGCGCGGCGCAATCACTGACAAACGGATTTCGCTTCGCACGCACTGAAGCCATCACGCGTAACCGCGCGGTGGTCATCCACGCACTGGATGATGACTGGAGCCGGGGTTGGCGGGTCGTGCTGGATGTAAGCGGGCGTGGCCATCTGGACGACGACAACCCGGTGTTACTGGAGCGCCAGGGCAGCGGACGGGTGCCGATCGTCGGGAATGGACCGGTCAAAAGCCAGGTACGCTTCAGCGGATTGGGCGAGCCGGTATTTGCTGGGGGAGGTTTTCGTGCCGGCACTGTACATATATGCGCCACGGACTCGGTACAGAGCCTGTACCAGGTGGTGCTGGCGCCCAGTGGGCGCATCAGCCTGCGCAGCGATAGAGCCGAACAGGCGTTGTGCCGAAGTTACTCCGGCACCCTGGCATTCAGAGGAGGGAGCGAACCCGCAGCTCCTTGGGCATGGAGAAAGTGATGTTCTCTTCACGACCGGCCAACTCATCGGCGCCCGTAGCCCCCCAGGCATGCAACTGCTGGATGACGCCGCGCACCAGGACTTCCGGGGCCGAAGCGCCAGCCGTGATGCCAATACGCTCGACACCATCGAACCAGCTGCGCTGCATATCTTCAGCACCGTCGATCAGGTACGCCGGTGTCGCCATGCGTTCGGCCAATTCGCGCAGGCGGTTGGAATTGGAGCTGTTAGGGCTGCCGACCACCAGCACTACATCGCATTCATCGGCCAACTGTTTGACTGCATCCTGGCGGTTTTGGGTGGCGTAGCAGATGTCGTCCTTGCGTGGCCCACCAATGGCCGGGAAGCGGCTGCGCAGCGCGTCGATGACGCGGCTGGTGTCGTCCATGGACAAGGTGGTCTGGGTCACGAACGCCAAACGCTCCGGGTTGTGAACCTGCAAGCTGGCGACGTCTTTTTCGTCTTCCACAAGGTAGATGGCGCCACCATTGCTGCCGTCGTATTGGCCCATGGTGCCTTCGACTTCCGGGTGACCGGCATGGCCAATCAGGATGCATTCGCGACCATCACGGCTGTAGCGCGCGACTTCGATATGTACCTTGGTGACCAGCGGACAGGTGGCGTCGAATACTTTCAGGCCACGGCCAGCCGCTTCGGTACGTACGGCCTGGGAAACACCGTGGGCGCTGAAGATAACAATAACGTCGTCCGGCACCTGCTCCAGTTCTTCGACAAAGATGGCGCCACGTGCGCGCAGGTCTTCGACCACGAACTTGTTATGGACGACCTCATGGCGCACATAGATCGGCGGCCCGAAGACTTCCAGGGCGCGGTTGACGATTTCGATCGCCCGGTCCACGCCGGCGCAGAAGCCACGGGGGTTGGCGAGTTTGATTTGCATGCTGTGCCTCGTGTCTGGCGCTTGGGCCAGAGTTGATGCTACTGAACTGACAATGGCGACCAAAGGCGGGAGTGGGCTTGCCCCCTCCCACATTTTAGATCGGGGCGTTGATCAAAGAGCTTTAACGTCGATGATTTCAACGTCGAACGTCAAGGTTTTACCGGCCAACGGGTGGTTGAAGTCGATGGTTACCTGCGCGTCATCGAAGGCTTTGACCACACCGGGCAGTTCGGTATTCGCCGCATCATTGAAGATCACCAGCAGGCCTTCCGACAGGTCCATGTCCTGGAACTGCGAACGCGGGATGATCTGCACGTTTTGCGGGTTGGGCTGGCCAAAGGCGTTTTCCGGCAGGATCTGCAGGGTGCGCTTGTCGCCAGCCTTGAAACCGAACAGTGCCGCTTCAAAACCCGGCAGCAAGTTGCCGTCGCCGACCTTGAAGGTCGCCGGGGCTTTGTCGAACGTGCTGTCGACCGTGTCGCCATTCTCCAGGCGCAGTGCGAAATGCAAGGTGACCTCCGTGTTCTGGCCGATGCGTTGCTCAGCCAATACCTGATCAGTCATTGACGGTCTCTCCGGTTTTCTTACTTTTGAACATGTCCAGCGCCAGCATGATTGCACCGACGGTGATGGCGCTGTCGGCAAAATTGAACGCCGGGAAGTAATGGCGGTTCTGCCAATGCACCAGGATAAAGTCGATCACATGGCCCAGGGCAATACGGTCGTACAGGTTGCCCAGGGCGCCGCCCAGCACCAGGGCCAAGGCGATGGCCAGCCAGGTGTCATCGCGGCCCAGGCGCTTGAGCCAGACCACTAGCACCGCACTGACCACCACGGCGATCAGGGCGAACAGCCAGCGCTGCCAGCCGCCGCCGTCAGCCAGGAAGCTGAAGGCGGCGCCGGTGTTGTAGGCCAGGGTCCAGCTGAAGTAATCCGGGATCACCACGATTTGCTGGAACATTTCCAGGGAGCCCTCGAAATGAGCCTTGCTGACCTGGTCAATGACCAGGACCAGCACGCTCAGTACGAGCCAGCCCAGGCGTCCGAAACGACTGGCTGCATTAGGCATAGTGGCGAACCTCGCCTTCACCCGAGATGTTGTCGACGCAACGACCGCAGATTTCCGGATGCTCAGGGTTCACCCCGACGTCTTCACGGCAGTGCCAGCAACGGGCGCACTTAGGGAAGGCCGACTTGACCACCTTGAGCTTGAGGCCCGGCACTTCGGTGGCTACGGCATCCGCCGGTGCCTGGGCAAACGGTGCCAGGCTCGCAGTGGAAGTGATCAACACGAAGCGCAGCTCATTGCTCAGCTTGGTCAGGTCGGCAGTCAGGCCTTCCTCGGCAAACAGGGTGACTTCGGCCTGGAGGTTGCCACCGACGGCCTTGGCCGCACGCTGAACCTCCAGCTCCTTGTTCACCGCAACCTTGACGGCCATTACGCCTTCCCAGTACTCGCGGCCCAGTTCGAAGTCGGCCGGCAGTTCGGTCAAGCCTTCGTACCAGGTATTGAGCATGACGGACTCGTTACGCTCGCCCGGCAGGTATTCCCACAGCTCATCTGCGGTGAAGGCCAGGATCGGTGCGATCCAGCGCACCAGCGCTTCGGAGATGTGGTACAGCGCGGTCTGCGCCGAACGGCGGGCCTTGCTGTTGGCACCGGTGGTGTACTGGCGGTCCTTGATGATGTCGAGGTAGAAACCACCCAACTCCTGCACACAGAAGTTGTGGATCTTCGAGTACACGTTCCAGAAGCGGTATTCGCCGTAGTGCTCCTGCAACTCGCGCTGCAGCAACAGGGTACGGTCCACGGCCCAACGGTCCAGGGCGAGCATGTCCTCGGCCGGCAGGATGTCGGTGGCCGGGTTGAAACCGGTCAGGTTCGACAGCAGGAAGCGCGCGGTATTACGGATACGGCGGTAGGCATCGGCGCTACGGGCCAGGATCTGGTCCGACACGGCGATCTCGCCGGAGTAATCGGTCGACGCCACCCACAGGCGCATGATGTCGGCGCCCAAGGTGTCGTTGATCTTTTTCGGCTCGATCACGTTCTTCAGCGACTTGGACATCTTGCGGCCCGTCTCGTCGACGGTGAACCCGTGGGTCAGCAGCTCGCGATACGGGGCGTGGTTGTCGATGGCGCAACCGGTCAGCAGCGACGAGTGGAACCAGCCCCGGTGTTGGTCGGAGCCTTCCAGGTACAGGTCGGCACGCGGGCCGGTTTCGTGGCCCATTGGGTGCGAGCCGCGCAGCACGTGCCAGTGGGTGGTACCGGAGTCGAACCATACGTCGAGGGTGTCGCTGATCTTGTCGTACAGCGGCGCTTCGTCACCCAGCAACTCGGCGGCGTCCAGCTTGAACCAGGCTTCAATGCCTTCCTGTTCGACACGCTGGGCCACCACTTCCATCAGTTCGACGGTGCGTGGGTGCAGCTCACCGCTTTCCTTGTTGAGGAAGAACGGGATCGGCACACCCCAGTTGCGTTGACGGGAGATGCACCAGTCCGGACGGTTGGCGATCATCGAATGCAGGCGCGCCTGGCCCCAGGCCGGGACGAACTTGGTGTCTTCGATAGCCTTGAGCGAGCGCACACGCAGGGTGTCGCCGCTGGCCGGTTCTTTGTCCATGCCGATAAACCATTGCGCGGTGGCGCGGTAGATCAGCGGGGTCTTGTGGCGCCAGCAGTGCATGTAGCTGTGCTTGATGGTGTCGGTTTGCATCAGCGCACCGACTTCACGCAGCTTGTCGATGATCGGCTGGTCGGCCTTGAAGATGAACTGGCCGCCGAAGAACTCCAGCGACGGCACATAAACACCGTTGCTTTGCACCGGGTTGATGATCTCATCGTTGACCATGCCGTACTTCTTGCAGATCACGAAGTCGTCCACGCCATAGGCCGGCGAGCAGTGAACCACACCTGTACCCGAACCCAACTCGACGTAGTCAGCCAGGTACACCGGCGACAGACGGTCATAGAATGGATGACGGAAGTTGATCAGCTCCAGCGCGGAACCGGTAGTGGTGGCAATTACCGAACCTTGCAGCTCGTAGCGAGCCAGGCACGCTTCGACCATTTCCTCGGCCAGCACCAGCAGGCGATCACCGACGTCCACCAGGGCGTAGGTGAATTCCGGGTGCACGTTCAGCGCCTGGTTGGCGGGAATGGTCCACGGGGTGGTGGTCCAGATCACGATGGCAGCCGGTTTGCTCAGGCTTGCCAGGCCAAAGGCCTCGGCCAGCTTGGCGTCGTCGGCGATCGGGAAGGCCACGTCGATGGTCGAGGACTTCTTGTCTTCGTATTCGACTTCCGCTTCAGCCAGGGCCGAGCCGCAATCGAAGCACCAGTTCACGGGCTTGAGGCCCTTGAACACGAAACCGCCCTTGACGATTTCGGCCAAGGCACGGATTTCACCGGCCTCGTTCTTGAAGTTCATGGTTTTGTACGGGTTGTCCCACTCGCCCAGCACACCCAGGCGGATGAACTCGGACTTCTGCCCTTCGATCTGCTCGGCAGCGTAGGCACGGCACAGTTCGCGGGTTTTATCCGCGCCCAGGTTCTTGCCGTAGGTCACTTCGACCTTGTGTTCGATCGGCAGGCCGTGGCAGTCCCAACCTGGGACATAAGGCGCGTCGAAACCCGCCAGGGTTTTCGAGCGCAGGATCATGTCCTTGAGAATTTTGTTCAGCGCATGACCGATGTGAATCGTGCCGTTGGCATAAGGAGGGCCGTCGTGCAGGACGAATTTCGGACGATCCTTGCCAATTTCGCGCAACTTTCCGTACAGGCCAATACTGTCCCAGCGCTGCAGGATCTGCGGTTCGCGCTGTGGCAGGCCGGCCTTCATTGGGAAGGCGGTGTCCGGAAGGTTTAGCGTGGCTTTATAGTCGGTCATTTAAGGCTCTTCGGTTAGCGATGGGCGCTAGGTGCGGCTAGTGCACGGGCGGCGGCGACATCCGCATTGATCGCCGTTTTCAACGCCTCAAGCGAGGCGAAACGCTGCTCTTCACGCAGCTTCTGGTGGAAAACCACCGTCAAACGCCGGTCATACAGATCACCGGCAAAATCCAACAGATGAACTTCCAGGTGGGCCTTGCCATCACCTGCAACCGTGGGCCTGACGCCTATGTTGGCGACTCCCGGCCACGATTGGCCGTCGATGTCGACGCTCACCAGGTAAACCCCGGTCAGCGGCACACGGCGGCGCTTGAGTTGCACGTTGGCGGTTGGCGTGCCCAGTTGGCGCGCCAGCTTCTGGCCGTGCAGTACCCGCCCGGCAATGCGGAACGGGCGACCGAGCAAACGCTCGGCCAAGGCGAAGTCGGCAGCGGCCAGGGCGTTACGCACCTGGGTGCTGCTCACGCGCAGGCCGTCCAGTTCGACGGTTTGCGCGGCTTCGACGGTAAAGCCCTGGGTGATACCGGCGTGTTGCAGGAACTCGAAATCCCCGACCCGGTCGCAGCCAAAACGGAAGTCGTCGCCGACCTCCAAATGCTGTACGCCCAGGCCATCTACCAGTATGCGGTCGACGAACTCGGCAGCGCTGAGACTTTGCAAACGCTGGTTGAAAGCCAGGCAGAGGACGCGGTCCACGCCTTCTTCGGCCAGCAGTTGCAGCTTGTCCCGCAGACGGGCCAGACGTGCCGGTGCCGTTTCCGGGGTGAAATATTCCCGCGGCTGCGGCTCGAAAATCACCACGCAGCTGGGTACGCCCAACTCGACCGCACGCTCGCGCAGCCGGGCCAGGATAGCCTGGTGGCCACGGTGAACACCGTCAAAGTTGCCAATAGTGGCGACGCAGCCCCGATGCTCAGGGCGCAGGTTGTGGAGACCTCGAACCAGCTGCATAACGCGCTTCTTGCTCATAAAGTGGTCGATTATAACCACACCCGGCCCCGGACGACAGGCAACAGCGCAGGGCAAATGGAACGAATCGATAAAACAACCGTTTTATCGCGGCAAACTCTCTAGCTCAACGACTTGCGATTGAAATCCCGCAGGCGGAAGCCTTGCAGCAGCAACATCCCGAAGTACACCACCACGCCGGCCACGACCAGCACGCCCAGGCGCATGAAGCGCTCCAGCATATGCCCCTCATCCCAGGCCGGCATGAAGTGCATCAGGCCGAGCAATACCGCCGACATCATCGCAACCGCCACCAGCAACTTGAGGGCGAACATGCCCCAGCCAGGCTGAGGCTGGAACATCTGTTGTTTGCGCAGCTGATAAAACAGCAGGCCGGCATTGATGCACGCACCGGCACTGATGGCCAGGGCCAGGCCGGCGTGGGCCAGCGGACCAATAAACACCAGGTTGAGCAGTTGCGTGACGATCAGGGTGAAGATCGCGATCTTTACCGGCGTGCGGATGTTCTGCTGGGCATAGAAGCCAGGCGCCAGCACCTTGATCACGATGATGCCGAGCAGGCCGACGGAATAAGCCACCAGCGCATGCTGGGTCATCAACGCGTCATGGGCATCGAATTGCCCGTATTGGAACAGCGACACTGTCAGCGGCTCGGCCAGGATCCCCAACGCCAGTGCGCACGGCAGCACCAGCACGAAACACAGGCGCAGCCCCCAATCGAGGATGCGCGAGTATTCCTGGCGATCCTTGCTGGCATAGGTGCGTGCCAGCGTCGGCAGCAAAATGGTGCCGAGGGCTACGCCCAGCACGCCAGACGGCAGTTCCATGAGGCGGTCGGCGTAATACATCCATGACACCGAGCCGGATACCAGCAGCGAGGCGAACGCGGTGTTGATGATCAGGGAAATCTGGCTCACCGACACCCCAAGGATCGCCGGCAACATATTGCGCATCACGCGCCAGACGCCGGTGTCCTTGAGGTTCAGGCGCGGCAATACGAGCATGCCGATCTTTTTCAGGTGCGGCAGTTGGTAGAGCAACTGCGCCAGGCCACCGGCCAGCACGGCCCAGCCAAGGGCCATGACCGGCGGATCGAAGTAAGGTGTCAGGAACAGCGCAAAAATAATCATGCTGACGTTAAGCAGCGTCGGCACGAACGCCGGGACCGAGAAACGGTTCCAGGTGTTGAGGATCGCACCGGCCAGGGATGACAGTGAGATCAGCAATATATAAGGAAAGGTCACCCGCAACAGGCCAGTGGTCAGCGCGAATTTTTCCGGCGTATTGGCAAAACCCGGCGCCGTGGCCCAGATCACCCAGGGCGCGGCGAGCATGCCGACGATGGTCACCAGCATCAACACCAGGGTGAGCAGGCCCGAGACATAGGCAATGAAGGTACGGGTCGCCTCCTCCCCCTGCTGGGCCTTGTACTCGGCCAGAATCGGCACGAACGCCTGGGAAAACGCGCCCTCGGCAAAGATCCGCCGCAGCAGGTTGGGCAGTTTGAACGCAATAAAGAACGCATCCGTGGCCATGCTGGCGCCAAAAATACGCGCCAGCAGGGTGTCACGCACGAACCCCAAAACCCGGGAGATCATCGTGATAGAGCTGACGGCGGCCAACGATTTGAGCAGATTCATTGAAAGAGTTTGCGCCTATAGATAAAGAGCAGGCGAACTAAGCGCCTACTTATGCGATACTGCGCGCCTGCAACAGCACAGCGCCAAAGCTCGCGAGTTTACAGGTCAAGCGCCGGAAATAAATCACCCGCCTCTTCAGATCGACCACTCAGCAGTTCGCATCAGCCGGCCTTGACAACACATCAAGTCATCGGCATGATTCGCGGCCTATTTTGTTTGCTATTTCCTAAAAAGTCTTTCGAGGAGCTCGACGGTGGCCAACACACCTTCCGCCAAAAAACGTGCAAAACAGGCTGAGAAGCGTCGCAGCCACAACGCCAGCCTGCGTTCCATGGTTCGTACCTACATCAAGAATGTAGTTAAAGCCATCGACACCAAAGACGCTGAAAAAGCTCAAGCAGCTTACGTTCTGGCTGTGCCAGTCATCGACCGTATGGCCGATAAAGGCATCATCCACAAGAACAAGGCCGCTCGTCATAAGAGCCGCCTGAATGGCCACATCAAGGCTCTGAGCGTTCCTGCTGCTGCCTAAGTGGTAACAACTGCCACGCAGCCCAGGTTGCGAAACAGTTAAGAAATGCCCCGTACCGAAAGGTCTGGGGCATTTTTGTTTGTGCCTGAAAATACACCACGATCAAAATGTGGCGGGGGGATCCGGTAGAGATTTTCAAGCGCACAAAAAACGCCCCGAACCAGTCGGGGCGTTTTTTTTGCTACCACTTGATCAAAACATCAATCAATGGTGATGACCGCCTTCACCATGGACGTGACCGTGGGCCACTTCTTCCTGGGAAGCGTCGCGGATGGCAACGATCTTCACTTGGAAGTTCAGGCGCTGGCCAGCCAGAGGGTGGTTGCCGTCGACGGTGACGTCGTCGCCGTCCAGATCACGAATGGTGACGATCTGCATTTGACCGTCCGGCGCGGAGGCGTGGAACTGCATGCCCACTTCCAACTCATCAACACCTTCGAACATGCTGCGGCTCAGGGTGCTGACCAGTTCGGCGGAGTATTCGCCGTAGGCATCTTCAGGTTCTACGGCAACGGTCAGCTCATCACCAACGCTCTTGCCTTCCAGAGCCTTTTCCAGGCCTGGGATGATGTTACCTGCGCCTTGCAGGTAGACCAGCGGCGCGCCGCCGGCTGAGCTGTCGATGACCTCACCAGCGTCGTTGGTCAGGGTATAGTCGATGGAGACAGCCTTGTTAGCGGCGATCGTCATGGGGCGAGACCTTTTGCATAAGAATGAAGAACGGACAAGTCTAAACAAGGATTTGCCCGAAAGCGAACAGAACCCGGACGGACGGGGCCGATCAACGGCATCCTTGATCATCGGCTTCCACCAGGACGAGGAGGGTCACTGGGTTGCCGAGCTGTCCTGCGGCCACACCCAGCACCTGCGCCACCAGCCGCCATGGCAGTCTCGCGCCTGGGTACTCGACGCCACACAGCGCCTGGGAAAAATAGGCCAGCCCTTTGCCTGCGGCTGGTGTGCGCAAGCGCCCGAATAACGATAACCTTGGCGCCTGATTCCCGGTAGGCACTCAACCATAGGGCGCCACCGAAGCCATGCACCTCCAGAGAATTCGCATGCAGACTTTTTTTATCGCGCCCACCGATTTTGGTGTGGGTCTGACCTCCATCAGCCTTGGGCTGGTGCGTACCCTTGAGCGAGCCGGCCTGAAAGTCGGTTTTTTCAAGCCGATTGCCCAGCCACATCCCGGCGATACCGGCCCCGAACGCTCCACCGAGCTGGTGGCTCGCACCCATGGCCTCAAGCCGCCACAACCGCTAGGCCTGGCTCACGTGGAACGCATGCTCGGCGACGGCCAGCTCGACGAGCTGCTCGAAGAAATCATCACCCTTTATCAGCAGGCCGCCGTGGGCAAGGACGTGCTGATCGTCGAAGGTATGGTACCGACCCGCAGCGCCAGCTATGCGGCCCGGGTCAACCTGCACCTGGCCAAGAGCCTGGATGCGGAAGTGATCCTGGTCTCGGCCCCGGAAAACGAAGTGCTCACCGAACTCTCCGGCCGCGTGGAACTGCAGGCCCAGTTGTTCGGCGGCCCGAAAGACCCGAAAGTGCTCGGCGTGATCCTGAACAAGGTGCGCACCGACGAAAGCATGGAAGCCTTCTCGGCGCGCCTCAAGGAGCATTCGCCCTTGCTGCGCAGCGGTGATTTCCGCCTGCTCGGCTGCATTCCTTACCAGCCGGAACTCAACGCGCCGCGCACCCGCGACGTGGCCGACCTGATGGGCGCGCAGATCCTCAACGCCGGCGACTACGAAACCCGGCGCATGACCAAGATCATCATCTGCGCCCGCACCATGCGTAACACCGTGGAGCTGCTCAAGCCCGGCGTGCTGGTGGTGACCCCCGGCGACCGTGACGACATCATCCTCGCCGTCAGCCTGGCCGCGATCAACGGTGTGCCCCTGGCCGGCCTGCTGCTGACCAGCGACACCCTGCCCGACCCGCGCATCATGGATCTGTGCCGCGGCGCGTTCCAGGCTGGGCTGCCGGTTTTGTCGGTGAGTACCGGTTCCTACGAGACCGCCAACCTGCTCAACAACCTCAACAAGGAAATCCCCATCGATGACCGCGAGCGCGCGGAGATCATCACCGACTTCGTCGCCAGCCACCTCGATGCGCGCTGGCTGCACCAGCGCTGCGGCACGCCACGGGAGATGCGCCTGTCGCCGGCGGTGTTCCGCTACCAGTTGATCCAGCGCGCCCAGGCGGCCAACAAACGCATTGTGCTGCCCGAGGGCAGCGAGCCGCTGACCGTGCAAGCCGCCGCTATCTGCCAGGCAAGGGGCATCGCGCGCTGCGTGCTGCTGGCCAAGCCGGCTGACGTAGAAGCGGTCGCGCGCGCCCAGGGCATCGAATTGCCCGAAGGCCTGGAGATTCTCGACCCGGACCTGATTCGCCAGCGCTACGTGGAGCCCATGGTTGCCCTGCGCAAGAGCAAGAGCCTGAATGCACCGATGGCCGAGCAGCAACTGGAAGACACCGTGGTGATCGCCACCATGATGCTCGCACTGGATGAAGTGGACGGCTTGGTTTCCGGGGTTATCCACTCCACCGCCAACACCATTCGCCCGGCCCTGCAGTTGATCAAGACCGCACCGGGCTGCACCCTGGTGTCGTCGGTGTTCTTCATGCTGTTCCCCGAGCAGGTGCTGGTCTACGGCGACTGCGTGATGAACCCGCACCCCAGTGCCGCCGAGCTGGCGGAAATCGCCCTGCAAAGCGCCGACTCGGCCGCCGCCTTCGGCATCACCCCGCGTGTGGCGATGATCAGCTACTCCAGCGGCGACTCGGCCAGCGGTGAGGAAGTGGAGAAAGTCCGCGAAGCCACCCTGCTCGCCCATGAACAGCAAAGCTCACTGCTGATCGACGGCCCGCTGCAATACGACGCCGCCGCCAACGAAACCGTCGCCCGCCAACTGGCCCCCGACAGCCTGGTCGCCGGCAAAGCCACCGTGTTCGTGTTCCCGGACCTGAACACCGGCAACACCACGCACAAGGCCGTGCAACGCAGTGCCGATTGCGTCAGCCTCGGGCCGATGCTCCAGGGCCTGCGCAAACCGGTCAACGACCTGCCACGCGGCGCCCAGGTCGACGACATCGTGTACACCATCGCGCTGACTGCGATCCAAGCCGCCAACCGACCTATGGATATCTAAATGCTGGATTTTCTACCTGCCGCCGTACGCGGGGTGATCGCTTCGCTGCTGTTGGCGCTGAATACGATCCTGCTGTGTTCGTTCCTGTTTATCGTGGCGCTGTTCAAGGCGTTGCCCTTCGCCAAGCGCTTCAGCGAATGGCTGATGAACCACACCCATGAAGCCTGGGTCACCAACAACAAGGGCTGGATGAACCTGGTGCGCCATACCCGTTGGCACCTTAAAGGCCTTGAAGGCCTGGACTACCAGCACTCGTACCTGGTGACCAGCAATCACCAGAGCTGGGTCGACATCATGGTCCTGCAATACGTGCTCAATCGTCGGATTCGCCCGCTGAAATTCTTCCTCAAGCAGGAGTTGATCTGGGTGCCGGTGATTGGCCTGGCGTGGTGGGCACTGGGTTTTCCCTTCATGAAGCGCTACACCAAGGCCTACCTGGAAAAACACCCGGAGAAGAAAGGCAAGGACCTGGAAACCACTCGCAAGACCTGTGCGAAGTTTCGCGACAACCCCGTGGGTATTTTCAACTTTGCCGAAGGCACGCGTTTTACACCGGGCAAGCATGCGCAGCAGAAGTCGCCGTTTCGCTACCTGCTCAAGCCCAAGGCGGGTGGTATCGCGTTTGTGCTGGATGCCATGGGGGAACAGCTGAAATCACTGGTCAATGTGACCATTCACTACCCTGGCGGACGTCCTGGGTATTGGGACCTGCTGTGCGGGAAGGTGCAGGACGTGGTGGTGCAGTTTGAAGAGGTGCAGATTCCGGCAGAGTTTATCGGCAGGAATTATGAGCAGGATGGGGAGTATCGACTGGCGTTCCAGGGGTGGATCAACCAGCTGTGGGAAACCAAGGATGCGTTGCTGGATCAGCTTCACACCGAATTCCCAAGCAAGCGATGATCAACCTGTGGGAGGGGGCTTGCCCAAATGCCAGTCAGTTAAGGCTTTTTGTAGGAGGCGATGTAAGCTTAACTGACTGGCATTAGGGCTTGCCCCCTCCCACATTTGACCGCGCCCGGTCTTGAAGATGTGAAAAAGCCCGCCACCGATCACTCGGTGGCGGGCTTTTTTGTGGCCGCGAGGCTTAGATCGCGCCGCGCTGGCGCAACAGCTCCAGCACTTGCTTGACGCTGTCTTCCAGTGACAGGGCCTGGGTGTCGATTACCAGGTCGGCATTCAACGGCACGTCGTACGGGAAGGATTCGCCAGGGATGTTATCCCCACCCGCCGCGTACAAGCCCTGCGGATCACGCTCGGCACACACCTGCGGCGACGCCTGCACGTACACGGTCAGCAGGCGGTCGCTGCCAATCAGCGCCTTGGCCTGTTCACGGCCTTCGGCATCCGGGGCGACGAATGCGGCCAGGGTCAGCAGGCCGGCTTCGTTGAACTGACGCGCCACGTGAGCGGCACGACGCCAGTTTTCGGTACGTCCGGCACGGTCCTGGGGCAAGCCCTTGTTCAGGTCGTGGCGCAGGTTCTGGCCATCCAGCACGAACACCGCACGGCCCATGTCGAACAGCTTGCGCTCGACCGCATAGGCCAAGGTGCTCTTGCCCGCGCCTGACAGGCCGCTGAACAACACGGTAGCTGGTTGCTGGCCGAAACGCTGGGCGCGCTCCTCGGTGGCGACATGGGCCAACTTGCCGTGATGCGCCGCACTGCCGTGGGTGACCGGCGGTGCGATGATCATGCCGGCGCCCACGGTGCCGTTGGTCAGGCGGTCGATGACGATAAACGCACCGGTGGTGCGGTTGCTGTCATAGCCATCCAACGCGATGGCGGCGTCGAGGCTGACCTTGACCCGGCCGATCTCGTTCAACTGCAGCGAACTCGCCGGGCCTTCGGCCAGGGTGTTCACGTCCACACGGTGCACGATGCTGGTGATGGAACCCGGCACGTAGCTGGTGGCGCGCTTGATGTCGTATTTCTTGCCCGGCAGCATCGGCTCTTCGGCCATCCACACCAGCATGGCGTCGAAGGCGTCGGTCACTTGCGGCACGTTGTCGGCATGCACCAGCAGGTCGCCACGGGAGATGTCGATCTCGTCTTCCATGGTCAGGGTCACGGCCTGGCCTGGGCCGGCGTGCTCCAGCTCACCTTCGAAGGTGACGATGGATTTGACGCGGCTGCTCTTGCCTGACGGCAGCACCACGACTTCGTCGCCCTTATGCACGATGCCGCTGGCCAGGGTGCCGGCAAACCCACGGAAGTTCAGGTTCGGACGGTTGACGTACTGCACCGGGAAACGCAGGTCGGTGTAGTTGCGGTCGTTGGCGATCTCGACAGTCTCGAGGATCTCCATCAGCGACTGGCCGGTGTACCAGGGCGAGTGCTCGCTCTTGTTCACCACGTTGTCGCCCTTGAGTGCCGACATCGGCACGAATGCCATGGTGCTCGGCTTGAAGGCGATGCCCTCGGCGAACTTCAGGTAATCGGCCTTGATCGACTCGAACACACTTTGGTCAAAGCCATTGATGTCCATCTTGTTGACGGCGATCACGATGTGCTTGATGCCCAGCAACGAGGCGATATAGCTGTGGCGACGGGTCTGGGTCTGCACGCCGTAGCGCGCGTCGATCAGGATGATCGCCAGGTCACAGGTGGATGCACCGGTGGCCATGTTGCGGGTGTACTGCTCATGGCCGGGGGTGTCGGCGATGATGAATTTGCGCTTGGCGGTGGAAAAGTAGCGGTAGGCGACATCGATGGTGATGCCCTGCTCACGCTCGGCCTGCAGGCCGTCGACCAGCAACGCCAGGTCGATGTCGTCACCGGTGGTGCCGGACTTTTTCGAGTCACGGGTGATGGCTTCCAGGTGATCTTCGTAGATCATCTTGGAGTCGTGCAGCAGGCGCCCGATCAGGGTGCTCTTGCCGTCGTCGACGTTGCCACAGGTCAGGAAGCGCAACATTTCCTTGCGCTCGTGCTGGCCCAGGTAGGCGAGGATGTCCTCGCTGATCAAATCAGATTGATGCGACATGACAGCCCCTTAGAAATAGCCTTGACGTTTTTTATCTTCCATCGAGCCGGCACCATCGTGGTCGATGACACGGCCCTGGCGCTCGGAAGTTCGCGTCAGGAGCATTTCCTGAATGATGTCCGTCAGCGTCTCGGCTTCGGACTCCACCGCGCCCGTCAACGGGTAGCAGCCAAGGGTACGGAAACGTACTTTCTTTTTGACGATTCGGGCTTTGTCTTCGTCGGACAAGTGCTCGAGGATGCGGTCGTCGTCGATCATGATCAACGTGCCGTTCTTCTCGATGACATCGCGTTCGGCGGCGAAGTACAGCGGCACGATCGGGATGCCTTCCAGGTAGATGTACTGCCAGATGTCCAGCTCGGTCCAGTTGGACAGCGGGAACACACGGATCGACTCACCCTTGTTGACGTTGCCGTTGTAGACGTTCCACAGCTCCGGGCGCTGGTTCTTCGGGTCCCAGCGGTGCTTGCTGTCGCGGAACGAGTACACGCGCTCTTTGGCACGGGATTTCTCTTCATCGCGACGGGCACCGCCGAAGGCGGCGTCGAAACCATGCTTGTCCAAGGCCTGCTTGAGACCTTCGGTCTTCATGATGTCGGTGTGCTTGGCGCTGCCGTGGGTGAACGGGTTGATGCCCTGCGCCACGCCATCCGGGTTGACGTGGGTGATCAGGTCCAGGCCCAGCTCCTCGACCATTTTGTCGCGGAACTTGTACATCTCCTGGAATTTCCAGCGGGTGTCGACGTGCATCACCGGGAACGGCAGCTTGCCCGGGAAGAAGGCCTTGCGCGCCAGGTGCAGCATCACGGCGGAGTCTTTACCGATCGAGTAGAGCATCACCGGGTTGTCGAACTCGGCGGCGACCTCGCGGATGATGTGGATGCTTTCCGCCTCCAGCTGTTTCAGATGCGTCAGTTTGTCGACCATGGTTACTCACGGAAAAACGATCTTATGGACGGCCAGCGGGCCGTGTTCGAGCGGGGCATGCTAGCACAGCACCTTCTTCTATTCAGGGCACCAGCTAGATCGAAACGGTATATCAATATGCCCCAAGGTTTGGCAGTCAAATCGGGTTGGGGCAATCGATGAACAGATGCTCCAAGGCAAAGCGCCGCGCCAGGTAATCGCCCAGCGCCTGTACACCGTAACGCTCAGTGGCGTGGTGTCCGGCGGCGATAAAGCTGATGTCGTTTTCGCGCGCGCTGTGAAAGGTTTGCTCGGAAGCTTCGCCGCTCAGGAACAGGTCGACGCCCGCGGCGATGGCGTTGTCGATGTAACCCTGGCCACCGCCGGTGCACCAGCCGATGCGGCGGATCATCTGGCTGCCTTCGATCAGCAGCGGCTCGCGGCCCATCACATCCTGCACACGCCGGGCGAAGTCGCGGGGCGACAGCGGTTCGGCGAGCGAGCCGACCAGGCCGACGATCCTGGGGTTGCTCGGGTCCAGTGGGACTTCGACGGTGATGTCCAACTGGCGGGCGAGTTGCACGTTATTGCCAACGTCGGGGTGCAGGTCCAGCGGCAGGTGGTAGGCCAGCAGGCTGATGTCGTGTTTGAGCAGGGTTTTCAGGCGGCGTTGCTTCATGCCGGTGATACAGGGGTTTTCGCCTTTCCAGAAATAACCGTGGTGCACCAGGATCAAATCGGCCTGGGCTTCGACGGCCGCGTCCAGCAAAGCCTGGCTCGCCGTGACGCCGCTGACGATGCGCATCACTTGCGGCCGCCCCTCGACCTGCAGGCCATTGGGGCAGTAATCGGCAATTTTTGCGCTGCCAAGGTAGCGGTCCGCTTCCTCGACGAGGGTGGTAAGGGGGACGGCCATAAAAGACTCCTAAATATCCCGTTCCGAGGCGCTCGCAGCCTCGTATAATGCGCGACATTATGGGCGCTCTCCCGCCCCCTGCAACCTGTCAGGACTTACTTGATGCTCAAGGCACTGCGTTTTTTTGGATGGCCATTGCTGGCTGGCGTGCTGATCGCGATGCTGATTATTCAGCGTTATCCCCAGTGGGTGGGCTTGCCCAGCCTTGATGTGAACCTGCAACAGGCACCGCAAACCAGTGCGGTAGTGCAAGGCCCGGTGACTTATGCAGATGCGGTAGTCATTGCGGCCCCTGCCGTGGTCAACCTGTACACCACCAAGGTCATCAACAAGCCGGCCCATCCGCTGTTTGAAGACCCGCAGTTCCGCCGCTACTTCGGTGACAACGGGCCCAAACAGCGCCGCATGGAGTCCAGCCTGGGTTCGGGGGTGATCATGAGCCCCGAAGGCTACATCCTCACCAATAACCATGTGACCACCGGCGCCGACCAGATTGTGGTGGCCCTGCGTGACGGCCGCGAAACCCTGGCCCGTGTGGTGGGCAGCGACCCGGAAACCGACCTCGCGGTCCTGAAGATCGATTTGAAAAACCTGCCGGCCATCACCCTAGGCCGCTCCGATGGGCTGCGGGTGGGTGATGTGGCACTGGCCATCGGCAACCCGTTCGGGGTGGGCCAGACGGTGACCATGGGCATCATCAGCGCCACCGGGCGTAACCAACTGGGGCTTAACAGCTACGAAGATTTCATCCAGACCGACGCGGCGATCAACCCGGGCAACTCCGGCGGCGCACTGGTGGATGCCAATGGCAACCTGACCGGCATCAACACGGCGATTTTCTCCAAGTCCGGCGGTTCCCAGGGCATCGGCTTTGCGATCCCGGTAAAGCTGGCGATGGAAGTGATGAAGTCGATCATCGAGCACGGCCAGGTAATTCGCGGCTGGCTGGGGATTGAAGTACAGCCGTTGACCAAGGAACTGGCCGAGTCGTTTGGCCTGACCGGGCGCCCTGGCATCGTGGTCGCCGGGATTTTCCGCGATGGCCCGGCGCAGAAAGCCGGCCTGCAGCTGGGGGATGTGATCCTCAGCATCAACGGCGAACCGGCCGGTGATGGGCGCAAGTCGATGAACCAGGTGGCTCGGATCAAGCCGACCGACAAGGTGGCGATCCAGGTGATGCGCAACGGTAAAGAGATCAAGCTGCTGGCGGAGATCGGCTTGCGTCCACCCCCTGCCCCGGTCAAGGAAGAGGAATAAATCACCTCGCCAGGTACCCGTTCGCGGGTACCTGTAAGCTCATATTTCAAAACGAATCCATTCTCATCAGTCATGTTATATTGTTTCAATATCGCTATTGGAACGCTCTATCATGCCGTCTCGAACGTTTGCCCCCCTGGCTGGCCTGGCCTTGGGTTTGCTGCTGGATCCCGCCTTTGCCGAAGACAACAGCGTTGAGCTGGAGACCATCAGCGTCACCACCGACGCCTATGAATCCGCCACCGGCCCGGTCAAAGGCTACCGTGCCACCCGCTCTGCCAGCGCGACTAAAACCGACACTGCCCTGCGCGACATCCCCCAGTCCATCAGCGTGATTCCTGCCTCGGTACTTACGGACCTGGGCAGCACCAACGTGGAACGCGCCCTGGAGTTTGCCGGCGGGGTGTCCAAGCAGAACAACTTTGGCGGCCTCACGCTCTACGAATACAGCGTGCGCGGCTTCACCACGTCGGAGTTCTACCAGGATGGTTTCAGCGCCAACCGCGGCTACCCGAGCACGCCGGACGCGGCCAATATCGAGCGCATCGAAGTGCTCAAGGGCCCGGCCGCCAGCCTGTATGGCCGTGGTGATCCCGGCGGCACGGTGAATATCGTCACCAAAAAACCTCAGCCTGAAGCCTTCACCACCCTGCAAACCAGCGCCGGCAGTTGGGACCGCTATCGCACCGCCGTCGACGTCAATACGCCGCTGGACAGCGAGGGCAACCTGCTGTCGCGGGTCAACCTGGCGGTGGAAGACAACAACAGCTTCCGCGATCACGTCGAGAGCAAGCGTGTATTTGTCGCGCCCTCATTCAGCTGGCAGCTGGCCCCGGACACGTCCCTGCTGGTGGAGAGCGAATTCGTACGCCACAGCTCCACCTTCGACCGTGGCATCGTCGATGCCCCAGGCGTATCGCGCTCCACCTTCCTCGGCGAACCCAACGACGGCGATATCGACAACCACAACAACCGCATCCAGGCGACCCTCGAGCATCATCTCAACGACGCCTGGAAACTGCGCCTGGCCAGCCATTACAAACAAGGCAGCCTGTGGGGCGACGCCTCGGAAAACCGCGCACTGAACACCGACGGCCATACCCTTAACCGCCGTTACCGCGAACGCTCCACGGGCTGGCACGACAGCATCACCCAGCTGGAACTGCGCGGCCTGTTCGACCTTGGCAGTTGGCAGCACGAATTGCTGGTCGGCACCGAATACGAGGACTACCGCAAGAAGGAGCGCGTCACCGCCATAGCCGGCAGCCCCTACGCCATCGACCTCTACAACCCGGTCTACGGCCAGCCCAAACCCAATGGCGCGCGCTCCGGCACCGACTTCTTCGAACAGACCAAAAGCCAGGCGCTGAACCTGCAAGACCAGATCATCTTCACCGACCGCCTGCGCGGTATGGTCGGCGCGCGCTTCGAGCATTTCGAACAAAGCACCGACGACTTTACCCGCAACCACGCCAAGAGTCGGCAAACCCACGACGCACTTACCCAGCGCGCCGGCCTGCTGTATCAACTGACGCCAGAGGTCGGCGTATTCGCCAACGCTTCCACCTCGTTCAAGCCCAACAGCGGCCTGGACGCCAGCGGTAAGACCTTCAAGCCCGAAGAAGGCGTGGGCTATGAGGTGGGGATCAAGAGCGAGCTGTTCGACGACCGCCTCAGCGCCACCCTCGCCGCCTTCCATATCGAAAAGGAAAACGTGCTGGCCCTGGACCCGGCCACCAATACCAACCGCGCCATGGGCAAGGCACGCAGCCAGGGCTTCGACCTGCAACTGACAGGACAACTGACCGATGCGGTACGCGTGATCGGCGCCTTTGCCTACATAGATGCCGAAGTGACCAAGGGTGATAAAGCCATTCCTGCGGGCAGCCGCATCCTCGGCGTAGCCAAGCGCAGCGGCAGCCTGTTGGGGGTGTATGAATTCCAGGACGGCGCGCTGCGCGGTTCAGACCTGGGCGCGGCGTTCACCTATGTAGGGGATCGCTCGGGTGAAGCCGGCAGCCGCTTTGAACTGCCCGCCTACCACACCGTCGATTTGCTGGCCCATTACAAGGCCACGCAGAACGTCACCGTGGGCCTGAACCTCAACAACTTGTTCGATGAAAAGTACTACGAGCGGTCCTACAGCAATTACTGGGTCAATCCCGGCGAGCCGCGCAATCTCACCGTCAGCCTGACCCTCAACCTCTAACCCCCCCCTTGTAGGAGCGAGCTTGCTCGCGAAGCACCTGAGAGCGCCGCGTTACCCCAGAGGCGCTGCGTTATCGTTAACGACCTTCGCGAGCAAGAACTAGGCGTCCCCCTCGCTCCTACAGTGACAGCGGTGCTCTTTCGCAGAGCGTATTGAGCGCCGCCGCCCACTGCGGATCGTCATTCAAACACGGCACCAGCACCAACTCCTCACCGCCCGCCTCGCGGAATTGCTCCCGACCACGATCACCGATCTCTTCCAGGGTCTCGATGCAGTCGGCAACAAACGCGGGGCACATCACCAGCAGCTTTTTCACCCCTTGACGGGCCAGCGCTTCCAGGCGTGCCTCGGTGTAGGGTTCGATCCACTTCGCACGGCCCAGGCGCGACTGGAACGCCACTGACCATTTGTCGTCAGGCAAGCCCAGGCGCGCGGCGAAGTCGCGGGCAACGCTGAAGCATTGTGCGCGGTAGCAGGTCGCGAGCACCTCAGGCGAGGCGTTCTTGCAGCAGTCCGCATCCTTGAAACAATGCTGGCCGGTCGGGTCGAGCTTTTTCAGATGGCGCTCGGGCAAGCCGTGGAAGCTCAGCAGCAAGTGGTCGTAATGCGCGTCTATATAAGGTCGGGCGCTGGCGGCCAACGCGTCGAGGTATTCCGCCTGATCGTAGAATGGCTGCAGGATCGAGAACTGTACGTTGAGCTTTTTCTCGCGCACTACCCGCTTGGCTTCTTCAATCACCGTGGTCACGGTGCTGTCGGCAAACTGCGGGTACAGAGGCGCCAGAGTCACTTTCTGAATACCTTGGGCGGCCAACCGCGTGAGCGTCGTTTCCAGGGAAGGCTCGCCATAACGCATCGCCAACTCCACGGGCCCCTGGGTCCACTGCGCGGTCATCTGCTGCTGCAGGCGACGGCTGAGCACCACCAGCGGCGAACCCTCGTCCCACCAGATCGAGGCGTAGGCATGGGCCGATTGCTCGGGGCGCTTGATCAGGATCAGCGATACCAGCAAGCGCCGCACCGGCCAAGGCAGGTCGATGACATAAGGGTCCATCAGGAACTGATTGAGGTAGCTGCGCACATCGGCCACCGAAGTGGAGGCCGGTGAACCCAAGTTGACCAGTAACAACGCGTGATCCGTCATGCAACATCCTATCTCTTAGAGGCGGCTGGACAAGTCATCCAAAGCCGCATGCAACTCAGTGAACTGGAAAATGAAACCGGCGGCCATCAAGCGTTCGGGGATCGCCTTCTGCCCGCCCAGCAACAGCCCCGATAACTCGCCCAAACCCACCTTCAATGCAAAGGCCGGCATCGGCATGAACGCCGGGCGGTGCAGCGCCTGGCCTAATGTCTTGGCGAACTCGCGGTTACGCACTGGGTGCGGCGCGCAGGCATTATAAGGACCGCTGGCGTCATCCTTGTGCAGAAGAAAATCAATCAGGGCGATTTGATCCTTGATATGAACCCACGGCATCCACTGCCGCCCGTTGCCGATAGGCCCGCCCAGCCCGAGTTTGAACGGCAGCAACAGGCGCGACAAAAAGCCGCCCTCGGCCGCCAGTACCAGGCCGGTGCGCACCAGCACCACGCGGATGCCCATCGCTTCGGCACGTTGGGCGGTTTCTTCCCAGGCGATGCAGAGTTGGCTGGGGAAATCGTCCTGTACCGGGCCGCTGGCCTCGGTCAGTTCGCGCTCGCCACCGTCGCCGTACCAGCCCACCGCCGAACCGGAAACCAGCACCGCCGGTTTCTGCGCCTGGCTTTCGAGCCAGGCCAGCAGGGTTTCGGTCAAGCCGATGCGGCTGCTCCAGAGCAGCGCCTTGCGTTTGTGGGTCCAGGGACGGTCAGCAATCGGCGCACCCGCCAGGTTGACCACCGCGTCCACCGCGCCAATCACCTCCTCCAGACGAGCCACCCCGAGCACCGTTGCACCGCATAACCGGGCGACGTCTTCAGGATGGCGGCTCCACACCGTCAGGCGATGACCTTGGGCAATCCAGTGTTGGCAGAGTTGGCGACCGATCAGGCCGGTACCGCCGGTCAGCAAAATATGCATGGGACGCTCCTCATGTAACGTTCGCCGCCGATCACTAGTCTATTTTATAAGCAGGGATCAATTTGTAATCGAGCGTGACTTTTGTTTAAGCCTCATGGTTAACCATAGGTCACGCCAAGCGATCAGGTACGCCAAAACTTATACCAAAAAATAATATTGTACAGCTATTGGTGTCGGCGTAGCCTGTACCCAACGGTAAAACGAGGCCTCCCATGACTGTCCCCATCGCGATCATCGGCACCGGCATCGCCGGTCTCTGCGCCGCCCGAGCGTTACAAGACGCCGGGCACGTTGTACAACTCTTCGATAAAAGCCGCGGCAGCGGCGGCCGCATGTCCAGCAAGCGCAGCGACGCCGGCGCACTGGACATGGGTGCCCAATACTTCACCGCCCGCGACCGACGCTTCGTCAACGAAGTGCAGCGCTGGCAAAGCAACGGCTGGGCCGAGCAATGGAAGCCCCAGCTGTACAATTTCAAGTCCGGCCAACTCACCCCCTCCCCCGATGAACAGATCCGCTGGGTCGGCACGCCGCGCATGAGCGCCATCACCCGCGCCCTGCTTGACGACCTGCCGGTGGAGTTCGGCTGCCGGATCACCGAGGTGTTCCAAGGCAAGCAACACTGGAACCTGCTGGATGCCGACGGCGAAAACCACGGCCCGTTCAGCCATGTGATCATCGCCACGCCCGCCCCCCAGGCCACGGCCCTGTTGGCGGCAGCGCCCAAATTGGCGAGTGCCGCCGCCGGCGTGAAGATGGACCCGTCCTGGGCCATTGCCCTGGCCTTCGACAAGCCCCTGGATACCCCCATGGAAGGCTGCTTCGTGCAAGACAGCCCGCTGGACTGGCTGGCGCGCAACCGCAGCAAGCCCGGGCGCGATACGACCCTCGACACCTGGGTGCTGCACGCCACCAGCACCTGGAGCAAGGCCCACCTGGACCTGTCCAAGGAAGCGGTGATCGAACACCTGCACGGTGCCTTCGCCGAATTGCTGCACAGCGCCATGCCCCCACCGTCCTTCAGCCTGGCCCACCGCTGGCTCTACGCACGACCGTCAGGCGCCCATGAGTTCGGGGTGCTGGCCGACGCCGACCTGGGCCTGTACGTGTGTGGCGACTGGTGCCTCTCGGGGCGCGTGGAAGGGGCATGGCTCAGTGGCCAGGAAGCCGCGCGACGATTGATCGAGCACCTGCAATGAACCGCATCAACCCGGCCAAATTGCTGCTGTCGAAGTGGACGGCAGCCCGGCCCCGCAACAAGGAAAAACACTTCCTGGTCACCGAACTGTTTCGTGACGAGGACGGCACAGTGCTGGAAATCGAGTTGCAAGCCGTGATGACCCTGCGCGCTGAGCGCCTGGCCTGGCAAACCCTGCAAAATGCCGAGGCTTGGCAAATCGGCTGGAAATAGCCTCCGCGCAAATACTTGTACAAAATATTTGACTTGTACATCATCAAACCTATGATGAGATTTAGTTGTACAGATTTCAGATCTTGTACAGGAATCTTGCAGAGGTTTGGCCATGCCCAGCACACCGTCCATCAAGCCGAAGATTGGCATCAGCGCCTGCCTGCTGGGCGAAAACGTGCGTTTCAATGGCGGTCACAAGCAATCCCAGCTATGCAGCGAGGTCCTCGCCGAGTACTTCGACTTTGTGCCGCTGTGCCCGGAAGTGGCGATCGGCCTGGGTATCCCCCGTGAAACCATTCGCCTGGTGGGCGATGCCGAACAGCCCCAGGCCGTCGGCACCGTACACCACGAGCTGAATGTCACCGCGCCGCTGGACGCATACGGCCGCAAAATGGCCGCCGAACACACTGACCTGTGCGGCTACATCTTCATGCAGAAGTCGCCGTCCTGCGGCCTGGAACGCGTCAAGGTCTACCGTGAAAACGGAGCGCCGGTGGAGGGCGGCGGGCGTGGCATCTACGCCCAGGCGTTCTGCGCGCGCCACCCGAACCTGCCTGTGGAAGAAGACGGCCGCCTGAATGACCCGGTACTGCGGGAAAACTTCCTGACCCGCGTCTTCGTCTACGCCAGTTGGCAGCAACTGCTGGCCGAGGGCCTGACCCGCCACCGCCTGCTGGCGTTTCACGCGCGCTACAAGTATTTGCTGATGGCCCACAGCCTGATGCACTACAAGAGCCTGGGCCACCGCCTCGGCAGCATGGCCAGGGACGTCAACCTCGACGAGGTGGCCGCCTGCTATTTCAGCGACTTGATGACCGGCCTGAAAAAGTGCGCCACCCGCGGCACCCACACCAACGTGCTGCAACACATCAGCGGCTACCTCAAGCAGGCCATCAGCGCCGATGACAAACAGGAAATGCAGACGGTCATCAGCCAGTATCACCAGGGCATCGTGCCGCTCGTGGTGCCGTTGACCCTGCTCAAGCATCACTTTCGCCAACACCCGGACCGCTACATCGCGCAGCAGGCCTACTTGCAGCCGCACCCGGAAAATCTCAGCCTGCGTAATGCGATCTAAACCATGAAAAGCGTCATGACCGCTATCTTGCAAGACGAACCCGGCGCAGACATCGCCCAAGCCCTCGAAGACGGCTGGCTGCCGATTCGTGAAGTGGCGCGCCAGACCGGCGTCAACGCCGTGACCCTGCGCGCCTGGGAACGCCGTTATGGCCTGATCGTGCCCCAGCGCACCCCCAAGGGCCATCGGCTGTTCAATGCCGAGCATGTACAACGCATCCACACCATCCTCACCTGGCTCAATCGCGGCGTGCCGGTCAGCCAGGTAAAAGGCCTGATCGATTCCGCCCAGGCCCTTCCCGATGCCGTAGAGAACGAATGGCAAGCCTTGCGCCAGAACCTGGTGCAGGCCGTCAGCGAACTGGCCGAACGCCGGGTGGACGATGTGTTTAACCAGGCCATGGCGCTGTACCCGCCGCGCACCCTGTGCGAGCAATTGCTGCTGCCGCTGCTGCAGGAGCTGGAACAGCGCTGGCAAGGCCAGTTTGGCGCTCAGATGGAGCGGGTGTTTTTCCTGTCCTGGCTGCGCAGCAAGTTTGGTGCACGCATCTACCACAACAACCGGCAGTTGCACGGCGCGCCGTTGCTGCTGGTCAACCACTCCGACCTGCCCCTGGAGCCGCACCTGTGGCTCAGCGCCTGGCTGGCCAGCAGCGCCGATTGCCCGGTGGAAGTCTTCGACTGGCCGTTGCCCACCGGCGAGTTGGCCCTTGCGGCGGAACACCTGCAACCGCGCGCCGTGCTCCTGTACTCGAGCAAGGCCCTGCAATTGCCGGCATTGACCAAGCTGCTGGCTGGCGTCAATTGCGCAAAACTGCTCGTCGGACCCACGGTCTGCATCCACCAGGCCGAGCTGGCCGTATTAACCCAAGACATTGCGCAATTGTTCGTGGCCGAAGACCCGTTGTCGGCCCATCAGCTCCTGATCCAGCGTGGACTTATCTAAATGCACTTGATCTGGCTGCGCACCGACTTGCGCCTTCACGACAACACCGCCCTGGCCGCGGCCTGCCAGCGAGGCCCGGTGGCGGCCGTGTACCTGGTCACGCCCGAGCAATGGCTGGCCCATGACGATGCCCCCTGCAAAGTGGATTTCTGGCTGCGCAACCTGCAGCACTTGAGCCAGGCCCTGGGCACCCTGAACATTCCCTTGCTGATCCGCCACGCTGCTACCTGGGATCAGGTTCCCGCCGTGTTAAGTGAACTGTGCCGGGAACTGGCCGTAGAGTCGGTGCACGTCAACGAGGAATACGGCATCCATGAAAGCCGTCGCGATGCAGCTGTCGCTGAGGCGCTGGAAGCCGGCGGCGTGACGTTCCACAGCTACCTGGACCAACTGCTTTTCCAACCGGGCAGCGTGCTGACCAAGACCGGTACCTACTTCCAGGTGTTCAGCCAGTTCCGCAAGGTCTGCTACGCGCGCCTGCACAGCGCCCTGCCGCGTCGGGTCGCAACGCCCAAGGCCCAAGCCGTGCTCACGCTCAAGAGCGATCCGATTCCCGAACAGGTCGACGGCTTCGAACCGCCCAGCGACACCTTGCGCGCCCTCTGGCCCGCCGGCGAAGACGAAGCCCGTCGCCGCCTCGACGCCTTTGCCGACCAGCAGATCAGCTACTACAAAGACGAACGGGATTTTCCGGCCAAGCCCGGCACCAGCCAGCTCTCCGCCTACCTGGCCGCCGGCGTGGTTTCGCCGCGCCAATGCCTGCACGCCGCCCTGCAAACCAACCAGGGCGAGTTCGAAAGCGGCGACATCGGCGCCATCACCTGGATCAACGAGCTGCTATGGCGTGAGTTCTACAAGCACATTCTGGTCGGCTACCCACGGGTCTCCCGTCATCGCGCTTTCCGTCCCGAGACCGAAGCCCTGGCCTGGCGCGATGCGCCCGAGGACCTCGCCGCCTGGCAACAGGCGCGCACCGGCCTGCCGATCATCGATGCCGCCATGCGCCAGTTGCTGGAAACCGGCTGGATGCATAACCGCCTGCGCATGGTGGTGGCGATGTTCCTGACCAAGAACCTGTTGATCGACTGGCGCGAAGGCGAGCGCTTCTTCATGCGCCACCTGATCGACGGCGACCTGGCCGCCAACAACGGCGGCTGGCAATGGAGTTCATCCACCGGCACCGATTCGGCGCCGTATTTCCGGATTTTCAGCCCGCTGAGCCAGTCGGAAAAATTCGACAGCGAAGGCGTGTTTATCAAGCACTGGCTGCCGGAGCTGGCCACGCTGAACAAGAAGGAAGTGCACAACCCGCAGGCGCTCGGCGGCCTGTTTGGCGTGGCGGATTACCCGCGCTCGATTGTCGACCTGAAAAAATCCCGCGAACGCGCCCTCGCAGCCTTTCGCAACCTGCCTTCACGCCAGGAGGTCGCCGAACATGAGTGACTTCCTGCGCCGCTTCGCCCAGGCCTTTGCCTCGCTGGACAAGCACAACCTGCAACTGCTCGACAGCCTCTACAGCCAGGACATCGCGTTCACCGACCCGCTGCATGAAGTCCATGGACTGACTGCGCTGCACACGTATTTCGCCGAGCTGTACAGCAACGTCAGCCAGCTGCGCTTCGACTTCCATGGTTTCGACCAGGTGGCCGAAGGCGAAGGTTACCTGCGCTGGAACATGAGTTTCTGCCACCCGCGCCTGGGCAAAGGCAAGATCATCCGCGTGGAGGGCTGCTCGCATTTGATGTGGCGTGACAAGGTGTACCGCCACCGCGATTACTTCGACGCCGGCGCCCTGTTGTACGAACACCTTCCCGTGTTGGGTGGGGTCGTCAGTTGGTTGAAAAGGAGAGTGGGATGAACGCACTGCCGCCCCGTCGTTATTGGCTGACCGGTGCCAGCAGTGGCATCGGCGCCGCGCTGGCCGTGGAGCTGCTCAACAGCGGCGCCCACGTGGCCCTCAGTTCACGCACCAAAGGCCCGCTGGAAGCGCTCGCCCAACGGTACCCCGGCCAGGTGCTCGTGGTGGCCGGCGACCTGACCAACAGCCAGACCGTGCGCGAGATCGGTGAACACATCGGCGCGGCCTGGGGTTCGGTCGACAGCGTGATCCTCAACGCCGGCACCTGTGAATATGTCGACGCCAGGCAATTCGATGCCTCGATTATCGAACACGTGGTGCGCACCAATCTGCTGGCGAGCAGTTACTGCATTGAAGCGGCGCTGCCGTTGTTGCGCGCCGGGCGCACACCACACCTGGTGGGCGTCGCCAGCGCCGTGACCTACCTGCCGATGCCACGGGCCGAAGCGTATGGCGCGTCCAAGGCCGGGCTGCGCTACCTGTTCGAATCCCTGCGCATCAGCCTGTCGCCCGAAAACATTGATGTCACGGTGATCAGCCCGGGCTTCGTCGACACCCCACTCACCGAGCGCAATGACTTCCCGATGCCCCTGAGCTGGCCAGCCGACAAGGCCGCGCGGCATATCTTCGCCAAGCTGGAAAAACGCCCGCTGGAGATCGCCTTCCCCGCACTGTTTATCGCCACGCTGTGGCCGCTGTCGAAACTGCCGAACCGCGCGCAATTGATCATCGGCAAACGCATGTTGCGCAGCCCGCCACCGAAAAAGGACGACCTGTGAAGATCGCCATTATCGGCAGCGGCATCGCCGGGCTGACCAGCGCCTACCTGCTCAGCCGCCGTCACGACATCACGCTGTTCGAGGCGGGCGACCGTATCGGCGGGCATACCCACACGGTCAACGTCACCGTCGAGGGCAAACCCTATGCCGTGGACACCGGCTTTATCGTGTTCAACGACTGGACCTACCCCAACTTCATCCGCTTGCTGGGGCAGATCGGCGTGACCTTCAAACCCACCGAGATGAGCTTTTCGGTGTGCGACCAGGGCAGCGGCTTCGAGTACAACGGCAACAACCTCAACAGCCTGTTTGCCCAGCGCCGCAATATCCTCTCGCCAGGCTTCTGGGGCATGCTGCGTGACATCCTGCGCTTCAATCGCCAGGCCCCGCTGGACCTGCAAGAACAGCGCATCAGCGCCGAGATGACCTTGGGTGACTACCTCGAGGCTGGGGGTTACGGGCCGCGATTTATACGGCATTACATCGTACCGATGGGCGCGGCGATCTGGTCGATGTCCCTGGCGGACATGCTGAACTTTCCGCTGCAGTTCTTTGTGCGCTTCTTCAAGAACCACGGCTTGCTCTCGGTGAACAACCGTCCACAGTGGTGCGTGATCGAGGGCGGTTCCAGTCGTTATATCGAACCGCTGACCCGCAGCTTTCGTGAACACGTGCGCCTCAACTGCCCCGTGCACTTGGTCGAGCGTGACGCTGAGGGGGTGATTATCCACAGCGCCGCCGGCACCGAAGCTTTCGACAAGGTGGTGTTCGCCTGCCACAGCGACCAGGCACTCGCTTTGCTCGGCGACCCGAGCCAGGCCGAGCAGGAGATCCTCGGCGCCCTGCCCTACGCCGACAATGACGTGGTGCTGCACACCGACACGCGCCTGCTGCCCGACCGCGAACTCGCCTGGGCCAGCTGGAACTACCGGCTGAGCGGCGACGTGCAGACCCAGGCCGCTGTCACCTATGACATGAACATCCTGCAAGGCATCGACAGCGCCACCACCTTTTGCGTCAGCCTCAACCAGACGTCGATGATCAACCCGCTGAAGATCCTCGCGCGCTATACCTACGCCCACCCGCAATACAGCCTGGCCGCCGTAGCCGCACAAGCGCGTTGGGAGGAGCTGAACGGCACCCGCCATACCTGGTACTGCGGCGCCTATTGGGCCAACGGCTTCCATGAAGACGGCGTCGTCAGCGCCCTGCGCGTAGCCGAAGCCTTCGGGGAAAGCCTGTGAACAGCGCCCTGTACAGCGGCTGGATCGCCCATCGGCGGTTTGCACCCAAGGCCCATGCCTTTCGCTACCGCATCGGCCTGCTGTACCTGGACTTAAGCGAACAAGACCAAGTGCTCGGGCTGTCGCCCCTGGCCGGCGCAAGCCGCCTGGCGCCCTTCGGTTTTCGCCAGCAGGACTACCTGCGTGAATTCACGCGCCACGGCATGAGCTTGACCGATGCTGTGCGCCAGGAAGTCGGCAAGGCCCTGGGGCATACACCCCTGGGCGTTATCTGCCTGCTGACCCAGGCCCGCAGTTGGGGCCTGGCTTTTAACCCGGTGAGTTTCTTCTACTGCTTCGAGGCCGATGGGCAACTGGCCGCGATCCTGTGCGAAGTGACCAACACCCCATGGCGCGAACGCTATCACTACGTGCTGCCGGCCCAGGCCCTCAGCGCGGATCAGCACCAACACTTCGCCGTGGCCAAGGCGTTTCACGTGTCGCCGTTTTTGCCGCGCGACCTGGAATACCGCATGAGCTTCAGCCCGCCCGCCGCCAGGCTCGGCGTGCACATGGCCGATTGGCAGGGCGAGGTGAAAGTCTTCGACGCCACCTTGAGCCTGCACAGGGAAACGCTGAACCGCGCCAGCCTGCACCGTTACCTGTGGCGCTATCCGTGGATGACCGCCAAGACCTGCCTGGCCATCTATTGGCAGGCCCTGCGCCTGTTGCTCAAGCGCACACCGATTTTTTCCCATCAGGCCGCCGACGGCGCCTCTCGCACAGCTGTCGGGTACACCAAGGATCGCCGCCATGAAATCCCCTAGCTTATCGGTCAAGACCCACCGCCTGAACGTCAACGGCATGACCAGTGCGCTGCTGCGCAAGGGCGTGCTGCGCCAACTCAGCCAACTGCGCTATGGCCAGTTGGTGGTGATCGAGGACGGCGAGCGCCAGGTATTCGGCGCACGGGAAGCGCACCTGCTGGGGGAAATCCAGATTGTCGATTCGGCGGTCTGGGGCCTGGTGGCGGCCAACGGTTCCGTCGGTGCGGGCGAGGCCTTTATCCACGGCTATTGGACCAGCCCGGACCTGACGGCGGTGGTGCGGGTTATGGTGAGTAACCTGGATGTGCTCGACGCGATGGAGGGTGGCCTGGCGAGATTGGCACGGCCGTTCACCCAAGGCCTGCACTGGCTCAACCGCAACACGCGCAAGGGCTCGCAAAAAAACATCGCCGCCCACTACGACCTCGGCAATGAGCTGTTCGCGGAATTCCTCGACCCGACCATGATGTATTCGGCCGCGCAGTTCCTGACGCCCGACGACAGCCTGGAACAGGCGCAACTGAACAAACTGCAACGCATCTGCCAGAAGCTCGCACTCAAACCCACCGATCATCTGCTGGAAATCGGCACCGGCTGGGGCAGCATGGCGCTGTATGCGGCGCAGCAGTACGGCTGCAAGGTCACCACCACGACCTTGTCCAAAGAGCAGTTCGCCTACACCGAAAAACGCATCGCAGCCCTGGGCTTGCAAGACCAGGTCACGTTATTGCTGCAGGACTACCGCGACCTGACCGGCGAGTACGACAAATTGGTGTCCATCGAGATGATCGAAGCGGTGGGCCATCGCTTCCTGCCGACCTACTTCAAGCAGTGCGCGCACCTGCTCAAGCGTGATGGCCTGATGTTGCTGCAAGCCATCACCATCCGTGAGCAACGCTTCGAGCAGGCGAAAAACAGCGTCGACTTTATCCAGCGCTATATCTTCCCCGGCGGTGCCCTGCCCAGCGTGCAGAACATGCTGCACATCGTCAGCCGCGACACCGATATGAACCTGCTGCACATGGAGGACTTCGGCCTGCACTACGCGCGAACCCTGCGCCTGTGGCACGAGAACTTTCGCCACGCCCACGGCCGCCTGACGGAGCTGGGCTACGACGAATATTTCCTGCGGTTGTGGGAGTTCTACCTGTGCTACTGCGAGGGCGGCTTTATGGAGCGCACCATTGGCACCGCGCAATTGCTATTGGCCAAACCGTCGGCCATCAACCCTCCGTTGCTCGGGCGCTTCAGTGCTTAAACCACTGGCCAATGCCGTGCTGTTCCAGTGCGGGTGGTTTGCCTGCGTACTCGGTGGCGATAGCCCTTGGTTGCTGGTGGGGCTGGCGGTGCTGGTTATCCATCTGTTGTGGATAAGTAAAGGGGCTGGGGACGCGACGCTGATCATAAGCGTGACGCTGGCCGGCACGCTATTGGACACGGTGTTGCGCGCTTTGGGCGTGTTCAAGTTCAACGAGCCGGGACCGTTGATTCCGTTCTGGCTGATGTTGTTGTGGGCCCTGCTGGCAACCACCCTGCGCCATTGCCTGGCCTGGAGTGCACGGCCCTGGTGGCGTGCGGCGTTAATGGGTGCGCTGGGCGGACCAATGTCGTATTACGCCGGCAGCCACTTGGCGGGGGTGCAGTTCGGATTCGGCGCGGCGCCGACCCTGGTTGGGCTTGCTGTGCTCTGGGCCATGGTTTTCACCCTGTTGACAGTTGCCGCAATGCGCAAAAGTTGAAGCCGGTCGGCTTCTACTTGCAGCTTGGCGCTTAAAGCTTGAAGCTGCTGCTCTATGACCAACATCCCCCACATTCAAATCACCGAACCCGCCGTCACCTGCTCGACCTGCGCGGCCTGCTGCTGCCAGCTGGAAGTGATGCTGATCACCGACACCGGCGTGCCGGAGCGCTATATCGACACTGACGATTGGGGCGGTGAGGTGATGCTGCGCCTGGATGACGGCTGGTGCGCGGCGCTGGATCGGGACACGATGATGTGCACGATTTACGAACGTCGGCCGCTGATCTGCCGGGAGTTCGAGATGGGCGCACCGGAGTGCCTGACCGAACGCGAAGGCATCGCCACGGCCTACCGCTGATCTGAAGACTGATGACGATCAAAAAGTGTGGGAGGGCTTGCCCCCGCCCACACTGTCTTGCAGCGTTCCTGGGAATTACAGCGGCATGGTGTAGTGCAGCGAGTAGCTTTCTACACCATCGTTATTGCTGCTGATCCCGGCATTGGAGTAGTGCGTGGCGCGAATGCCGACTTCATGCCCACCGGTGAAGCGCAGGCCAAAGCCCAGGCGGTCTTCGAACTGGAAAGCCTGGCCGATGTTGTTGTCTTCCAGCTTGGTACGGGAAAACACTGCCACGCCAATCCCGGCTTCTATGTAAGGCTTGACCGACTGGCCGGCGAATTCATACACAAATACCGGCGAGAACGACAGGCTGCTGGCACCTGCACGGTCATCCCCCTCCCAATAGGTATAGGCGCCGCTCCAATAGCCGGTCAGACGACCGACGTCGCTCTGCATCCAGCTTTTGTCCCAATCCGAGGTCAGGCCCAGTCGATAGGTCAACGTCGAATCGCTGGTGCTGCCCACCCCAAACTCCAGGCCTGCGGCCTGGGCCGAAACAGAGTGTCCCACCACTACGGCCGCAATCGCGGCCAAACAGAACAAGCGCTTCATAAGAAACAGTCCTTTGAAAACAAAGTTGTATGATTTTTTACAGGCCATCTCGCTATAGAAGCCGACGCACACTCAGAAGTTCAGCGACATTTCACGAAATTTTCACGACCCGAAGCTTCGCACAACTGCAGAATGTTTCCATAGTGTCGGTAGGATATTTCTTAGGTGATACACATCGCCACTGGTCCAGAACTGTGCAGGCTCAGGATCGCCGAGGGCCAGCAGGTCGCGTTCGCCCAGCAAACGCTTGAGCTGACGTGCGACGGCAGCGCCGGTGTCGATGAGGATGATGCTGGCAGGCAGCATCTGCGCCAGAAGCGGCTTGAGGAAGGGATAGTGGGTACAGCCGAGGATGATGGTGTCGCAGCCGGCGCTGAGCAGCGGGTCGATATAGCCCTGCAACAACTGACGCAGGGCCGGGCTGTCCAGATCACCGGTTTCAATCAGCTCCACCAGGCCCGGACACGGCTGGGTGATCACCCGCACATCGGTGGCAAACCGATCGAGCAACGCGGCGAATTTGGCGCTTTGCAGGGTGCCGGTAGTGGCGAGCACCCCGACCACGCCACTGCGCGTGGCCGCCGCGGCGGGTTTGACCGCGGGCTCCATGCCCACCAGGGGCCAATCGGGGTAGTCCTGGCGCAAATCCGCGACGGCCGCCACGGTTGCGGTGTTGCAGGCAATCACAAAAGCCTTGGCGCCCTGCTCGCGGAAAAACCCGGCGACAGACCGGGAGCGCTCAAGAATGAACGCGGGGGTTTTCTCGCCGTAGGGGATATGTCCGCAATCGGCCACGTACAACAGGGACTCATGGGGCAGCAATTGCTGAATCTCGTCCAGCACCGACAAGCCGCCGACACCGGAATCGAACACACCGATTGGCGCGTCCTTACCCATGTTGCGTCCCGCAGACACTGCAAGCGGGATCACGCTTGACCCGCAATTCGCGAAAACGTGTGGTCAACGCATCGATCAGCAGCAAGCGTCCCACCAACGGCTCGCCGAAACCCGCCAGCAGTTTCAGGGCCTCCAGGGCTTGCAGGCTACCGACCAGGCCCACCAGTGGGCCGACCACACCCGCTTCGCTGCAGGTCAGTTCAGTGTCGCTGCCGTGCCCGTATAAACAGTGATAGCACGGGCTTTCGGCACGACGTGGATCGAACACCGACAGTTGCCCTTCAAGCCGAATCGCCGCGCCGCTGATCAATGGCCTGGACGCCGCCACGCAGGCGGCATTGACGGCCTCGCGGGTGGAGAAGTTGTCGCTGCAATCGAGCACTACGTCCACACCCGCCACCGCCGCCGCCAAGGTATCGGCATCCAGCGCGATGGGGTGGGCGACCAATGTGATTTCGGGGTTGAGGGCGCTCAGGCGGCGCATGGCCGAATTGACCTTGGCCTGCCCGACGCTGTCGGTGTCATGGATGATCTGGCGTTGCAGGTTGGTGAGGTCGACGGTGTCGAAATCCGCCAGGTGCAATTCACCGACACCCGCGGCAGCCAGGTACATCGCCACCGGGGCACCCAGGCCACCGAGGCCGACGATCAACGCACGGCCGTTTTTCAGGCGCAATTGGCCGTCGATGTCGACATGCTGCAACAGAATCTGTCGGCTGTAGCGCAACAGCTCCTGATCGGTCAGCACGGCCAGCGTCCCAGGGAGATGCGTTCGTGACCGCCAAGGTCGATGCGGCTGTGCACCTGCTCGAAGCCTTGGCTCAGCAACAGGTCGCGCACCGCGCCAGCCTGGTCGTAACCGTGCTCCAGCAGCAGCCAACCCGCGACGTTCAGGTGGGCCGGGGCCTGGGCGATGATCAACCGCAGGTCGTCCAGGCCATCATGGCCCGCCACCAGGGCGCTGGCCGGCTCGAAACGCACATCGCCCGCCACCAGGTGCGGATCGTTGGCGGCGATGTAGGGCGGGTTGCTGATGATCAGGTCGTAGGCGTGGCCTGCCAGGGCGCTGAACCAATGGCTGTTGAGCACCGTGGCGTTATGGAGGTGCAGGCGCTGGCGATTGCGTTCAGCCAGCGCCACGGCTTCCAGCACGCGGTCGACGGCCGTGACGTGCCAGGCCGGACGCTCGCTGGCCAGGGCCAGGGCGATGGCGCCGCTGCCAGTACCGAGATCGAGGACCTTGACCGGTGTGGCCGGTAACAATTCCAGGGCCGCTTCCACCAGCAGCTCGGTGTCCGGACGCGGGATCAGCGTGTGGGGTGCAACCTCCAGGTCCAGCTTCCAGAAACCTTGCTGGCCGAGGATATAGGCCACCGGCTCACCGGCGCGGCGGCGTTGCAGGTAGCCAGCAAAAGCCAGGGCGTGTTCGCTGCTGACGATTTTTTCCGGCCAGGTGTGCAGGTAGCTGCGGGACTTGCCCAAGGCCGCCGCCAGCAATAACTCGGCATCCAGGCGCGCCGTGGGCGAGTCGGGCAGGTCGGCGGCGCGCAACAGGCTGGCGATAATGGTCATTTATTCACCTATCGCCGCCAGCTGATCGGCCTGGTATTCGGCGAGCAATGGCTCGATCACCGCATCCACGCCACCCGCGAGAATCTCGTCCAGGGAGTAAAGGGTGAGGTTGACCCGGTGGTCGGTGACCCGGCCCTGGGCAAAGTTGTAGGTACGGATGCGCTCGGAGCGGTCGCCCGAGCCCACCAGCAATTTGCGCTCGCTGGCAATCGCGTTGGCGGCGGCGCTGGTCTGCTGGTCATTGAGCTTGGCCGAGAGCCAGGACATGGCCCGTGCACGGTTCTTGTGCTGGGAACGTTCTTCCTGGCACTCCACCACGATGCCCGACGGCAAGTGAGTGATACGAATCGCCGAGTCCGTCTTGTTGACGTGCTGGCCACCGGCGCCCGACGAGCGGTAGGTGTCGACCCGCAGGTCGGCCGGGTTGATCTCGATGGCTTCCTGCTCGTCCGGCTCGGGCAACACGGCCACCGTGCAGGCCGAGGTGTGGATGCGACCTTGGGATTCCGTCGCGGGAACCCGCTGCACACGGTGGGCACCGGACTCGAACTTCAGCTTGCCATAGACGTTGTCGCCTTCGACCCGCGCGATGACTTCTTTATAGCCGCCATGCTCACCTTCGTTCTCGGACAGGATCTCGACCCGCCAACCGCGACGCTCGGCATAACGTGAATACATGCGGAACAGGTCGCCGGAGAAAATCGCCGCTTCATCACCGCCGGTGCCGGCACGGATTTCAAGGAACACATTGCGCCCGTCGTTGGGGTCCTTGGGCAGCAGCATGCGCTGCAGGTCACCTTCCAGCTCGGCCAACTTTTCCTTGGCCTCGCGGACTTCTTCCACGGCCATTTCACGCATGTCCGGGTCGCTGTCCTTGAGCAGCGCCTGGGCGCCTTCGAGGTCGGCCTGCACTTTGGTGAGATTTTTGTACGTGGCCACAATGGGCTCAACTTCGGCGTATTCCTTGGAATAGGCGCGGAACTTGGTTTGATCGGAAATGACTTCGCCGTCGCCGAGCAAGGCGGTCAGTTCTTCGAAACGGTCCTGGAGCACGTCCAGTTTATTGAGCAGTGACGCTTTCATTGCGATTTTTTATCCGAAGAGCTGGGCGCGCCCTCACCGAGGGCAAAGAGTTCCTGGGCCATGGCCAGCGCATCGAGGCGGCCTTCGGCAGTCAGTTTTTTCAATTGTACGCTGGGCGCATGCAGCAACTTGTTGGTCAGGCCGCGGGCCAGTTGCATCAGCACCTCCTCGGCGCTGCTGCCGTTGGCGAGCAGGCGCTGGGCCTTGATCAACTCTTCATCACGCAGGCGTTCGCCCTGCTGACGATACGCCTTGAGCACATCCACCGCCGCCAGCTCACGCAGGCGCACCATGAACTCTTCGGCGCCGACGCTGACCATCTCTTCAGCCGCCTGGGCAGCGCCCTGGCGACTCTTGAGGTTTTCGGCGACCACTTCATGGAGATCGTCGACGCTGTAGAGGTAAACGTCGTCCAACTCGCCGACTTCGGGCTCGATATCCCGGGGAACGGCAATGTCGACCATGAAGATCGGCTTGTGCTTGCGCAGTTTCAGCGCGCTTTCCACCGCGCCCTTGCCGAGGATCGGCAGTTGGCTGGCGGTGGAGCTAATGACGATATCGCTGCGCACCAGTTCGGCGGGGATGTCCGACAGCAGCACCGCATGGGCGCCGAACTGTTCGGCGAGGATGCTGGCGCGCTCCAGGGTACGGTTGGCGACCACGATGCGCTTTACGCCCAGGTCATGCAGGTGGCGGGCAACCAGGGTGATGGTCTCGCCGGCGCCGATCAACAGCGCCTGGCTACGCTGAAGGTCGCTGAAAATCTGCTTGGCCAGGCTGACGGCGGCAAACGCCACGGACACCGGGTTTTCACCGATGGCGGTGTCGGTGCGCACCTGCTTGGCGGAATTGAAGGTGGCCTGGAACAGACGGCCCAGCAGCGGACCGACGGTGCCGGCCTCGCGCGCCACGGCATAGGCGGATTTCATCTGGCCCAGGATCTGCGGCTCGCCCAACACCAGCGAATCGAGACCGGATGCCACGCGCATCATGTGACGAACTGCCGCATCGTCTTCGTGCACATAGGCGCTCGCGCGCAGGTCGTCGAGGCTCAAATGGTGATAATCGGCCAGCCAGCGCAGTACCACATCCGCCGAGAGATGTTCCTGCTCTATATAAAGCTCACTGCGATTGCAGGTCGAAAGGATCGCAGCTTCGCGGCTGTCGGTGAGACGGCAGAGCTGCTGCAAGGCCTCAACCAACTGCTCTGGCGTAAACGCCACGCGCTCGCGCACGTCTACGGAAGCAGTCTTGTGGTTAATACCGAGTGCGAGGAAGGCCATTCAATATCGCTGATGATGTCGGGAAGCCGACAATTGTCCTACTTCGAAAGATTCAGAACAACCACCGTCGTCTATTGTCCTAGTAGCTTATGCCTATAAAAAGGCCATCTGCAGGTGCAAGCCTGCTCGCGATGGTCGTGAACCATGACGCGGCCTCCTGAGAAAACGCGTTGTCCTCAGGCTTTTCGCGAGCAAGCTCGCTCCTACACGGTTATGTTTGGCCGAAGGCTTGTGTCATGATGATCCGACCGCAGGTTAGTCGTCCTCTTCCTATATGAATAGATCTTCCGCGTTGCTCCTTGCTTTTGTCTTCCTCAGCGGCTGCCAGGCCATGGCCCCCGTGTCGCCGGACGGTACACCGCCGGTGGAAGACAGCACACCCGCCCCTGAAAAGCCCAAGGTTTATTCCTCGTTCAGTGAAGAAACGGTGTTCAGCCTGCTCAGTGCGGAACTGGCCGGCCAGCGCAATCGCTTCGATATTGCGCTGGATAACTACGTGACCCAGGCCATCAACACCCAGGATCCGGGAATTTCCGAGCGGGCGTTCCGCATTGCCGAGTACCTCGGGGCCGATCAGGCCGCGCTGGATACTTCGCTGATCTGGGCAAAGAACGCGCCGGACGATCTGGAAGCCCAGCGGGCAGCCGCCATTCAATTGGCGCGGGCCGGGCGCTATGACGACTCCATGGTCTATATGGAGAAAGTCCTGCAAGGCAAGGGCGACACCCATTTCGACTTCCTTGCGCTGTCGGCTGCCGACACCGACCAGGACACCCGCAATGGCCTGATGAAGAGTTTCGACCGCCTGCTGCAAAAACACCCGAAGAACAGCCAACTGATATTCGGCAAGGCCCTGCTGCTGCAACAGGATGATGAAGCCGAAGCCGCACTGAAGCTGCTGGAACAGAACCCGCCGGAAGACGGCGAGATCGCGCCGATTCTGCTGCGCGCGCGCCTGCTGCAGAACCTCAACCGCGGCAAGGAAGCAATTCCGCTGCTGGAAAAAAGCATCAAGAAATACCCGGACGACAAGCGCCTGCGCCTGACTTACGCACGCACCCTGGTAGAGCAGGACCGTATGGAGGACGCCAAAGTGCAGTTCGCCAACCTGCTCCAGCAATACCCGGATGACGATGAACTGCGTTACTCCCTGGCGCTGGTGTGCCTGGAAGCCAAGGCCTGGGACGAGGCCAAGGGTTACCTGGAAGAGCTGATCGAGCGCGAAAGTCATGTTGACTCGGCGCACCTGAACCTGGGCCGCATCGCTGAAGAGCGCAGCGACCCGCAGGCCGCCCTGCTCGAATACGCACAGGTCGGCCCAGGCAACGACTACCTGCCGGCCCAACTGCGCCAGGCCGACATCCTGATGAGCAACGGGCGTACCGATGAGGCAGAAAAACGCCTGGCCGCTGCACGGGATGCCGAACCGGACTACGGGATCCAGCTTTACCTGATCCAGGCCGAGACCTTGTCAGCCAATAATCAGGGCGATCGCGCCTGGAAGGTGCTGCAACAGGCCTTGCTGCAATTCCCCGACGATTTGAACCTGCTGTATACCCGCGCCATGCAGGCGGAAAAACGCAATGACCTGGCGCAGATGGAAAAAGACCTGCGCCTGATCATCAAGCGCGACCCGGACAACGCCATGGCCCTGAATGCCCTGGGCTACACCTTGTCCGACCGCACCACGCGCTACGACGAAGCCAAGGCGTTGATCGAACAGGCGCACAAGCTCAACCCGGAAGACCCGGCCGTACTCGACAGCCTGGGCTGGGTGAACTATCGCCTGGGTAACCTCGACGAAGCCGAACGCTTGCTGCGCCAGGCCCTGGAGCGCTTCCCCGACCAGGAAGTCGCTGCACACCTGGGCGAGGTGCTGTGGGCCAATGGCAAGCAGCGCGAAGCCCGCCAGATCTGGGAAAAATTCCTCAAGGAACAACCAGAAAGCCCCATCCTGCGCGGCACCATCAAGCGCCTGACCGGATCCGAGACCCTTTAAGCTTATGTTCTTGCGCCACGTTATCGTTTTCAGCTTCATCGCCCTGCTCGCCGGTTGCGCGGGCTTCGGTGCCCGCGAATCCGTTGAGGGCCAGGGCAACCCGGCGCAATGGAAGCAGCACAAGGATCAGCTCGGCAGCATCGACGGCTGGCAGATCGAAGGCAAAGTCGGGGTTCGCGCACCGAAAGATTCCGGCAGCGGCACCTTGTTCTGGCTGCAACGCCAGGATTACTACGACATTCGCTTGTCCGGTCCCCTGGGGCGCGGCGCCGCGCGCCTGACCGGCCGCCCGGGACAAGTCAGCCTCGAAGTCGCCAACCAGGGTCGCTACGAGGCCACCTCGCCCGAAGCGCTGCTGGAAGAGCAGATTGGCTGGAAACTGCCTGTCTCGCACCTGGTGTGGTGGGTCCGCGGCTTGCCCGCGCCGGACAGCAAGAGCCGCCTGAGCCTCAACGGTGACAGCCGCCTGGCCACCCTGGAACAGGATGGCTGGCAGGTCGAGTACCTCAGCTACGTGGAACAGGGCGGTTATTGGCTGCCAGAGCGCATCAAGCTGCATGGCACCGACCTTGACGTCACGCTGGTGATCAAGGACTGGCAACCGCGCAAGCTGGGGCAATAACGTGGCCGTACAAAAACTGACCCTGCCCTCTCCTGCCAAACTCAATCTGATGCTGCACATTCTCGGTCGCCGTGAAGACGGCTACCACGAGCTGCAGACACTGTTTCAATTTCTCGACTACGGCGATGAGCTCACCTTCGCCCTGCGCGACGATGGCGTGATCCAGCTGCACACTGAATTCGAAGGCGTGCCCCACGACAGCAACCTGATCGTGAGGGCCGCGAAAAAACTCCAGGAGCAGTCCGGCTGTTCCCAGGGCATCGATATATGGATCGATAAAATTCTGCCCATGGGTGGCGGAATCGGTGGTGGCAGCTCGAATGCAGCGACCACACTGCTGGGTCTGAACCATTTGTGGCAACTGGGCTGGGACCATGATCGCCTGGCTGCGCTGGGCCTCACGCTGGGCGCCGACGTCCCGGTTTTCGTGCGTGGACACGCCGCTTTTGCTGAGGGCGTGGGGGAAAAACTCACCCCGGAATACCCCGAAGAGCCGTGGTATGTCGTGCTTGTCCCGCAAGTATCTGTAAGTACAGCAGAAATTTTTTCAGATCCGCTGTTGACACGTAACTCTCCTCCCATTAAAGTGCGCCCCGTTCCCAAGGGAAACAGTCGAAATGACTGCTTACCGGTTGTAGCAAGGCGTTATCCAGAGGTACGTAACGCTTTGAATTTGTTAGGTAAATTTACCGAAGCAAAATTAACCGGAACTGGAAGTTGTGTGTTTGGGGGCTTCCCAAGCAAAGCTGAAGCTGATAAAGTCTCGGCCCTTCTTACAGAGACCCTTACAGGGTTTGTAGCAAAAGGAAGCAACGTTTCGATGTTGCATCGCAAGCTGCAAAGTCTGCTCTAAAAGGAATCGAGTACTGGGTACTCGTTGCAACAGATACAGGGGCGTCGCCAAGCGGTAAGGCAGCAGGTTTTGATCCTGCCATGCGTTGGTTCGAATCCAGCCGCCCCTGCCATTTTCTAATACTCATCCAGGTTACCCTCAGCCTCTAGGTACTGCGCGTGTCCAAGATGATGGTCTTTACGGGGAACGCCAACCCCGATCTGGCTCGACGTGTCGTACGTCAGCTGCATATCCCTCTCGGTGACATCTCTGTCGGTAAATTCTCCGACGGCGAAATTACAGCCGAGATCAATGAAAACGTCCGCGGTAAAGACGTCTTCATTATCCAGCCGACCTGCGCTCCGACCAACGATAACCTGATGGAACTCGTCGTGATGGCTGATGCCTTCCGCCGCTCCTCAGCGACTCGAATCACAGCTGTAATCCCTTACTTTGGTTATGCCCGCCAGGATCGCCGTCCGCGTTCCGCACGTGTGGCTATCAGCGCGAAAGTCGTTGCTGACATGCTGACCGTGGTAGGTATCGACCGTGTGCTCACGGTTGACCTGCACGCTGACCAAATCCAGGGGTTCTTCGATATTCCGGTAGATAACATCTACGGCTCCCCCGTCTTGGTGGATGACATCGAAGACCAGCGCTTTGAAAACCTGATGATCGTGTCCCCGGACATTGGTGGCGTCGTGCGTGCACGAGCTGTTGCCAAATCCCTGGGCGTGGACCTCGGGATCATCGACAAACGCCGCGAGAAAGCCAATCACTCTGAAGTGATGCACATCATCGGTGATGTCGAAGGGCGTACCTGTATTCTGGTTGATGACATGGTCGACACCGCCGGCACCCTGTGCCACGCGGCCAAAGCCTTGAAAGAGCACGGTGCAGCTAAAGTCTTCGCCTACTGCACACACCCTGTGCTGTCGGGCCGAGCGATCGAGAACATCGAGAACTCTGTGCTGGACGAACTGGTGGTGACTAACACCATCCCGTTGTCCGCCGCTGCTCAAGCCTGTGCGCGTATCCGTCAACTGGATATCGCACCGGTCGTTGCCGAAGCGGTTCGCCGCATCAGCAATGAAGAATCGATCAGCGCGATGTTCCGCTAAGGGTCAAACCTTCGGAACACCTCACTGACGAAAAGCGCCCCGCCCCAGCATACTGTTGGGGCGGGGCTTTTTTGCCCATATCGCCTTTAGCGCTGGTCGCAAACGCTGGGGCGAATGTGGTTATTTTGGAGATACAACATGAACGATTTTACTCTGAATGCTGAAGTGCGTTCCGACCTGGGGAAAGGTGCGAGCCGCCGCCTGCGTCGTCTCGCAAGCCTGGTTCCAGCTGTAGTTTACGGTGGCGACAAAGCCCCTGAATCCATCAGCATGCTGGCTAAAGAAGTTGCCAAACTGCTCGAAAACGATGCGGCCTACAGCCACGTTATCGAACTGAACGTTGGCGGCAAAAAGCAAAACGTCATCATCAAAGCCCTGCAACGTCACCCATCCAAGGGTCACGTTCTGCACGCTGACTTCGTACGCGTCGTAGCCGGCCAGAAACTGACCGCTATCGTGCCTGTGCACTTTGTTGGTGAAGAAGCTCCGGTCAAGAAAGGCGGCGAGATCTCTCACGTCCTGAACGAAATCGAAGTGACTTGCCTGCCGAAAGATCTGCCTGAGTTCATCGAAGTCGACCTGTCGGCTCTGGAAATCGGCGCAATCATCCACCTGTCCGACCTCAAGGCTCCTAAAGGCGTTGAGTTTGTCGCACTGGCTCACGGTGATGACAAAGCTGTTGCAAACGTACACGCTCCACGCGTTGCTCCAGAAGCTGAAGAAGGCGCTGCAGAGTAATTCACTCTGTATTGCCGGAGCTTGAGGAAACATCGCGGACCGAAACGTAGCGAGAAAGCGGGCGATAACGCGGCGTTTACTCTTGAGTAAATGATCTCTTGTCGTCCACTTTCGCCGCACGCGGGTGTAGCGATGTTATCCACAACTCCAAAGGAAGGGCCCCTGTCGTGACTGCCATTAAACTGATCGTTGGCCTGGGAAATCCAGGCGCCGAATACGAACAGACCCGGCATAACGCGGGGGCCCTTTTTGTTGAGCGCATCGCCCACGCCCAAGGTGTAAACCTGGTGGCCGATCGCAAATATTTTGGCCTGACCGGACGCTTCTCACATCAGGGTCAGGATGTTCGTCTGTTGATTCCCACCACCTACATGAACCGCAGCGGCCAGGCTGTAGCGGCGCTTGCGGGCTTCTTCAGGATCAAACCCGAAGAAATCCTGGTGGCCCATGACGAACTGGACCTGCCACCCGGCGTTGCCAAGCTCAAGCTCGGCGGCGGGCACGGCGGGCACAATGGCCTGCGCGACATCATCGCGCAGTTGGGCAATCAGAATAATTTTTACCGCCTGCGGCTCGGCATTGGCCACCCAGGCGTCGCCAGTATGGTTTCAAATTTCGTCCTGGGTCGTGCGCCACGCGCCGAACAGGAAAAACTCGATGCCAGCATCGACTTTGCCCTCGGCGTGCTGCCGGATATCTTCGCCGGTGAATGGAACCGCGCGATGAAAAACCTGCACAGCCAGAAGGCCTGACTTTTTTCCGAGGGGAAACACCATGGGATTCAATTGCGGCATCGTCGGCCTGCCCAACGTCGGCAAATCCACCTTGTTCAACGCTTTGACCAAGTCCGGTATTGCGGCGGAGAACTTCCCCTTCTGCACCATCGAACCCAACAGCGGCATCGTGCCGATGCCCGATCCGCGCCTGGAAGCACTGGCGGCCATCGTCAATCCCAAGCGCATCCTGCCGACCACCATGGAGTTCGTCGACATCGCAGGCCTGGTAGCCGGCGCGTCGAAAGGTGAAGGCCTGGGCAACAAGTTCCTGGCCAACATCCGTGAAACCGATGCCATCGCCCACGTGGTCCGCTGCTTTGAAGACGAGAACGTGATTCACGTCTCCAACAGCGTCGACCCGAAACGCGACATCGAGATCATCGACCTGGAACTGATCTTCGCCGACCTCGACAGCTGCGAGAAGCAACTGCAGAAAGTCGCGCGCAACGCCAAAGGCGGCGACAAGGACGCAGTGGTCCAGAAAGGCCTGCTGGAACAGTTGATCGCGCACTTCACCCTGGGCAAGCCGGCACGCAGCCTGATGAAGACCATGGGCGCTGACGAGAAGGCCGTGGTCAAGGGTTTCCACCTACTGACCACCAAGCCTGTGATGTACATCGCCAACGTCGCTGAAGACGGCTTCGAGAACAACCCTCTGCTCGACGTGGTCAAGGCCATCGCCGACGAAGAAGGCGCCATCGTGGTGCCGGTGTGCAACAAGATTGAAGCGGAAATCGCCGAGCTGGATGACGGCGAAGAAAAAGACATGTTCCTTGAGGCCCTGGGCCTGGAAGAGCCTGGCCTGAACCGTGTGATCCGCGCCGGCTACGAAATGCTCAACCTGCAGACCTACTTCACCGCCGGTGTCGAAGAAGTCCGCGCCTGGACCGTAAAAGTCGGCGCCACTGCGCCACAGGCTGCCGGTGTGATCCACACCGACTTTGAAAAAGGCTTTATCCGCGCGGAAGTGATCGCCTACAACGACTTTATCCAGTTCAAGGGTGAGGCCGGTGCCAAGGAAGCGGGTAAATGGCGTTTGGAAGGTAAGGAATACATTGTTAAAGATGGCGATGTGATGCACTTCCGCTTTAACGTGTAAATTGTAGATAACATTGCAGGTAATTGCATAAGCTTGCTTAGCGGCGTGCAAATCGCCAAGAAAGCCCCATTTTATGGGGCTTTCGCGTTTCTATGAGTTGCACGTGATTGCACCGGCATGCAGAAAAAAAGCGACTACACCGGTGTATATGATTCTTGGACAGGCCGTTTTTAGGTGTATACGATAAATGCATCCTGTAAAACTGAGTCATACCATGCTCACCGACGCTCACTGCCGGGCTGCAAAACCCAAAGACAAGCTGTACCGCATCAACGACGCTAGAGGCCTGTACCTAGAGGTAAAGCCTAATGGGGTTCGGGCTTGGCGATACCGCTTTAAGCTCTGCGGCAAAGCCTCTTGGTTCGCCCTTGGCGATTATCCCGACCTCTCGCTAGCCAATGCTCGAGAGAAGTGCGACGAAGCGCGCAAGCTAGTCAGACAGGGCATCAACCCAGTACAGAACAGGCAGCTCACGAAAATCAAACGTGAGATTGATGCTTCCAATACCTTTGAGATGATCGCCCAAGAGTGGCTCGCCCTGAAGGGTTGGGAACCAGTGACGAAGTCTCGGAGATTAGCGATGCTGAAGAGAGTTGTTTTCCCTTCGATTGGAAAGCTTCCGGTTCGTACCATTACATCGGCACATGTACTCGAGATTCTGAACAAAACACTGAAGCGCGGTGCCCCATCTGTGGCTGCAGAAGCAAAACGCACAATGTCAGGGGTCTTCGAGCTAGCAGTAGCTACTCTCAGAGCCGATAGCGATCCCGTATGGCCTGTTAGAAAGGCATTGCCACCAAACAAAACCCAACACAAAGCGGCACTTTCGTCGGCCCAGGTAGGCAATCTGCTTAACGCTTTTGAGTCCCACGGCGGGCAATTCCAGACGCAGATGGCATTCAGATTAATGTGGTTGACGCTGACTAGAGCCAATGAAAGCGTTCAGGCGAAGTGGGATGAGTTCGACCTAGCCAATGGGCTGTGGAAAATTCCTAAAGAGCGCATGAAGGCACGTCGCGAGCATTTGCTCCCCCTGCCCCGCCAGGCAATCTCAGTGCTAACAACTATGCAGCCCATCACCGGTCAAGGCACCTATGTTTTCCCTAACCGAGATGATCGCCATCAGCCGATGTCTGATGCGGCATTCCGCCAAGCTCTGAAAAAACTTGGTTGGGCAACGATATATAGCCCCCATGGGACTCGTACTACAGGAAGCACACGGCTTAACGAAATGGGTTACAGACCAGACGCGATTGAGGCGCAGCTCGCTCATGCAGAGCCCAACTCAGTTCGTCGGGCTTATAATCACGCCACCTACATGGATGAACGGGCAGAAATGATGCAGCAGTGGGCAGACAAACTGGACCTATGGAAAACGGAGGCCTCGAATGCTTCGATGTGACGATAAAGGCAGGGAAACTTTTCGCAGCTTACTAGTTGAAAGCATCTTGAACCATACGTCTTTGGATCACCTATCCACAGCGGAAAAAACAACATTGATCGCTTTTTTCTCGCAGAAGCGCTCCCCCCTCCCCATCCAGCGCCCCTGCGACGTTCAAGCCCGCCTAAGAGCACTCAAAAAAGCGGCATCGGATGCTAGACGCCTCACAAATTCACTCAGACTCCTAAACACACAGGATCTGGTTTTACACAGCCATGAGGCAACTGATAGTGCAAATATCAGTGAAACAATAAGCAGCCTTACTAAAACCGCACTTGAGCTAGATACACGAATCAAGCAATTACCCGAGGACTCTCTATCCCCGACTAGATCAAATCAAATTTTACGTGCGCTGTATGCATTTCCTTTGCTAGCTGCTTTAGATTCCTACGGAATACCGGTGAATACGCGTAATGATTTCGTATCTATATCCGCCCTGGTTGAGTGCAAAACAGAAGACACATTCTTGCCAGATGTCGATGGAAACGCCACAGCTGCTATGAGATGCGTGATGCTCGCGCTTCATTCGTCAGGCACCCAAAACATTGACTGGAGCCTTGCAGCCTCCTTGATCAAAGTCGCTAAACCAATGAGAGATGAATCGATAGTAAACAATGCAAAATGCGCTGAGATAAAAAATTCGATGACACCATATGTAAACCAGCTTAACTACGCAATATCTCTCACCGTAGACTCGTTTGAGACTCACGCAGAACATGAGCTATCTGCGGTTCAAGAAGGCTGGTTCGAGAATGTAGGCCAGCTGCCCGACTTTACCCCAACAATTCTTCACAAAGCATCGCTGCATTGATGAAGTAAGTCCCTCCGCATCGGAACTGAGCTACGCAATGAAATTGTGCTGTGCATGTAGAGAAGAAATAAATAATAAAGCCACCAGATGCAAACATTGCTCTGCCGCTCAAGGATGGCGGCGCTTCATCGGCAGCCCACTAATGCTAGCTGGCTTTGCACTAACACTCGTTTCTATTTGGGCAGCAGAGCCAGTTAAACGGTTGTTAGACCCTCAAAAGGCAGTAATACAAATATCGATTACGGGGGGTGACCACCTGCACGCCAATTTCATGATTAGCAACAACGGCTCTAGGCCAGCAACTTTAGAAAAAATACAAATAAGAAGCAAGACCAAATTCGGCTATTCGACATGGTACTTACACAGCGACATGGATGAAAAACTGCTCGAGACTGGAAAAACATACATTATCAATGCTTCTAACGGAAGCTTGATTCCAGGGATAATTGAACACGAAAGAAAGCAAATACTCAGGTCAAATTTTGGCTTTGAGGATAACTGTGAGTTGCTGGTTAACTATATTGAAACAAACGGAACCAAAGTTATCCTCTCGTACCCATTCATGTGTGACCCAGTGAATCTGGACACTAACGATTTTCATCCAGGGAAAAAATAACGGCGCCCCTTTAGGGCCTCTTCATTGAACGCTCGGTGGCATTGATACTCGAGGAGCTTCAAAAAAACATCGAACGGCTGCGAAATTGCACTCCACTTGACCATCTGATTGCATCGGTACTGACCACTCGTTTGCATTGCACTTGACCAGGCGTTTGCATTCGATTAGACCACCGATTGCATCGGATTTGACCAGCACGCTTAGTAAACATGATCGGTAGAGAGCTGCCCATTGCTGCCGCTGGCGACAGGTAGTCATCGGCCATAAGCAGACGGTGGACACAGTGACGGCAAATGGGTAGCGTCATTGATACTGCTTTCGAATCTAGAAGGCCACAGGGCGTCTGGGCCACGTCTCATTCTCTGCGCCACCTCTAAGCACACCACGAGAGCACACCACGAGAGCACAGCTGAGATGACGATCGCAAAAGTTCAGCACTACGTGCCGCAATTTCTCATGCGGAACTTCGGTAACGGAAAGAAAGATCAGGTCTGGGTCTATGACAAGTCCTCGAATCGAAGCTTTCCTTCAAACACAAAGAATCTTGCCAGTGAAAATCGGTTCTACGACTTTGAGTATCAAGGCCAGCCGCTATCTATCGAGCCGTGGCTCTCTGAATTAGAAGGGCATGCCAAATTAGTGATCAGCACGATCCTCGATGCTGACTCGCTCTCGAGCCTTGCGGATGAGCAAAAGCACATCTTGGCCTCGTTCCTTGCGGTACAACTCACCAGAACCAAGACCTTTCGCGAGGAGTGGAACGCGTTCCCCAGAATGGTGAGGGAACACTTCGAGCAGAATGGCGATCAAATTGCGCCTGGGTCACAGGCCGAAGAGCTTCTTCGCGATATTCCGGAGAGCGATTCGAAGGAACAGACCGCAAGGATTGTCTTCAGCGCCCCCTCAATTTACGCAGATCACTTTCTAGGCAAGGACTGGGTTCTCGCTGCGACATCAAGACAACATCCATTCCTTCTAAGCGACAATCCGTTAACGCGTCAGAACATGATTGATCGGGCTCTTCGAGGGAACCTTGGACTGACGACTCCAGGTATTGAAATCTACCTTCCACTTTCGCCTACTCGTGCTCTGGCAATGTGGTGCCCTACTCTGACCGATCTTGTTCACCGTGGCGCACGGTCATTGGTTGCCACGCGAAGAGCGGAAGATGGAGCTGATCCCGGGGGAATCGTTGCCATGAGCGATTCCCTTTTGAGTGGCAAGCCAGTGCAGTACTCAGTTGCTAATGTTGAGAATTTCAACTCCCTGCAGATTGCATGGAGCGAGCGCTATATCTTTTCCATATCCAACGACTTCAACCTAGCGCAAACAATGCTCGCGGAATATCCGAATCTTAGACAAGGCCCACGTTCAACAGTGGCTTAACATGCTGATGCCTAACCTTTTTATCCAAAAGGCGCCCAATGCGCTAGGCATGATGGACGCCTGTTTTGTCAGACGTTATGAATGTCCGCTACGGGTTGGTTTCAGCCGATGGCGACAGGCAGAAATCGGCCAGGAGCAGTCCTCCAGTGCACTTTAGACGTTAAGGCGGAAGTTCAGCGATGGTCGCTTTGCAGCAGATCAGTCCTGGGCAGGAATCCAAAGGGCTCCGCCGCGCCACCACCCACCTTGAGCATGTAGGTGTAGATCATTCTCATTGCCGAGTTTGTGCACTGCGCTCACCTGTGCGCTGACAGTCGAACAAAGTAAGCTCTAGGACGAATGACTCAATGACATCGATGGTCTGGGTCCGCTCGCCGTGCAGCAGCCTTGCGGCGGCATTTGCAATCGGGAACTCGCCTTGAAGAGCGACATCCAGGAGCTGCAGGCCAGCCCCCTTGATGTCATCCGTGAGCGCCAAGTTGCTCCACGCCTCCCTCGCTTCGTCGAGAGTCTCGGAGACCGCCCGATAGATGCGTTCCTCCTCGGGCGTTCTGGTTCCCTTGCTGCACCAGTACGCATCAATGCCCTGGAGCTCTGCCAACGGGTTGGTGAGACGAGTAAATACGTTTAGCGAATCCAGCGGAGCTGCCTCGAGTCCTGCGGCGGCGCACCAGGGTTGCGCCAGTTCATTTGCTAGAACCGGGAGCAGCCTGTCGAAGCCAGATATAGCGAGGTTCGTCAATCCGAGCCTGTTCATGACGGGCAGGACGCAAATCTTGCGCCCGTCCTCAACGAGAGCACGCCAGGCTGGCCAGCCACTCGCCAAGTCTACGCCTGTTCCATCGGTGTTCACAGGCAAGGTGACCAACACGTCCGCAGGCGGCCACACCTCGGGAATGGTGGCCTCAGCCAGCAGATGAACGCCGATGCCAGGGCTAATTGCGGTCAGCTCGGTCCTTAGCCTACCTTCCAAGTTGTTGAACTCGGCTTCGCGATATCGGCGCGCGGCGAGTGCCGCCTTGCCAAGCGCACTCCCCTTTGGTGCCGTCCGATAACGGTGGGTGAGGAACGGCTGCCGCCCTCTTTTCTCAGACTCACCGGCCATCGTCTGCAGCATTTCCACAAGGCGCCGTAGCTCATCCAACTCTTTCGGAGCCTCGATTGACAACACATCCCATGACTCCTCGGACGCCACAGTCGCGATGCTCTTCTGTATGTCGGCAAGCCAGCCCATGTAGGCCGGAGCACCCTGCGGCAGCGCAAGAAACCTCCGGACGAGATCCGTGGAGCAACTGGACAGGATCGATGGCAGCCTCGACCACCTCTGGACCCCAGCAGCTGGCTGCTCCTCCTGTGGCGCCACCAAGCTGATAGCTGCGTCGTATACGCGTCCCAAGACTTTGAGCGCCGTGGCATCTGTCTTCCCTCTGAACTGCCCGTCAAGAAGCGCTCTGAGGTTCGGGACGAGCAGATTGAGCAGATCCAAGCATTGCGCTAGATAGGCGGTGTAACTCTCAGTAGCCAAGTACGCGTTGAGTATGGCCAGCCAAGCACGATTGCGGGCGACCTGCTCGGGCGCGGGAACGTTCTCCCGGGGCATGCGTTTGCGCGCAAGCGGGTAGTCTTCGACTGTGGACGGGACGATGGCTCCATCAGATCCCAGCGCGTTGCTGGACACAATATCTGCTGCAGGTGTCAGCGCCAGCAAGGTCTCACAAGTCTGATACACGTCGTGGTTAAGGTCGGTCTGCACGGAGGTTGCTACAAACCAGATGTCTGAGCGAACCTCCTGACCTTCCTCACATGGGCTCAGACTCGGTGCCTCAGCCCAGGCCACATTGTCGGAGAAGCGCTGGAACAACGCGTCTTGCCCTACTGCTTTGACCCAGCTGATCGCCAGCGCCCTGTCGACCCTTGCTGTGACTTGGAGTAGCGAAACTACGGCTTGAAAGTCCGCGTCGACGAGCGGGGGGGGAAAAGTGGCCAGCTCACCCAAGTGCGAAGTCGGGATGACTTGACCGAGTAGCGAAGCCATGAGCCGGGTCAAGTCTCCCACGCTGCTCGCCGCCTGGAGCACGCGGCGCAGATCGCTTGGAGCTAACCGAGCCAAAAAGCGAGCGGTCAAACCTGAAGCGATAACGTCAGTCCTGATTTCAGTGAAGCGTCGGGATGCAGGTACCATCGGACCGATATCCGGTGGTTCGATGTCGCCAATTGCTAGTCCAGCAGGCGTTCCCTGCAACGACTTCGCCATCGCTTGTGCTTCGGCGGTCTGGAGCCATAGTCTGATCACCCGATGCGCGTTCGTACGGTCCAGCCCCGTCAGAATCGCGCTGAGGAGCGCCGGTGTCGGTGCTGCCTTCAATCTAAGCGCCAGACCTTCAATTACTTCATCATCGCATCCCTCGTGCCTAGAGAGAGTGCGCTCGAGGAACCGAGACATCTCGGATGCCGGCACCAGCCAAACCGCAGTTGCGGCCGTAGTCGACAACAAGGGCGGTGGGAACTCGTGAGACAGGCGAAGGAGCTCTGCAGATCTCAACTCATGCAGCCCCACCATCCTGCCGTCATGTGCGTCTTGAACCAGGTGCTCATCCTTGAGTCTGGTCAGCGCGAGCGAGACCGTGGTCGCGGGCTTGGACAAAACGCGAGGCAGCTCTGACACCTCGGCACTGCAACCCGCTGCGTTCACACAAGCCACCGTTCTCAAGACATCCAGCTCGTCGTGTCGAGTGACGTCGTTAATACGCGCCGCAACCTGCGCGTGCAGCGTCTCGCTCAATCGATGTCCCTGGGTAAGCACGTGGGTGTACTCAAGCAGGTGGCCAGCCGCTAGCCTCCAAGGTTCTCGCCATCCTTGCCAAGCGGTTTGCCCTCTATCCCTCAGCTCTCGCCACACTCGTTCAGCCAGAGTGTCGTCGCCCTGAACCTTGATCTGGGCAGCACGACGGCTATCTACCAGCGGGTAGCGATCCTCCTCTCGTACAGATGCCAAGAGCAGCAGCCCGGGAGTGCGATTTACCTCCGCAGTCAACGCGGTCCAACCCTCCGAGAACCCTCGGCCCACGTCATCGATGATGAAGCCGACGGGTGCATCTGCAGTCGCTCGTCTGGAGCGCGCGAGCTGGACAAGTGACGCAATGGCTGCCGGCGGCAGGCGCTGAACTTGAAACCAACGCACTGCGTGACGACTGGCGTACGCGGCTTCCCAAAGGACTGCTGACTTTCCGGAGCCGGAAGCGCCGTGAATGAGCGCGTTTCTGCGGCTCTCCAGTCCTTCTAGAACGGCTGCACGGAGCTCAGGGCGTTCCACAACGAGTCCTGCGGCTACGTGCGATGCCTGCGCATCGACACCCAGGTAGAACAGCGGATCCTCATCGGGCGTCAGGAAATCCACAGCTGAACAAAACCCCTCGGTTAGCGCTGCCTCGACTACCGCTGATGTCATAAGCGGCTGTAGCGCGTCGAACCGCCGCTGAATATCAGACACGGCAAGCCCGAGATAGGCGTTCGCAGCGCGTGTTCCGTTCTCGTCAGAAAGATGCCCCACCACGCCTAAGAGGTCCGCGAAGTACATCTCGGCTTCGAAGAACGTGCAGGCCTGCTTGGCCGAAATCTGGGCTACTGCGCTTCCGCGAGGGTCGGGTAGCACAAGCACCTTGGTTCGCGCAATGAGGCCAGCCAACCCCTTGCGTCCCTTCAGCTCAACTACTACGGTCGGATAGGCGGTAAGGTCCTGCAACTGGCGGATGGCAGCGCGGCGTTCACCAACATTGCTTTCGAGCACCAGCAAAAATTGGTCGTCAGGTTGAAGCCCTTTTCCATCCCACATTTTCATGACGAAGCCCGCCACTGAGCGAGCTGAAAACGGGCCCATGTGGTCGCGTCGTGACTTGACCTGCGCGAGCGTCCTAGCGCTGGCCGTCCGGAGCTCAAGATCGTCGCCCCCTTCAGGAACGATGCTGCCGTACCCAAACTGGCCGACAAAGCCTTCCACGGCAAGGCTTGCCGCAACCGCATCTTGATATCGGAACCCACGTCCCGCATGAGAGCCAGCTCTTGTCGCCAAACCAAACCTCCCTTTTCGATGGCCAAACAAATTCGTCGCGCGTGCGTTTCAAGCGGCGGCTAGAGGACGATATCTCGTGAAAACGTTACCCCTGGAAGTGCAAATTCTGGAGCAGGGAACGCGAGGTACATGATGTCTTATAGCCCTTCATTGGGCGGCAATCCACGCTGCGATCCGGCTCCGTCTAGTCAAGCCAAGCCAAGCCAAGCGTTGAACGGGAGTTTACAGGCGTCTAGCTTGAATAGGTGAGAGGCCGCTCCTGCTGCAAAGCAGATGTCAGCGACCTGAGGATGAACATCCGCTATGGGTCGAAAAAGGCCTCTCGTGACTGGCAGCTGTTGGCCGGAATCTGCCGTTATTGTCTGCAGTCAGCAACCGACATTCAAGATCCAAAGCTGTCGGTGGAGAAACTTCAGTCTTCTGGGGCGAGACTGAAGGAAGTGCGAGATGCGGAGAGAAATACTACCTATAATTATAGGGGCAATGCCGGAAAAATAATTATAACGCCGCTTCTCGCAATAGTTAATTTCCCGTTATACCTCAGCCTTCGTTACTCCGTAAACATGCATGAATGCTATGACTTCAAGTTTGTCATCTACAAGGTTTGCTGCGCCCCCCGTTATTTCTTTTATTTCATCAATCGAAAGGTTCGTGCCGCGCTCGTACATGGCCTCGTGCATATCCTTGATGTCGAACCCCAATGTAACGAACTCGTCCGTAGTCGGAACAACAGCCGATTGTGGGGACGCTACTTTGCGAGCATTAATTATCGCCTTTCTAAAGTCTTCATCTTTTTCCAGGCGTTCGAGAAAAGCCAGTGCATTTTCCTTGGACATAATCACCTCCAAAATTAATTATATTCTGATTAGGGATGCAAATTCTAACGCTAGCGCGTCTAATGCTTTGTCAGCGCCAACAGATTTTCTTAACTCATGGTAAAGATCAGAGCGTCCTTGGAAGCAAGCTTCCATCATCCATTTTTCAAGTGTTGTCGTCATAGGCATCCCTCTTCGTTGAACATGGTATAAAAACATTTCGGAAAGCTCTTTATTCGAATCCGAAAAGCTTTTGCTTGGAAAGTCTTTGGATAAATCCTTATTGATGTTTTTGCAGTTGTTCTTGCGAACACTCCATGCGCTATATTCACCCATAAGCCTACACTGATCGAGGAGTAATTTTGTTGTTTCCTTGGCTGCCTGTCTCGAGATTTGCCAAGTCTGTAGCTTTCGAATTACAGCATTTTGTTTCATCAATTTTTCAAATTCTTCCTCATTTATGTCATTTTCGATAAGCCAGTGCAGGTAAGAAGCAGTTGCTATTATTCCGTGCTTTTTCTTGAAACGACCCACCTCTTCCTCTATTTCATTGTTATTAACACCAATCATTAGTGTTGTCGCTAGCAGAAGAGTGGCTTCTCGATTTAAAGCAGCCATAGATAGAGTTTCGAGATCTTTATGGTGCAATGAAATGTATTTGGCTAGCTCGCGAAACCGTACGCCGTCGTGATTCATGCAATCTTGGTATTCCAAGACATCGAAAGTATAACTCCGCTCGAATTTAAATGATGTAATTTTATTGGGGGTGTCATTGTTTGCATGCCTATCGTTTACGTAATTTAATGCAGCGATGGCATCAATCTGTTTTTGGTCAATATACAACTCGGTAAAAATTTTCTCTGATAGCGCTGTAGGTAATCCCTCATTATTTAAAATCTCAACGATTACTTTTAGGTCTCGATCAGCAAAAAAAACTGAGTGAAGTATTTTTTTTAGCTCAGTGCTCACCCTTGATGAGATGAGCCCTAACGACTGAGCGCGATCTAAAGTTGATCGGATATTGACCATGGGGATAGTTACACAGGAGAAAGCAAGTTCGCTGGGCAGATAAGTTAATGCCACCTCGTCATCTGCTAGAATTGCGCCAGACCTATAATCTTCAAATATTTTACCTATACCGTGCATTCCAAACTTTTCAAGTTCGGCTGCACGCAATGCCCCCATGCTACTTGCGCCATAAACTTTGACGCCTTGGTCGAGAGCATAGAGAATCTCCTTGTGCCATACGCTTAAGGATTGACCGAATTCCCCATCAATCAGCACAATGCTGTGAGGTTTATTATTTCGAACCAAACTCAGGATGTCTGCCTGTTTTGCGGGGGGTAAGTACACGGCATCTAGTATTGATGAAGCTTTCTGCTTATTTAGTGATGGACCTAAAAAAACATAGCAGTTATCATTCATAATGGCATTCCTCCCGCAGGCAAATGCATTGTTGGAAAAGAACAGCTTGTAACTTGCTCTCCAGCAGAGAGGCTAGATAAAAGCACGCCCGCTCTTTTGCCAGGAACATATCCGTGAGATGGATACCCTTCGAGCCCCGGCACGATTATTTTTGCGAAACTTTGATCGCAATCAAAAATATCCAACTCAACAACTACAACCTGATTTATTCCCGAATGCCTTAGTCTTTTTATAATAAAGTCCAAGTCAAAGCTGAGGTCGACTGATTCTTGAAAATTATTGGGAAGTACGAATTTAGTGGGCACTTCCGACATAACGGTCTTGAAATCAATGGAGAAATTCATCCCCCTCAATTTGTCTAATGAGAAATTAAATATGTCATCTCTAGCCCCGGAAATAACGACAGCTCTTCCTTGACAAGCTTCTGTTATAGCCCTGATCAAAGCCGTCTCATGACTTAAGTTACTTCCAAATCCTTCAACTACAGAGGTACATCCACCCAGATTATCCAGCAATACAGCCTTGTATGTTGGAATACCTAAATCACTTGTGCAGTCATAAATTAAAAGCTCGCAGTTGGCCGACCGAATTCGAGAGTAGGTTTCATGTATGCGCGGGTAGGGAATGGTGTTTATATCAATGCTATTTACGAGCCGCCCCTTTTTTTCTGAAGCGCATTTGTGCAACGCTATCGCGTCTCGCTCAATTACCTCATATAAGCCTGACATTATTGCTTCAGTAATATTGTTTCCTGATGCCAGTCCATTTGAGTCCGTTACAAATGAGGCTATTGTAGGTAGGTTTCCTGCATAAATTTGAGGCGCCATTGAAGCCAACTGAATAGGTATGGCTACCTCTTCTCCATTTAATATATCCCAACCCAAGGTCCAGGTTTCAGGCCATCTTGCATTAAAGAGAGAGCCTTTTCTTCTAGGGAGAAGCTCACGAGGAATAGAAGCATAGTTATTTGAGATTTCCTCATACGTCATGATGAACGTAGGCAAAGTTGCGTACTCAGCGTGGTATAGCTCTAGAGCTTCCATTGCCCCAGAAATTAGTGCCGAATCAAGGTCTAGCCCTTTGCCTGATGATACGGAGAGAGTCCTACTATTGGGACGAATTGCTAACGTTACAGGCAAACCAATTCGATCGAGCCCGGTTATATCTGCAAGCCTAGTTATCCCAGTTCGCTCAAAAAGCGGTCTAACCTCAGCAAGCGTTTGAGCAGCTGACTTTGATCTATTTCCACTACCTGAATTGTATTTTTTTTCTGATGCTAATATTTGGCCTTTGAACGTGTAAGCTGATCTTGTACCCGTCATAGTTCATCCCCCCTCAAAGGCCGCCTGGTTACGGTACGCGCTAACAGACTGCTCCGTTCTGGACCGACGCTTTGAGAGTAGGAGCTTTTTCAGAATCCGCACGGCCACACGCATTCTGAGGAGACCGCCGCGAAGAAATGCATCGGAAAACGGAATCAAGCTTCAAGCGGGCCAGCGCCGCACTTGTCAAATTTGGTCGTATGAGAGCGCCGTAGCAGCAACCATTGACGGGCTGTTGCTCTATCGGAGTGGCTGCTAATGGCCGTTCTCTGCCGATCTTCACAACGGCGTGTGCTGGTCAAGTCGAATGCAAACGGTTAGTCAGCACGGATGCAAATGAGTGGTCAAGTCCATGCAATTACGCAGAATGGCATCATGATCGCTAGCGATCACAGATGAGCTACCCCTAGCTCAAGAACGATTTATTTGTGTTTCAGCGTGAATATATCTACGGACCCACTTAAATGCTCATCTGAATGACAAGGGGGTCATTCAGCTCAACGATGCTACGGGTGTTTAGCGAAGTGGAAACTGTGTCAAGGGCCGCCGCACCGGCTCATCGGGCTTGCCCGATGAACGGAGCGCCGGGGCGAAGCCTTCACCCTTGACACAGGTGGAACGAGACCAACCTCCGCAAAGGGAGCTGATGGGTGCTTTTCCCATCAGCTTCCCGCCGCGTCGCAAGGTAGATCTGGGGTTTCCAGAGGGGCAAAGCCCTTATGGCCCTAGCGGAGCGGCTGGAACCAACCTGATGGGCCATTTTCTTCCGGGCGGATTCCTCACGAGCCAAGAACTGATCCGCAGCATATTCCAGCGCAGCCCAGTAGTTGGCATCCTCGATCACCAGCTCGCCCTCGACAAATCTGTGCGCAATCATATTTCCACCCCCGGAATCCAAAGGCCACGCTTCACGAACTGCTTGAATGCGCCCTCAACGTACAGCGTACCCGTACGCACCTGCCATGCTCGATAGCTCCATTTGATAGCGAGGATCGAAAAGGGCAGTGTCATCGACAAAATGCTGATGCCAGTTGAGGCCGCACTACCTGTTGCAAGGCCGTACAAAGCAATAAGCGGACAAAGCACGGCAAACACCCAGAACATGCGCGATTGTCGCGTGTGTGACTTGATTAGGCCCGTCTGCTCTTCTTCACTCATGCCATTGAGTTGGGCACGCCCCTTTTTAGTGATGAGCGGAAGCAGCACCTTATTGATTGAATCTTGACCGCGCAGCGTAAAGACCCCGAAGCCACAACCGCCCGAGCAAGTCCAGGGATAGAGCGCGTTTTCGTCTGGTTCTGCATCCTTGTGAACAAACATCACACCCTTGTCGCACATCGGGCAATGCGGGTTTCTTATCGTGCTCACCAAGTCTTTCAAATGTTGATGGTTCGACGAGATATTGCGCCATCCAAATATCGAAAGAGGTATAGAAACGAACGTGAATTTTGCGGCATTCTTTGCAGTTTTCAAAATTGTCATTTCAAAGCACCTGACGCGCGCGACGGCAACGTTTCACGGAGATATTAGCCAGAACTTTTTCAGCTACAGCGATAAGCACCGCCATGATGTTCTGAGAGGGGGTTTCTTCTACCTTGCATCCTTGTTTCATGGTTTCGACCTCCGGGGTCAGTGGTACAAATTACCGTCCCTTGTGGGCCGGATAATTACGGCGACGGATCGCTGTCGTTATCGCTTTTTCTGGGCGCTGCTTTGGTGGCCTCTACAGTCTGATTCCACCATTTTTTCATGAGCGCTACAGTATGTGGCGTTAGTTCTTGCAGCACGGGCTCATCAGCAGGCAGCACACGAATATATTTATTCTCTAACCAATTTTTAGAAAGATCGGAGTAATGTAAAACAAGCTTGGTGATCGTAGCTTGGGCAGCACTCTTTAATACGTGCATCGTGCTCATGGAGATAATTGAAAGGCTCGAAATCGCATAATTTGCTTCTTGAATTGTCGTCAATAGGTGAGCGTTCTCTCTTTGCAACGCAGCATAGCCGGCCTTCCATTTGTTGTTTACCTCAATCCACTGGCTATTCGCATCCTCAAACCCTGCGTCATAACCTTCATTTCGGCCCTTTTGATAACCCTGTCTGCGGCCAATAATTACCCCAGTGGTCTCTGCGTTAAAGTCATAAGACATAGTTTTAGTCCCTTCAAGTAATTATCGGCTTGTTATTGTTAGCGTTGCTATCTCGGCCACTAGGCCTCGGCGGAGTTTCAGAGTAAAACGACCCGCCACCGAATCCGCTAGGCCCGTCATCGGCAGCCCCCGACGGAACGACTCCCTGCGGGCCCGAGCTAAGCAACTTAGGTGTACCGTTCTGGCCACCACGACCACCGCCGCCATCACCACCTTCGTGTTGAAGGCCAGATGATCCACCACCGGGAATTGGTTTTTTCCCGCCGCCGCCCCCGCCCAAGTTGCTCGGGCCAAATTTCTCGGTGTTAGAGCGCATCTCGTTAGTGGCCTGCGTCGACCCCATAGAGTCGATGCCGATGCCAATCCATTTCAAGACCACATCCGGTAACGTCTGCGAAAGCCCAAAGATCATGTAGATTACAGGCAGCAATAACAGGCCGTACATGATGAGCCAGTTGCGCCATTGGAAGAACTCGACAAACCAACCCAAAGATTCCGCACTTGTCACGTTGGCCGCGCGCATCGCCCAAAATGCTTTACTGATATAAAGCAGAATTGGATTTGCTATTGCCATCGCTGCAAACAAACCGAAAACAATCAGCACAGGTCGAGCAAACAGCGACAACAACATTAAATAACCTTGGGTCTGCGAACCTACAAACGAACGTTCAGGCGTCATATGCATCAGGGCCCAAAGTGGCGCCGCCACAACTGATTGCAGAACACCAAGAACCCATCCGACCACGGCAATAATAAAAATGGTATAGGGCAGGGATGGTAGAAAAACACCGAAGTAAAACGCTAATACTCCAACCCAATTAGCGACTTCAACGAGTGGCATTAAAAAATTATAGATTACCCATTCAAGCAATGTATCAGCAAGCGGGGTTGCATCAATACTAGTTCCGAAAAACGATACTGAGCCAACCCCAGCAGCTACCGCTTTGGCGCCTGATAGCGCGGTATGCACGATGCGATTTGTTGCTATAGCGGACGCCTGCATGATTGCCAGAATATCGCCAGTGGTCTTGATCCGGGCGATTGCATCGACGTCGCCATCCGTACCAATCAACGAGGCCGTAACTCGCTCCATACCCCAGCCAATAAAGTTGCTCATAATGCTATCGCCACGACTACCCAAGGTGTCGATGTTCAAATCATCCAGCGATGCCGGAGCTAAAGCCGCTTTGATGTCCGCTGCATTGGGCGTTACGGGCTGCTTGTAGCTTGAACCATCGAGCGACTTGCTAATGATCGCCTGATAGATAGTCTGATAACTGCTTAACGCCAACTGGCCCGCCGCGCCGCTCGGCAGCATGTTGAGATTCGGCTGCGTTGCAACCGCAACAGGCTCCGCAAAAATAGCCCCCATTTCTTGCCGAATGCCAGAGAGGCGCTGATAAACCCCCCCAGCCATCGCCCAGCCGTCTTTAGTCACATCCTCGACGTACTTCGCCATTATTTTCTGTAGCGTCGTATCGTTCGTCATTTGCGACGTTAGATTTTGAGTAAGCGTATTTTGAGCTTGATTGATAATGGTGTTAAAGCGGTCACTGATAACGGCATCCCAGCCGGTCTTGGTTATATCCGTGGGCCAGGTATTCACCCATGCATCAATATCGGCCATCACCTTGTTCACGGCGACTATCTTGGCGTTAAGCGCGGCATGCCGTACCGCCTGCATCGCGGCTTTATTGCTCGTGATCGTAGCGGGATCGAAAATAGAACCCGTAGAGGTCGAGGTCGTCACCAGCTCCGCAGGAGCGCTAAAGCTATAGACCTTGATCGCCCCACAAATTGGGGTGCCACCGCCAAGGTTGGTGGCCGCATTGCGATCCTTGACAAGATAGGTCGCCGCCTGTCGGCCTTCGCCGTCATCCACCTTGGAGTCAGGCGTGGAAAGCGCCTGTATGGCAGTAGGCTGGTCAAGCGAGCCATAGATCGCATTCAGTGACCGGGCGCACCAGCTGGACGCCAGATAGGCTTGGCCGAACTGGCGAATGTCGTACAAAGGATAGTTGGGGTTAGGCTTCGCACCGCTGCCAAACCCAAGCTGGCTGCTAACACTGCTGAGTGAGCCATTAACGATCCCGTTTTCAACACCAGCTCTAAACACACCGTTGGCAAAGCCAATGCCCCAAAGTCCAATCGTCAGCACGATGATCTGGATAAATGAATACCCGCTTGATGCGGGCAGTAAGACCCCGCCGCCGAAAACGATACGCAAGGGAGTCCAAAGCGTGCTCCATGCCTTGCCCATCGCTTCGCCTTCATTGGCCGTGTTAGCGACGCCGACAATGGCGATATACGAAACGAATAAGGAGGCCAGCACCATCAGGCCCGAGTTGTATTGCACGAACATCGAGGCCAGCACGTTAGAGCTAGCAGTAACGGTTTCCGGGTCACTGCCTTGTGCCAAAGACTCAATGACCGGCCCAAAGACAGCTTGAAGCACTCCAACACTTGCGTCTGAGCAACCGCTCGCGCCGTCCGTAGTGCCGCACGGTGAAAAGGGCATGCCTGCCATTTGTAGAGCCTCGTGGGATATTTACAATTAAGTCTATAGGTCAAAAACCTCCTTTAAAATACGGGCCAAATTCGCACATGGACTATAGTCCATAACTTTCGGAAAGCACTTAGTTAACTTTATGATTTTATTAGCTTAAATATATTTTCAATAACGCGAATAGACGCTAAAGAAAGCGATCACAATAATGTTTATTAAAAATCGGGCATAACTTAGACTCAGGGCACTCCATAACCTGCTAGCAGAGATGGCAAAAATTGAGATTTAAGCTCAAGTACCAGAACAGCAAAACACTAGGCATCCAGTACATCGGCAACCCTGTGACTTGTTTTCGCCTCTTGAATGAAACGACAAAAGGCGGCAATCAAAAGCAAAGCTACGTCTGCACGATTAGTCGATGGGATACAGAGCTACCGGAGCATGCTGTCCGATCACTGACAGAGGTTGAAATAGGGGAGTGGAAGGCGTGGAAGAAGTCTCACGATGCTGGATTCAGACGCAAGCAGCTTGAGGCTTCGCTGAATGCCTTGCCGCTCACACTGCGCTATGCGGCGGCGGCGCTGGCTGAGAATGCACCCACCGCCAATGAGGCGCAAACGGCCGCCATCTGGTCGGCCCTAGACGCATTTACACGAGCCTTGGAAAAGGCCGGTGTGGAGCGACCACCGCGAGGGCGCGGTCGCCCACCTGCAATGGACCTACCTGCGCCAGAAGAGGGGTTGCCCATAATGTCTAACCTCGATCAGCTCGGCTCCCCACTTGAGTGTGCCTACCGCTCCCTCGTAGAACGCTACAAAGCCTTGCAAGCGCGCAGTAAGCTCTCCAACGAAAATGACGACATTGCTTAGCTGCCACGACGGGTGTTCAGTTGCTCGCGCATCCACTGACCATCCCGCCTCATCTCTGCCCGCAATTCCTCGACCTGTTCAGGCAGCAGCGAAAACAACGACCGCAAGGGCGGCTCTTTGGTCATGCGCTGACCATCTACCCTTTCCGGGTCGAACTGCTCTCTATCGAATGTCATACCGTATACCTCTACATATTCAAAATGTGCCGGGCACTCACGACCCCAAGGATCGCGCACCCATAAATCACCCAAACCGTCCCGGATGACGTAATACGCGTCGGGATCGTTCCGCACCATGAGCGGTAGAACAGCGTGGAACTCCTGGGCGTCGGGGTCGAACCGCCATGCATACTTCATTCTTTCTAACATGATCCAGCCCTCAAATATCCAAGTCCGGCGTGTCTCGGTCGAGTGAGTTCTGACGTTCGCGAACTTGTTCTTCTTGACGCGGTCGCAACCGCTGAGGCTGTGCCTGTCGCGCGGCTCGCTGATCGTGCTGGCTCGGCGCAGGCTCGCTATCTAGGTGAAAAACCATCAGTGTCTGCCTCGCATAATCGCGCTTCTCTGTCCAATCAATGACCGATAAATCGTGTTCTATGATTGCCTGGTTCCAAGCATCATCTCTAAGCTTAACGGCATCGGGATGATCGCTATTTAAGTGCTCACGCCGCGCCGCCAATGGACGGGTCACATTCTTGTCAAAATTTTCGTCCCACTGCATGGCCTTGCCTTTCGCCATATGTCGACTAATAAAGCTGCCCGCCTTCTCCGGGTCTGGACGTTCGCCCAACGACTCCCGGAATGTACAATCCAGCTTAGACCGATACCGAATTATCTCGGCATCGATTGCTTCCATCTCTACATAGTCACGGACCGGCCGGACCGGCTCCCTTGCTGATAAAACTTGTTTTGCCGCGTCTCGCACCATTCCAGGCTGCTGGGTTCCTATCTTGGACTCCGCCTGCGTCCGCAAAATATCGACCTGCTTTTGATCTTCCACAACACCCTGACGCTTTTGGTCTATATCGGCCTTGATAGCGTCCTTACGTCGTTGCTCAAGCTCAGGATCGGCAAACCGTACGTCTAGCCGCCGCTCAGCCGCCACCGCAAGTACACGATCCCGGAATTCTTGATCGCCATGCACGACTACAGCGCCAAATTTTTCTTTCGCAAGAAGCAGCCCCATCTCGATGCTGTCCGCATCGTTGTGGCTGTCATTGTTGAGCGTGATACGCCGCCCTTCATCTCGGAACGCCAAGCGGTTATTAATCAAATAGTTCACCGAACCTGTAGAACGATCGACAGCCCATGTAACGCGCTCCGAAAGCCTCGTAGGCCACACCGGGTCAAGATCACTATCCGAAAAAGCTGAAAAATATGCCCGCTGTGCGTTCGCAATGTCCGGCTCTTGCGGATGCTTACCCTTCCGCTTGTCTGCGTGGGCAAAGCCCCGAAGCTGCGATATGGCTGCCAGATCACCAGCCTCTGCACGATCTCCCACCCAGTCCCGATAAGATGGATATTTCTCTTTTCGTAGACTCGCATTTTCAGCCTTAAATATGACTTTTAATTCGTCTCGTTTGGCCGCAGCAGTAAACGCTGCGACCGATAGAAGTGCTCTGCGATGATTGCCGTCTAGCCCACTTCGACGGATGGCTTCACGTTCTGCCTTAAGTCGATCAGTGAGAGCTTTACGCCGCAATTTCTGGGTGTTGGCTAGCTCAGCCTTAGCCGGGGCCTTCATGGCCCTCCACTCAACGACAAAACCTTCATATTTTCCGCGCAGCTCTGCGCGTTCTTTGGCACGCTTCTCGCGGTTTTCGGCACGCTTAGTTGGATCACGCAATGGGCGATGCTTGCTATAGGTCCGATTCTCTACCGCTTCCCGGTCAAAATACCTGGTTTCAAGTGGCTCGTATGGGCCAAGCTGCTTTATAAGTTTCCCCCCTCCCAGCCCCATGTCAGATGCCTTGATCGGAGCTTGAGCGGGATCACGTACCGACGCCACATAGAAAGCGTTGTTTCGTTCATTTGCTGGTCTTAACTGAAGTCCATGAGTGGCTAGTACGGTATGCAACGCCTGCCAGGACGCCTTGGCGGATTTCATTAGCGCCCCGGCATCATCTTTGGGCTGGCCTTTGGCATAGCCTGCTAACGACTCATTGCCGCTGTGAACCTCAAACTGCCGGGCCTTCTCTGGCAGATCTGCGCGCGTCCCTTCCCTTACTTTGAGCCGGTTTGCTGCACTCGTATGGGTCCAATCTATAGACTTCTTACCGTCAACCTCTCTGACAGAAAAGGGCCCATTATCGTGTTTCCACCCTTGGTCAATTTCGATCTGTCGCATTGCCTTATCTAAGGTGAATTTCGAAAACGACATTTTCGGTACTCGGTGTGTATCCGGGTGAACCTTATTCACCATGATATGCAAGTGCGCATTGTCGGTATCACGGTGTACGGCCGACAGATACTCGTGACCGTCAAGCCCAATAGCGGCGAGCGCAAGTTTACCCGCGTCAAAAGCTTGATCGTCGGTCGGGGACTCTTCTACTGACCAGCTCAGAACAAGGTGCATTACCGGATCTTTCGTGCGCGTACTACGAACAGAAGTACCCCACATCTCAATCCACGCAGTGTCTTCAGAAAGGCAGTTTGTTTGCACTGCCACTGCTGCAACTGTGACTTCCCCAGTCGCAAGATCAACACCATGTCGAAGACTGTTAATGTACTTAGACAAACTACGAAAGCTTGTTTTTCCATCGCTTCGACGGCCGCCGATTTTAGCGATCATCGCTGTCCGCTTCCTCAACGTCTGGGGCTATGCGTTTAAGTGCCAATGCCGCCTCGTCAACGGCATGTTTAAACGCATTCAATATCTCCGACGTCTGCTGTGAATAGGCACCACCACTGCTATTAAATAGCTTTTTTTGCAAGCCACCTAAACTACGCAATTGGGCGGCAAACGTCTTTATATCTGCACAGACAATACGGTCTGTTTGATTCCGTATACGGCGATTTAATCCGGCGCAACGAATAAACATCGACAACGATATGCCTGCATTCTCGGCTTTAACTTTTAGCGCGTCTGCCTCTTCGGGCAGACAGCGAGTATGAACGACCACAGTCCGCTTCCTTGTATTCGAACCAGAACGACCATTTGAGGCCATAACAAACTCCGCTTCTAGTGGCCGCACAGCGGCAGGGGTCTCGGGGCGTAGCCCTGAGCAGGGCAGGTTAGGGGCGATGACGAGCGAAGCGAGGAAGAACCCCGGTGAGATACCAGCACGAAGTGCGCGGTAGCTCAAACCACACCCTGTCCTCGTATTCGAAACTAAATTGGCGCACGACGCGTGTCAACACGCTTATGAATATTCAATGCACAGCAACTAACCCCACACTTTTTCCACACTCCCCCCACAATGCTTCCACTCTTTCCAAAATCAAATAAATAACCGCCACAATCTAACCACCAACAAACCGTACTCTTACCAGAGTCCTGCCATAGTATCCCCCCGATTAAACCACAGTAGAACCGTGTTTATGCCACGAGTTGAATAGCTAGAAAAAATTCGAAGCTATAGACACGACTCATTTCCCAGCACATTTAGTGTCAACAGCTTTTGGTAGCGATCTGAACCAGCACGTGGATGGGCATCATTCAACTGGAGCCTAACCTGAGCCCTATAGGAAAAATCAGTGTGCGAAGGTCAGGCAAGACAAAAGACAGGCGAGGAGCGGTCGGAGTCGCGCTCGACTTTACGGGTTGTAAATGAGCTTCCGGCGTACGAGCCTGTTTTTAAAGCAGCATCACCGAGTGCAGCTAATTTTCGTACAGAGCCTAAGGGATGCTAGCACCGCGCCATATCGGCTCAACCTGTACTGCTACATTAGTTGCGTTATTTTATGCTGCATTTCTTCGCACGTCTCAAAAAATACCAGTGGTGCGCCCCATGTGTACGACAATATTTTCTATACAAGTCATAATCACAAACAACTTATTAAACTCTGGGCCCCACTCATGAACACTAGACAGCATTAACTGCTGAGTGATGGAACAGTCGAGCAACTATGCAGCGAATGTTAAAACATAGCTAACTTTTTGATATGTGCCACACATGATCGCGTGGCACACATCTACTTCAGAACTCAATCGATACATTGTACAGACTTGTCTCCAAACCATTTCCTTGCGGTTGCAAGTGCTTTAGCACTAGGCTTGCTACAATAAACTACCAAACTACGTTTAGAACGAGTACAGCAGACATAAAATAACTTTCGTGTTCTCTCAACAACTGACTCGGTTCCAGCCTCCTCAAATATGTAACTGAAGTTATACTTATTCCAGCCTCCATTATCCAAAACTACTAGAACATTATCGAACTGAGCGCCCTTTATCTTATGCTGAGTGGAAAAAGGAGTATATCCCTCAAGATACTTAAAAAGATTCTGGAATTCGTCAAATTTCACTTTAGCTACCCGATCATAAAGGTATCTGCTTTTAGAGAAAAAAATCGAAAGATTATCATCTTTCTTACAGACTCCAAGTTCATCTGCTCGATCTATAACCACGCCAATAGGTTGGTCTGACATCTCACTCAGCTCATCGATGATCTGTTTGAGTCGTCTTTTATCTTCGACTGACCTTATCTTAAATTCGGTTCGCTTTAGAAATTCATTATATCGTCGGGTTTTGTATAGATTGATAATATTTTGAATCTTAAAAAGGTGCTTTATCAGTGCATCTCGTTTGCTTCCTGCTTTGGTGGTAGCACTGGGATCATCTTTTTTGTCGTCGATAAGGGCTTCCTTAGCAACGTACATACGCCTAAACGTAACATATGGCATGGCCAGGGCTTGTTGATAAAGCTCTTGGTGGCCGTCAATAAAAGGCTTCATCCCTTTTGTCGGAGTAACATCCTTTATCTTGCTTGGAAACTCATCTACTAAATGGCCAATCACCTCACCAAAGGAAAACTCTGAGAAGTCTACTTCTATTTTTGTCTCTTTTATAAAATCTTTTATACGATTACGATATGCTATGATTTTATCACCATCGTAGATCAGCATGAGCTCTGCAAATCCGGCTTTTGGCGCAATTAGGTTATGAGTTAAATGGAGTTCCTTATTTTCTTTGGTATCGGTAAAGTCCCACCCAAGGGAGTCTTTTACCGTATCTAGTTTGTCTATGTCAGTGGCGGTATAGAGAAACCTCATGTCGCCATCTACAACCTTTCCGCTCGACATGTTCGGAGCATTTTCGTCGTTTGATGCATCTTGAGTTATACCGTCGGTTCGTAGCCTATTCGCAAGTTCGTAAATCAATTTGGGGTTTCGTCGATTCTGTATTTTTTTCACCTCCTCGACTAAACCTTCTTTTCGATATTTATTCAGGTCACCTACGCCGTCGTCATAGATAGACTGCATCGCGTCACCAAAAAAGCCGATGATGTTTGTTTTTTTACTTTTCTGAAAGTGCACCAACAGAATATCAGTCACTAATTCAGAAGTATCCTGATATTCATCCACAAGTATAAACTTGTAACGATCCTTGGCGATATCGCTCAACTTAGGGTAAGTACTGAACATGTCATGAGCAAGTATTAAGATTTCGTCATGAGAAACGACAGCCTCTTTGACCAAGGTATATTCTTTATATTGAACATCCCTCCCCCTTAATTCTTCTGGGTTAAATCTGTCATCTGGATTTTTAATACTAGTTAAATTTTCACTTTTAAGCGAAGCAATCAACGTATCAATCAACTCTGCTTTGTATGGACGAATTAGGTCCCATAAGAACTCATGGATTGTACCGATATGAAGGTTAGGATCGCTGATACGCCCTCGAATTTCTGCTACGGCCGCATTAGTGTATGTCATGCAGGCGATCGTGTTTTTTGGGTTCTCAGCAAGTGCTTGCCGTATAAATTGAACAAGTGAGTAAGTTTTGCCACTACCAGCCCCACCGCTCAATAAAAAATTTTTACTCTGATCCACTAGATCAAATATGCTTTGGACCTCGGGTTCAAGTGTTAGTCTTGTTTGAGCCATTGCAATGCCTCCTTGATGTACAATGGAGTATTCCAGTTAGAAAACTCTATAGAGAAATCTTCAAGTTTAGCGGTGTTAATATTTGATACAACTATATTTTTGATCGTACTATTAAGCAGAATTTCCATAGCAAACGATGGCTTACTTGTTATTGCATCCTCTGCACAATCGAATGCGTCTGTGACTCCATTCGCGAAGCTTTTTAAGTGTGTTTGCACTAGCGATGGAAATTTCGTATCTCCGATAAAACTCGCATCTTCGTCGAAAGCCAAACTCTTAATAAAATTTTTATTCAAATGAAAGAATGCGTCTTCAAAGCTTCTTGCATGATAGACCTCCCCTTCCACATTTGTTTCAGGTATTTGGTAGGCGCAGAGTAGCTTTCCAAATATAGACGGACACCACTGGGCGTCTTCCATTTTCTCTAAGGTTTTCTGACCCGGCTTCAAATCTCGATAAAAGGCCAAATCATCTTTTTTATAAAAAAATCGTAGAGAGGCATTGGTAGTGTGCGTGCCGTGTTGAACTCTACATTTCTGGAGTCCTAGACGCACTTGTTTATTTTTGTCGAGCTTTGGTTGCCCGCTTTTTTTATCTATCAAAGGCATCATTGCCGAGGAGTCTATGTCGGTAATGATCAGTGACCTGACCCCTATGAAATGCACAAACTTCTCGAAGATATGTGAATACGCCCCGACCTCGACCATGGAAATATTCTGCGAGAGAAGTGGAATGTTGTTTACAATTCCTGTTTTTATTTCCTCTACAAAATCTTCTTGGTCGACTTTTAACATCATTGCAGGAAGTAAAACACGCTCCGTGTCACCTTCTATAAAAACTGCTTTATCTGCAAAAAATAACTCCGACCGGTGGATGGTCAGATATTGCTTTAAGAACGTGTAATGTTGCGAGTCTTCGTAGTAGTCCTTCAAATCTTTCAGATTTTTTGATATTACACCTTTGTGCGTTTTTTTGAAGTATTTGATGTCTTCAAAATCGCTTTCAGATACTATATATGACGAGTGTGTGCTAAGAACCGTTTGAAGATCACGCTTTATGCCATCGGCCCTTTTTATGCCGGACCTTAACAAAGACTTAATGTTTTTTATAAAAATTCTTTGAAGCTGCGGATGTGTATGAGCTTCCGGCTCTTCGATGAATAAAAGATTTATATCCGATGGCGATTCGTTTAGATCCTTATGGAAATCATGAAGCTTAAGCTTTATTTCAAATATCATGCTGATTAGGTTGAGATAACCTAACCCGTTATAATTTTCCGGTAGATCGTGCTCACTATTCCCAAGGCCGTACATGACAGTAGTGTTTTCTTCTAACAGATCACGATGCTGTAGTGATGACACAATTTTGATAACTGAATCATTTTGACTCATTCCCCCAAATTTTTTTACATCACTTATTACGCCCTCAAATATTTTCTCATATACAATATTTAATTTTGCATCAGTATTAGTTAACGTATCTTTGAACTCCTCTACCACTGACTCGTTGGGATTACTGGCTTCGAGCTTTTTATAAATCTTCGCTGAAAGTTGTGATAGGGAATTATCCGTATCCTTGTTGGATACATTTCGACGCGCGCTGATCCATTTGAAGTTTATTATTTTAGAAAGATTTATATTTTCCAAATCCAAATCTACAAAGTTTTTCTCATCCTCTATTTTTGTTTTTACATCAAAGTGCAAGCTACGACGCGATATGAAAAAATATTTACTATGCTGATCCCTTAAGTATTCAAAAAGAGATAGTTGTGCTTTTTTCTCTGCGATTTTCTTTGCTGTTATTTTATTAAAATCCTCCACGAGCTTATGAATGTCATCCGTAGTTACCTTGTATTCGAATGCTAGAACGACCATCTTGTTATCGGGATCTAAATCCATGATGACCTTATCACCTATATTCTGTAGGTCGTCGTCGTCATCATATTCGATAAAGATTTTAAGAGCGATACCAATACTATTTTCATTGGGCTCAGTACCTGAGACTACTTTTAATAGGTGATCTTTTATTTCGCTATTGAGATCTTCGAAAGTAAATGTGTTCCGAGTCGCGGCGCTGCCTATGAATTTCTCCAAGCACAGAAGAAATGACGTTTTCCCCGTATTATTCTTCCCAATAATTACTGATAGATTTCTCTCTAGGTCAACAGAAATATCTTTCAGCAACCTAAAGTTCTGTATCTTGATTTTAGTTACTCGCATTGCAGCATCCTTTCATTAGCATTGGCGATCTGTAAACTTCTTGGTTATACGTGTTATTTCATAATAATAGGTTACTCATGGCAAATATGCTAGGATCTACAGATATTTCTCCCCTATCGGTTTTCTCTCCTGCCTATGCTTTCTTACTAGCGCCTCAATTTTCTTATGGTTAATTGCTCCATATCGCTGATCTTGCTTGTTGTGCCCTAAGTGTCGCTGATGAGAAGGGATAGCCAACTCCAGAGCGATGCGTGGAGCGGTAACTATGCTTCCAACGTAACGTCCCGTATGCCCGAAAGACATGCGTGCGAGTAGACGATAAGAGCGGCTGTGAAGGGTACTACCTGATATTTGAAGGGGCTTGCCATTTTTCGTATATAGATCCATGAGGCGTCTCCTTCTGTCCTTAATTACTCACCGCAGTCGATTTTATATTTTTTAAAGGGTAAACCCCATTTTGAGCCATCCATATCATCTCTAGAAAACTGACAGGCGTCGCATATAAAACTATGCCAGTCAAAGGTTGCAGACTTCAAAACATCTACAACCCAAAAAAGGAGCTAAATTGCTGTCTACTTCATATCAAGACTTTTGCTCTCAAGAAAAATTCTATAAGTTCTCTCCACGAAAACGTTCACTGGGCCTTTGCGCGAAGCTTCAAACTCTTCCAGTTGTGAACTAGTGAACAACTTAAGGAATAGACTTGTATTTTGCTCAAACATTTGAGCAAGAAAGGGATGCCAATTGAATTCGCAAAATGATGTTAGAAATATTTTAGCTAAGCTGTCATCCCAATGTCTGGTGCAGACAGAAATTATTGCTGGATAATAGAATTGGTGTGAGAAAAAGACCGGGAAGTATTCTTCTGCTAACAATAGCGTTGTATTCGACAGATCGTAGTTCAGCATGTAGCTAGCAATACATGCTCTAACACCTTTGTCCCGCACCTTACTGAGGTAGGTGTCAAGGTCTTCTTTATTTAGCCCGTTTAAAACCTTGAGCTTAGCTAGTTTAAACGAGGGGTCAGAATGATCAGTGTTTATAAGAAGAAGTTTATAGGAGTCCTCTTTCGTTAGGCAAACTTCACCGTCATTGCATAGCGATAAGAAATCAAAAATTAGATCATATTTACAGATATTACCGAAGTTATAATTTTCAATTGATAGGCTATCAGGCGATAACTCTTTGAGATGATCAGTTAGTTTATTCCTCATTAGATCTAGAGCGAATTCCTTGTTCTTGTTGTAGTAATAATTTACATATAGACAAAATATTCCTTCGTGCTGCCCATTTAACGCATTGAAATATTCGTCAATTTGAGTGGTTAGGTCAGCATCAATATCTGCGTCGGCTGCCTTGGAAAGATACCCAATAGCATAATTTATCTCGTCTGGATCTTTTCTAGAATATGCCAGCCTTACTAGTGGGAGAAGACAGCCGGCGCCTCCACTTAGTCCAAGGCTCCATATTAAGCCGTAAAAATACAAGTCTTTTCTAAAGTTCAATCGTTGATAAGTCGAAATAAGCGTTTCAATTTTCTCGCTGTCAAGCTTTGAAGTCTTGATTAGTTCAACTATTTTGAGGATTGTGTGAAATACGCCTTCTTGTATTAAGTGGTCTTCGTCCTCATAACTCAATTCGATTAAGTAATCAAACTCTTGGGTAATGTCGAACTCTATACCTAATGAAGATAGGACCTGTTTGGCCCAGAATGCGGCTACGGAGTTAATATTGCTGATTCTAACAAGTACCTCGTGAGCCAGTGACCGATCTATTTCTAGAAGCGCCCGGGTTGCATCATAGAATTCCCCCATGTAATTAGTTTTCTCTAAAACAGATACCAGTGCTTCGCAGTCCGAGCTATCGCCAAACAATGCCAGTGTTCGTAAGCTTAAGCATAATTCTGTCTTGCCATCGACTTTCCACTCATTTATCCGTCTTCTCGCGATGTTAGTAATTACGGTAGGAGGTGAGAGAAACCACAGGTCATAGCTACCCCCGGAAATTTTAGCCGGGGATTGCGCGCGAGGCTCGTTTTCAACCAAGATATCTATAAGGGTCTCTAAGTCGCCGCCCAGTGCCAAGGCTTTTTGCCTCTGATGAAAATGGTGAAAGTCCACTTCTCCAGAACGAGACTTTAATCTTTCATAGCTACTTTTCGTAGCTAATATACCTAGCGCGGAAATCGCAAGACTTCGGGTCAGGATCTTCTCACTTGATTCAAGTTCGAGTAGTTTCTTCTCAACTTTAGTTAAGTGGCCGCCTTGGAATCGACGAGCAATTTTTGCGGCAAGCAATATATCAAATCCTAACACCGTGTCTATAAAATCGTCCTTTTCATTCTCCAGTATGGAGTTACTGCAATATAGCCAGATATCATAGTGTGAATGATTGAATACGGATGATTGATGCATGCGCCAATTCTTGGAAAGAGCCTTTGATGCCAAGTAATCAGAAATGATTTGGTGTGGTGTCGAAAAGTGATCGTCTTTACCCTTGTATAAGATTTCGTATCCCGTTATCAGGTTAATAAAATCCTCAAAGCTAAGGATTCTGGCAAGATAAGATTGTGAGCTGATTAGCTCGTCGTAACACTCTATCATTAAATTATTGTAGCTATCTTCCGGTATTGACGACACACCTAGACCAAAGGTTGCTTTGTAGAGCACTGTTGCGAATGCATGAATCACTTGAGCTTCAGGTAATTTATTGGATTTGATATCGCTGCTTACAACTCTAGCCTTGTCTTTTTTTAGCTTGCTGGATATCCAGTCTTCAAGGATGTCTTCCGTGCTGTCGGGGAGTTTTTTATTGTTTTTGTAATACCCGATAGATCGTGATAGAACAAATGGGGATGAGAAGAAGTCAAAGTCAACGGAGCTGAGCCTGCTTCTGTACTGATCATAGAACTCCGCAAGCTCTTCGTTCTTAAATAACGAACTAGCTATGTTGAACGCGCTTCTGTATGAGAGGGGTTGTATGGATAGGCAACAAGCTAATTTATTAGACTGGGTATCTATGCTTAAGCCCTGATCTCTCAATGTGACGATATAGCTATGATCATCGATCGTCCCGGAAAGGTCATCAAAGAAAGCTTGAGTATCACACTGAAGCATCTCATCTAGCCCGTCGAGCAAGAAGAGAAATTTAAATGGTAGGCTCTTCCATGAGCCAAATAATATTCCTAGCTCCTGCTCAATCATATGATTAAGCATATTTCTTGAGTAGCTTCTTAACTTTAGATTCACGGGCAGATAGTGAATATCTGATTCCAATGCAAGTTTTTTTGTGATGATTGATAAGGTACAGGACTTCCCACTCCCGCCGGGCGAGGATATAGCTATATTGTTTCCCGCTTTCAAGATCTCTAGTATGTTGTCAGTAGTGATGATTTGTTGTTTAAGATCTGCTGGCTTATATTCACTATTAAGATTTGGTGGAAATGGAGCGGGAGAGTAAGCTAATGCTGTTAGATTATCCCCGGCCAAAGAAATTCTGTTGAGATAAGCTTTGAGGTTGAAATCTGGTGTGGGGTTATCCTTTAAAATTTTCTCAATCAAAAAGTTTTGTTCTAAAATATCGGATAATTCACTCCATATGGTTATCAGTTCGTTCTGAAAATCGCGACCGGACCAAATCGTGAGGTTTTCCAATGTATCCAAATACTCATTGGCGATTTGGATTGGGTCTACGCCTAGGATCTTTGCTTCTTTAAGCAAAGCTGGCTGAAATTTTCCTTTGTTTATTATTTTTTCACATTCACTCTTTAAGCTCGTGTAATTTGCTTGGCGATATGCTTTGCGCAAGGGGCCATTGACTTCGCCAGAAGTTATTATGTACTGATGTTTTGTGTCTGAATTATTTAGAGCTTTATCTAGGGATACCTTGATTATCTCTTCGGCGACATCACTTATACTTAGTGCGGCGTCGTACCTTTTGCATTGAATGCAAATTAGATGGTTTGTTAAGGTCGACTTAGCAGTACAATCATACCCCTGGTCACCCGATGGTTGGGGGCCGCTCGTCATTTGAAAATCTAGTTTCTTTCCTAAAAGAGATAACGCCTGATAAGTAAAGTCCTCAAATGCGTTTGGTGACAGGTCATGAATTGGAAGTGGAAAGCCTCGATAAAGCGGTGGTTTCGCTGCCTGCGCTTGCATAGTCTCTTCTCAATAGGTGTTTACTTGGACCCGAGCATCCCTGACTTTTGACAGTGAATCAACAGGCTGTAACTCAACTGTACACATCAGAATGTCAATCAGGGCTCAAGTGTGGTGTTTCAGTAGTAGAACGGAAAATTTCTTACCCCAATGCTTTTGCTGCACGAGCAACGGAGCCAAGGATCTCATCCGCTTTTTTGTGCCAGCGAAATGACTTCGGATTCTGGTTGCAGGTTTCAAGGTAGTACTCGATTGAGGACTCCAGATCCTTCACGCTGACATGCGCCTGGCGCTTGATTCATTTCTCGCTCAGCGCTGAGAAAAAATCGCTCCACAAGATTCGTCAATGACGCAAACGGGGGGGCAAATAGATGGGCATAGACCCGATTTTCATTGGTACTTGTGAAACATGACACTAGGCAATAGAAAGTTGCGCGCAAGCGTCTTATCCACGCTGAAACACAAACAATCGGCAGTACCTGTTCTTGCGACCGAGCTGACGCCTCGCTCCGCTCGTTGTCGGCCGGACATCCAATCGGGACAGCTTCGCCATCCCGGCTTCGCTATCCGGCGCCATTAATATCTGATGCAGATCAGGCACGTGACAACTCCCACGAAAAACTGTATCTCCTGAAAACGCTCGACGATTGAAGCGTTCCATATCTCTTGATCAAGCCGGTGCGCAAGCGCGCACGGTTGAGCACTAGGTCGGCTTGCCGACCTGGGGCGATTTATCCGTGTCTTAGCGCCCCAAAGGGGTGGCCGCAGGCCAGGGCAGGTGAGCTTCATCCACCTGCGCCGCTTAGACGGGCTGTCACGCCATCGTGAGGGCTCCACTCCGCGCCGTGCCATGGGCACGAAGTGCGGCGCATTAATGAACTTCGAGGTTTGAACACCTCGGAAAGCTCTTTTTTTTACCGAAGGGGTTACTGACGAGGATATAAAATTCCATTTATTAAAATCGTCCGAAGTCGCGTATGGCATGCCCGCAGATGTGCATGTCGGGACGACTGGAATGAGTGATTTTCGACTATCGATGACCTGACAGCAGCCGCGAAGTGTGTACTTTTTTCAGCACCTTTATCGCGTATGAATTTCAGTCGTTACAAAGCCTCCGCTTGAGCGGATGAAGAAAAGTAAGGCAACGTAGAGAGTTCGCACGCCTGTTCACTACAGGTTAGGACAAGGGATATCGTTAGGTGAATTGATAACCACCTGCGAGCAGGCTATCTAGCCCGCAATCCTCTTATGGCATTTAGTGCCGCGTTGCCCGTTACACGCGCTGGGACAACTTCATGATCTGGCTTCAGGTTGCAAGACGGTGCTCCAGCCGCCTGGGTACCAGGAAACTCACCGGTTCCGCCGGCTTCACGGGCTTGCTTAGCTTGCCAGCGCTTCCGAGAAACCTCTCGACGGTGCTGAGCCAGGGATTGGCGCTCGAGCTCCGTCAGTCGACGCTGGCCAATCTCACGTAGTTGGGCATCTCGACGCTTTTTGGCTGCATTTTGCACGCGTTCAAAAACATAACGCAGACCCAAATCATTCCAGAACTGCTTGGTAAAGCGGATCAGAACACGGGTACGAACCAAGTTCAGACCGCTGTCGTCTTTTTCATCAAGGCGGATTCGCTCAATTCGACGGTAGACATAGCCAGCCTCGTCGAGCGTCTTGAACAGCCGACAAAGCACCGGTGACGAGACTCCTTCGGAGTCCTCGGCAATTTTGCGTTGGGTGTTGAGCACGTAGCGCCCGGACTCAGGATCGATGAACCCGAGTATCCCGGTGGCCAAGTCCAACCGCACCAGCAATTGCTCTGCAACTCGCTCGATCACTTGAAATTTTTCAACACGGGTACGTCGATCACCGTGCACCGTATCAAGCCGACGCAGATAATGACCTCGGTAGCTGACCATGTTGCTAAGACGCTCGTACGCTGAACGGATGAGCGGATTCTTTAGCTGTTGATTGGAGAGGTGTCTAGGGGCTGCGTATTGGGCAGGCATAGTCCGCGCGGGGCGGCGCAACGCAGAATGGGGATCTGAAGGTGAAAGCCTCGCGGCTTTGTGGAAGGTCATCCCTCACCTCCAAAGCACCCTGGCTTGTACTTAACAATCTGTCTAATCCGATTGAGTGCATATGACTCGCCCCCACCGTCATGAAGATGAAACATCGGACTGAGCTTTTTTGAATTTACCATCGGGCACAATCGCCTCTGTGCGTCAAAGCACACCTACTTGCGGACAGCAGGGATGGGAGCTAGGATGCTAACTAGTCGATAGCTGCATCGTAATGTCGTCCCTCAACCGCCAAGCTGAGGGACGCGACACACCCCTGCTGTAGTCACCAGAAGCCCGCTCGCCAAAGCGGGCTTCTGCATTCAGGGGTTCTGCCGAGCGGCGGATTCGGTTGTCGAGTGTCGTTTAGCTGTTTTGGACTCGAGCCAATGATCAAGATCATGCTCGAACCAGCCCACTATCCCGCCGCTCAGTTGCACCGAAGCGGGGAAGGATGGGTCGTTACGCTCAAGACGCCAAAGTGTTGAAGGGTTGATGCCCCCTAGTTTTTTGCAAACGGCTTTCCGGCGAATGATCTGCATGGCTACCTCTGCGCTCTATCAGTTGCATGCAGTGTCAGCAGCGGGCATTCCTAGGTCACGGATTCCGGCTTGATTATTTTCGCGCTCAAAAATCCGTGACTCACAGCCTCGGTCAAAGGTGCTTTAAGGACGCGGGGCAGCTAGGGCTGCGAAGCGGTAGCAAGCACCAAAGTGTATATGAAGGTGACTATATTTTTTGCGGCGGAACGTGGAACCTAAAGAGTACGGGCCCTACAGGCCAGATTTACGGTTTAACGTGTAAACGCTACCTGCGAAGTCTACGACAAATAAAAAAGCCGATGCACTGCATCGGCTTTTTTGTAGGTGAAACTTCCTAACATAGGACAAGCATCGTTCACACTTCACTACCAGACTTCCCCTACTTACCCCCCTCCGCCTTTAATGCAGCCAGGCAGTTGCACAATTTAACCTCAATAATGCCGGGGTTTTCCTACATTATTCCGGCCCACACTTACGTCAATATCCCAGTATAAGTTCTATACCCTCATTCCTGATTGACGAGCATAGACTGTCCTCTCAACACTGAAGTCGAGCGATAATGGAGAACTCTTCGATGTCGGTCTCCACCCTTGGAGAAAATGAAAAAGATACTTCACTCTTCGAAGACACGGATATTGAAAACACACTGAGCAGCACGGCCCCCCTCAATATAGACATACTGTTGCTGGGAGAAACCGGCACTGGCAAAGATACCCTGGCGCAGCGGGTTCACCGCCTATCGACCCGGCGGGGCAATTTTGTCGCGGTCAATTGTGCGGCTATTCCTGATAGCCTCGCCGAAAGCCAATTGTTCGGCGTCAACAGCGGTGCCTATACCGGCGCCATCCAGTCCCGTGCCGGTTTTATCGAGGCAGCCCATCTCGGCACCCTGTACCTCGATGAGATCGATAGCATGCCGTTGAACCTGCAAGCCAAACTGCTGCGCGCGCTGGAGTCGCGGGGGGTGGAGCGCCTGGGCTCAACCCGCTTCATCCCGGTGGACATGCGTGTGATCGCGTCTGCCCAACAATCGCTCCACCAGATGGTCGAACTCGGAACCTTCAGGCGCGACCTGTACTTCCGTCTGAATGTCGTCAACATCCAGCTTCCAGCCTTGCGTGATCGGCGAGAGCACATCATCCCGTTGTTCCTGGAGATGATTCAGCAGGAAGCCCACCGGTTCAAACGCACTGCCCCGCCGCCCTCCGACGGGCTGCTGCAACAACTGCTGTGCCATACCTGGCAGGGTAATGTTCGGGAGTTACGCTCCACGGCCAAAAGGTTCGTGCTGGGCCTGCCACCGTTTTCAACCTCAGTGAGCGAGCTGCAGGATGCCCAGGTGAACCTTAAGACACGCCTGCAGCACATTGAAAAAGCCTTGATTGAAGAGTCGCTGCACCGCCACCTGTATTGCGTGGATACCGTGGCGATTGAATTGGGTATGGCAAAACGCACGCTGTACTACAGGATGAAGAAATTGGACATCCCACTGTCCTGAGGACAAAGGGAACTATTAAATACTCAGTAAAACTCCATCCTTCCAACTCAAAAACCACATATATAGAAACAAATAGCCACAAACCTGTTTGGAACGGTTTAGCCCCATGAACCACCTACTCACAGCCTGGTTCAAGTTACAAAAAGTTCCAGACATCCACGAAGCTTGACTCACGACAAGTGAATCAACGTTCAAAACATCAAACTCGGAGTCTTATTATGGCTGGTATATCCGGTAGTAATTCGTACGGTTCAAACGCATACAACAACGCCTCGATGTTCGGTGGTGCCGATGGGGTAGCTGGTGGTGGAGGTGGTGCAGGTTCCGCGTCTGATCGCGCAGCCGCCGTCGCAGAGGCGACTTTCCAAGAGAGCTTGAAGGCAAAGATGATCACTGGCTTGTACGCCGCAGCTAAAGAAATCCGCTCGTAACAGGACCACCTCCCTGGCTCATTAGCCGGGGAGGTGTCATATGAGCTTAAATCGCAAATGCGGCATCCGCCATTATCACCAACCTGCTTCAGCCCCCATACCGCAGGCCCTATATGCAGATAGAAGCATTTGATTTTTCAACGCTGAATACGCGTCGCGGAGGCACTGATGTTACACAGAAAAACTCAATATCCAGCACGGATGTAAGTTTCTTCGCGTCAATGCTCGAAGGCTCGAAAGCCAGCACGCCTGCCGTCGCCCCCCCTGCTGTATTAGCCATGCTGGCGGAGCATTCAAGTTATATCGAAAATAAAAAAAACCGCCTCGCGCGGGCGCTGAAATCATCAAGTAAAGGCATGGACTCTGAAAAATTCAGAGAGTACCCGCGCGAACTCTCTAATGTGGCGCTCACTACCCAACTGTTAGTAAAGAGCCTTGGCAAGACAAGCCAATGCATCGACAAAATCTGTAACATGCAATAGTGAACATGATTAAATCCCTGCCCGCCGCCCTGCTTTTTATTCTTGTATGCACGTTAAACGGTTGCAGCGACCGCGTTGAACTTCATCGGCAACTTTCTGAGCAAGAAGCCAATGAGGTGGTCGCGGAATTGGCAGATAAACATATTCGCGCCCAAAAAATCCCGGCCAAAGACGGTGTCGTCGTGGCGGTCAACGCCACCGATATTGGACGCGCCGTACGTACATTGGAAGCCGCAGGGCTACCTAGAATGGCGCGGACGACGCTGGGCGATACCTTTCGCAAGGAAGGGGTTATTTCTACCCCACTGGAAGAACGGGCACGCTACATTTATGCCTTGTCCCAAGAGCTAGAAGCCACCTTGTCCAACATTGACGGGGTGATTATTGCCCGGGTACACGTGGTATTGCCGGAACGCATCGCGCCAGGGGAACCGGTCCAGCCCGCATCCGCATCAGTCTTCATTAAGCATGACCCACGCCTGGACCCCGATAATATCCGCGCACGCGTTCGCAGGATGGTAGCGAGCAGCATTCCAGGCATGACCACAGCCGTGGATAACCTGCAGAAACTCAGCGTGATCTTTGTGCCTGCTGCCACTTATCAGGAGCAGCAACGGCTGGTGTATTTCGGCCCGTTCCTGGTGCCCAGCGATGATCTCGGTTTTTGGCGAGGCAGCGTTATCGCGGCACTTCTCGGCGTGTTGTCATCCGTGGCCGGTACACTGTTCCTGCTCAATCGACGTCAGCCTCTTCTGCGAGGGCCGCAAGTAGCGCAGGAACCAATTGGCCCAGCTCATGACGCCTAGATTCGATCATTCAATGAGTGAACGCCTGGCCTGGGCTGAATGGTGGGCGTTTCCCTGGGAGCACGCTCACGAGGACTGGAGAGGTGACAAGTACACTTCAATTAGCGTGCTTTATCACAGCAGACGTTCCGCCCCGGATGGTCTCACAAGCATTGCCGCGTGCTTGCCTCCGGCCCCCCACCCCACCGTACTTCGCCTGGCCCTCGCATCAACGGAGCAACTCAACCTGGCGCTGACACTGGTTCACGGCACGTTCAATCCCGAGGCCGCACCGCCGTTGAGCGAAAGTCAGCATCTGTGGTGCATGCGTTTGTCCAAGGCGTTGCCCCCTACCATGCTGTCGCCGGATGCTGATCCGCTGCAATTGCTTTCCAGCTGGATAGAACCCGATACGTGGCAGCGCCTTCGATTGCGGTTCCCCCGTAACCGCGTATGTGCGGTTGAGAAAAGTAATATCTCACTCGAAAACTCAAGCAGCCGACTGAACACGCTCTGGCAAGCCGTAGTCTGGCGCGTGACGACATCGGCGAACGCCCCTCTGTCCCTTGACTCGAACGCGTAAGGAAAACAGAGATGTTATGTCGATACACCGTTGAATTGCCCAAGGATGCTGCGGGATTGTCACGTTGCCTGATTCCCCGGGAGGAACTTGCAAACTGGGAGCACGCCAACCAGCTCATCAGCCACGCCAAGGCACAGGCCGATGAACTGATAAACCAGACAGAGAGACAGTGCGAACTTCTGCTGGAAAAGGCGTCCCTGGATGTCTGGCAACGCGCAGACGCCCAATTCAAACGCTGGGAACGTGACCGTCAAGCGATGTGTGACAACCTGGAGGAGTACGCAACATCGATCACCAACCAAGCAATTAGACGCCTGCTTGGCGAAACGGTAGCCCCTCAGCGGCTGTCAGCCCTGCTGAAGCAATTGCTGGCGGACCAGATTCAGGAGATCGACGCGGCGCTTCTCTGTCACCCCCAGGACTTTGAGGAGGTAAAACAGTATCTCGCCCATCACAAAGCCACGCTCTGGAAGCTTCACCACGACGAAACAATCCCTGCTCAGACACTTGTATTGAAAACCGACGAGGGTGATTTCCGTATCAGCTGGAATTCAATGCTCGATGCCTTTTTCAATCATGGGAGAGACTACCGGATAGACATTTAATTGCATCCGCTATGCATCGCCGACAACGAGCCTTGACAAAACCTTATTAATCCATGCACCTCCACATAATAAAGAGGGTAACTAATGAGTATTTTCAACAACCTTCCAGAGGAGCTTTCTAAAAACGCCAAAAATGCCCATAGACTTTATAAAAAGCTCCATACCCTCACATCTCAAGAGCAGGCTGATGCAAAGTTATTTTATGAGCTTGCAGTAAAGAGCACCCTGTCCCAGATGGCATATCTGGAACATACGCGTGTTTCGCATATGTTGCTCAAAAGCACTTTTGAAAGTTTCCAATAATATGCAAGCGTTAGTCCGTGATTGGTTAATCAGCGGCAAAGAACAACTCCGTTTGTTTGAGGGCGATGACGAAATCATGCTGAATCGTCAGGGAGACGCTTTGGTGCTGAGTGTTCAACTGACCTTGACTCGCCCAGACACCGCCACCTTGCAGCGCTGGATGCGCCTGGGCGCTGCCAGCCTGAATCACTTCCATGGCGCACTGGCTCAAAAAGCGGACAGCGGTGAGCTGTGGCTGATCCAGAAACTGCCAGGTGGGCAGGGAGAGGCATACGTACTCGGCTACCTTGAAGCCCTGCTGAACCAACGCGACACCTGGCGCGCCACAGTCGCGCGCCTTGCTCGCCACCCCCAAAACCTCAAACCCACCTCACTACGCTCACTGTCGTACTAACCAGAGAACCGGCAATGCATAACAAGAACCACGAGCACAGTCGCTTACGCCGTGCTTCGCCCAAGGGATTTCCCTGGCGTAACGCTATCCTGCTTTCCTGGCTGCTGATCCCAGCAGGGAACACACTGGCGGCCATCCCCCCCGAGTGGAAAAACACCGCCTACGCTTATGAAGCTGAACATAAGCCCCTCCGGGAAGTGCTGGAGGATTTCGCCCAGACCTTTGGGACACAACTACATGTCGAGGGCCTGCTGGAAGGCAACGTAAATGGCAAGATTCGCGCTAATACCCCGCAGTCGATGCTCGACCGTCTGGGGGTAGAACACCGTTTCCAGTGGTACCTGTACAACAACACCCTCTATATCAGCACGCTGGACCAGCAAGACTCGGCGCGCCTGGAGGTTTCTTCCGAGACCATTGCCGACCTTAAGCAAGCGCTCACCGATATTGGCCTGCTCGATAGCCGTTTCGGTTGGGGCGAGTTGCCCGAAGACGGCGTGGTACTGGTTTCGGGCCCTCGACGCTATATCGAGCAGATCAAACAGTTCAGTACCCAGCGCCGCTCTCCGGATGAAAAGCAGAGCGTGCTGAGTTTCCCGCTTAAATTCGCCAATGCGACGGATCGTCAAGTGGATTACCGCGGCGAGAAGCTCACTATTCCGGGGGTGGCCAGCATTCTGCGTGGATTGCTGGAGCCGCGTTCCAATTCGACCCTCAACAGTCTGAACCAACCCTCCCCGTCACAGCCTGCGCCGCTCGTACCGAACATTCCCCGATTGAGCAACCCCTTACTGGGGCAGATGCTGGGTACAAACGTCAACACCGGGCCGTTGGATCCGCTCCCGACACTCACCTCGCGAGCCCCGGTCTCACCCAGCAGGGTTCGCGTCGAAGCCGATGTACGCAATAACGCTGTGCTGATCTATGACCTGCCTGAGCGGCAGGGCATGTATCGAGAGTTGATCACTCAACTCGATGTCGCGCGCAAACTGGTGGAAATCGACGCGATCATTCTCGATATCGAGCGCACGCAATTGCGAGAGTTCGGGGTGAACTGGGGGTTTCAGAACAGCCGATTCCGTGGCGGCGTCAATATGGCACCGGGCACCTCTTCGCAGGTGTCGATTGAGAACCGTGAGCGCTTCTACGCAGATATACGCGCGCTGGAAGCCAAGGGGCTGGCAAGCATGGTCTCCAACCCCTCGGTGCTCACCTTGGAAAACCAACCGGCGGTCATCGACTTCAACCGCACCCAGTACCTGACCCCCGGCCGGGAGAATGCAACCATTTTACCGGTCACCGTGGGCACCAGCTTCCAGGTGGTCCCCCGTGTCATCACCAGCCGTGGCAGCCACCAGATCCATTTGGCGGTGGATATCGAAGATGGCAATTTCAACGAAACCAACCCCACTCCCGGCAACCTCGATGTACGCCGAGGCAAGGTCAGCACCCAGGCCGTCATGGCGGAAAAACGCTCACTGGTGGTCGGTGGTTTCCACGTCACCGAAAGCAGCGACAAGCGCAACAAAGTCCCCCTATTGGGTGATATCCCGCTACTGGGCAAGGCGCTGTTTTCCTCGACAGAACGGCAGAACAATCGACGTGAACGCCTGTTCATCCTCACCCCGCGCGTCATCGGTGACCAGGCCGATCCGTCGCGCTACCTGCCCCAGGCCGACCAGGTCGAATTGCAGGCAGCCCTCGCACCGTTGGCGCGGCGCTACAGCCCTCACCAGCCGGTAATCAAGCGCAGCGACATCATCAGTACCCTGGCGCACATGGTCAGCGGGAAAGTGCCCAAGGCCTTCAAGGCGGCACCAATGCCCCTGGGGCTGGACAGTTTGTGCAGCACCCGCGACTTGCTCGCGCTGAACACCGAACGCAGCCAATGGTATGCGGGACCGGACTACAACGTGGCGGTAGTGGTCCTGCGCAACCAGGTCAAACGCCACGTGCGTATCGACGAAAAGGAATGCAGCAACTCGCAGACCCTGGCCGTCAGCGTGTGGCCGCGCGCCTGGCTCAAGCCGGGTGAAGAAGCCGAGGTGTTTATCGCCATGCGCCCGGTGGTGAAGGACGAACACCTCAGCGTGCCCCGCCCCTCCTTGATTACTCCTGCTCAGAAGGCCACGCCATGAAACACCGCTTATTGTGCGTCACCCTGATCGCAACGGCACTGCTTGTCGCCGGCTGCACGCCCACCTGCAAGGGCGACTCCTGCTCACGCCCACAATCGAGCAAGGACAAGATGGTGATCTGGTGGCCACCGCAGATGCGTGCCGAGCCTGGTCCCGCCGGGGAACGTGCGGATTACCAGACTATCTCGCTGGAACGATGAGCCGCCAGGAAATGCCCGACAATCAACGCCAGGTATTTCTGGACAATCTGGTGAGTGGCGCTGCCGCTCACCTGATGCTCGCTCCCGGTATCAAAGCATGTGCACTGCACGCCGGCAAACGCCCGGGCATGGCCTTGCATGTCGCTCGTTCAGCATTACAGGCAGGGCAGTTGCGGCAGGTATTGGAGCGGCGCTTTGAGCTTGCCGTGGTGTTCGATGGTTGTTTTATCTACCTGGACGCGCAGGATGCCTTGGTAATCTGGCACGCGCTGCCGGCTGCAAACGATGCGCTCGACGGACTCCTCAGCCGGATGCTTTCCCTGGCCAATCTCCAAGCCCTGGACACACGCTCCACCTGCTGATCAGCGACGTTCCAACTCAGGCAATTCCAGCGTTTCGCGCTTGGCTTCATCATCAAGCTCACGCAAGGTGCGATAGATCAGTGCCACAGCCTGCAAGGATTCGCGGGGAATGCTTGCTCCCAACGCTTTGGTATAGAGCAAGCGCGCCAGCCATACGCATTGGATGACCGGCACCTCGGCGGCCTTCGCCTGCGCAATCAACTGGCGGGCGACGGCATCCGTACCTTTGCTGACCAGCAGCGGAAGCGGCGTCTTGCCCGGGCGGTAATACAGGGCGACAGCAAAGTGGGTCGGGTTGACCACCAGCATGTCGGCTTCCTCCAGCTTTGGCAGCTTGACCTTCGGTTCCTCCTGGGCCAATTGCTGCGCCAGCGCACGGCGCTGGCCCTTCACATGCGGGTCGCCTTCCATATCCTTGTACTCTTTGACGACCTCGACCTGGGTCATGCGCATGCGCTTGGCGAAGAAGTGCTTCTGCAAGGTGAAATCGATAACCGCCAGTACCAGTAACAATGCAAGACAGGCATGCAGCAGATAGCGGAACAGGGCGATCAATGCCAGGAGGTAACTTTGCAGATCGCTGTTGGCCAGGTTGATCAACGTCCCAAGAGAGGGCCAGACCACCAGGAATACGATCAGCCCCAAAAGAAACGCCTTGGCGATGCTCATCAACAGATTCATCAGCGACTGGGCAGAAAAGAATTGTTTAAATTGGCTGATCGGGTTGAGGCGATTGAAATCGAGCTTCAGAGCCTCGGGTGCAAACAGCAATCCGAACTGCATCCAACTGGCGATCAGCTTCATAGCAATCGCCACACCGGCCATCAGCAGGCCGAATGAGAAGAACACCACCAGGCCTTCAATCAGCACTTCTTCCAACGCCCGTACAAAGGGCTGGTCCAGGCGTGAGATCGGCAACACCATCAATTGCTGGAAACGTTGCAAGCTGGTATCGGCGGTGAACAAGGCGATCTCGCTGATGGCCGCCAGCACCATCAACTTGGCCACATCCTGACTTTGAGCGACCTGGCCTTTCTGGCGCTGGTCACGCAGCTTCTTGGCTGACGCCGGGTGCTTTTTTTCCCCCGAGTCACTCATGGCATCGGAGCCTTGAATAAAAGGCCCAGCGAGTGCTTCAGGTCACTCAGCTGGCTCATACTCCCCACGATCAAGTCCTGCAGCAGCGCAAAATACAACAGCAGAATACCGATCCCCGCCAGGCACTTGACCGGTGGCGCCAGCGTACTCACCTGTAGCTGCTGACTGTAGACCCCCAGCAGTGCGATGCCGAACTCCAGCAACAGCAGCACCGCGATAAAGGGAGCAGCGTAGAGCATCATATGGGTGAACGTGTCGCCCAGCAGGCCGACAAATACGCTCATGCCATCAGGCGCCGGGAGTGGGAACCATACGGTGGGTGGCCAAATCAGGTAACTGTCCCAGATCACCTGAGTCAACGCGCCTAACCCCAGGGTGGACATCAATAGAAAAATCGCCAATTGCTTGAACAAATGCCCTATCGGCGTCGCATCCGGCCCCAGTGAAGGATTGAGCTGACCACCGGCCAGGGCTCCGCGCTGGTTATCGAGCAAAGCCCCCACCGACTCGAACAGCCAGAACGGCATCGCAAGCAACATCCCCAGCAGCACCCCCAGCGCCAACTCCTTGAGCGCCAATGCAGCGAGCACAAACGCTGAGTAATCATGCTCCGTCAACGCAGCATGAATACCCGGCGCGGGCATCAGCGCCATGACCATCACAAGGATGTGCCGGAGCATGCCGCGTATATGCTGGAAACAGAACGCCGCCACGAGTATTCCGCACGGGTAGATTCGCGCCATGCCGATAATCAGACTGGGAAGGAAATCAAGATAAGCCAACACGGGTGAGGCCTCAGTTCCGGGCCGAGCGGCCAATCATTTCGAAGGTCAAGTTGATCAGTTGGATCAACTCCACGCCAATCCAGCGCCCCGTCAGGATCAACGTAACCCCTACCGCCACCAGCTTGATGCCAAAAGGCAGCGTCTGGTCCTGTATCTGCATCAATGCTTGCACCAGAGACACCAGCACCCCCACCACCACCGCTACAATCAATGGCGGTGCCGACAGCACCACCACCAGCAACATGCCCTGCTTGAACAGCACAATCGGGTCCATACGCCACTCAGAGATAGGAAAGGAACAAGCTGTCGAGCAACCGTGACCAACCCGACACCAACACGAACAACAGCAATTTGAGCGGCAGGGAAATGGTCATCGGCGAGACCATCTGCATGCCCAGCGCCAGCAGCAGGTTGGAAACAATCAGGTCGATCACGATGAAGGGGATATAGATCAAGAAGCCGATCTCGAACCCTGCCTGCAGCTGGGACAACACGAAAGCCGGAATCACCAGGATCAGATCTTCGCGTTGCACCTCCTGCGCCATTTGTGGAGGCCAGAGGCGCGTGGTGTTTTCCAGCAGGTGCGTCAATATATCCGGGTCCACATTGCGCAGCATGAATGCGCGTAACGGTGTGATGGCCTCATTGCCCGTCTGCAGAAACGTTTGCACGTTACTCATGTCCAGGGGCGATGCCTTGACGCTCTCGGCGATCTCATAACCCACTGGTGCCATGATGAACAGCGTGGCCGCCAACGCGATGCCATTGATGGCCATGCTGGGCGGTACCTGCTGCACACCGATGGCGTTGCGGGTGATCATCAGCACGATGACGATCTTCAAGAACGATGTGCAGACGATCAGCAGCATGGGCATCAGCGATAATGCCCCCAGGAATACCGCCAGAATGAGGGGGTCTATCCCCTGCAAACTCATCGGCCGAACATCACGCGAGACAACTGCAACCCCAGGCGCCCATCGACTTCCACCAACTGCCCCTGGCCAATCGGCCGATCGCCGTAATACAGGCCGGCCATGCCGGGAGCGTAACCGCTAATGCCCAACACCGAACCGGGCGCGAGGTTACGCAGTTCGCCCAAGGTAAGGTTCAGCGTTCCACAACGCACATTCAGCGCCATGCTCAACTCATCGAATGGTTCGTGGCCAAATACATCCACGACCGGTTCATCATCCTCATGCTCCGAGTAATGGGGCGCTGCAAAATTTTCGTCCACAGACGAGTCCTCGATAGAAGTAAGCGTCAGGCACAACGGCCCGGTGTCATCGTCAATGCGGCCATGCAAACGTTGCCTCCCAACCTGCACGTAGCCGCTGCCTTGGGCGGAAAAAAAATACGGGCCGAGCACCAGCACATCACCGGTACGCAGGCTGCGCACCTGCGCAATCGGTAACTGCACGCGGCCCAGGGTCACGGCGATTGCCAGTTGAAACGGCGCCGGCAAAGCTGCCGCAGTGGCGCGCCAAGGCCCTGCCTCACACAAGGCCAGGAAACTTTGGGGGGTCAACCATAGGTAGCCTTCAACCCGGGACGCCCCCTGGGTCACACTGAGCCGGCAGCCAAACCCCTTGGGTCGATCCGTTTCCAGCAAGCGCACATAACCCAGCAGCGCCCGCACCTGGGGACTCATGTGGTACTGGTACAAGGCCCAGAACCAGGAGTCCGGATCGTTGCCAACCTGGGACAGGGTCACCGGGCACTCACCCAGCAGACTGAGCAACGGCCCTGCTTCTACAAGCGCCAGCACGCCACACACCGTCTCAAAGCACAAAGCCTTGCCGCCAGCTGGGGCACGCCCGGGCTCAATCAGCAACTCGCCGGCCTGCCCGGCCACCGTGAACGGCAGGCGCAGGCCGCGCCCCAATCGACGGCGCGCGGCAACCGTATCGCTATTAATCAAGGGAAAGGTCAGCGCCGGCATCAGCATGCGCAACCGACGCTGGGCATAAGCAAGTTCACCGGCAGCCCCAGCGCTCCCGCGAATCGACCCTCGCACTGTTGGCGTACACCGCAAAGCCAGCGCGCCGTAGCGTCCTGCTCTGCCTCCAGCTCAATCGTCCAGGCGCCCTGCTCGCGGCGCACGCTGGCGTTGATCCGCCCCAGGCGAGGCAAGTACAGCACCGCCTGCAACGGCCACTGCGACGCAGCCTGCACACGAGGCGCCAGTTGCTCGGCAAGCGCCTCGATCAGGGCTATACCGGCGGACGCCTGTTTGCCCGATAAGGCAGTCCCCGCACCAGCGCCGCCATCGTCTCCAGTAAAAAATTGAGTGAATAATCGCCCGAGTTCCATGGACACGGCTGTCGTGGCCCCCGGCTCACGCTCCTCCCGCGGCTCGCGCTGGCGCGGACGCTCAGTGGGTTTATTTGAAACCTGGGTCATGTCGGCTCCCGAGCCAGTAAGAGGGATAACTCCTGAAGTTTTTCCACCTGCCGCAGGCACTCCGTGACGTGTTTCTGGGCGCTGCCAACCCGACTTTCGCTTTCCCCCTGCTGGCCCCGCAATGCCTCCAACTGGCCTATCTCCCGCTGAGTACTGGCAGATAGGGAGCGCTCCTGCGCGCCCCAGGATTTCAAGGCCTTGAGGCTCAACACCTGACCCTGATGCTGACTGAGCAATTCAGCACTTTGCCGGGCCTCCTCCTGCCGAGTCTGCTCAAGCGCATCCTTAGCCTGCTGGATATGTGCGAGCAGGGCCTGCTGGGCGCGCCTGGCCTCACGCAGGGCGCGCTCAGCGCGGTCAGCCCTGTGCCTGCGCAGGCGCCGCAACGTCTCCACTTCACCGAGAAGCACATCAGAATGGGACATGGGCGGTCAGATCCTTAAGTTGCTCCAGCGTCGCCACCATCGGCGTAGGCACACGCAAGTCCTGGCGCAGGAACCCGTCGACCGCCTGACGGCTGTCCACCGCCAGATCGGTCAGGGCATCGCTGCCGGGTTGATACTCTCCCAGCTTGAGCATCAGCTCGATCTGTTGGTACGCCGACAACAACCGTCGCAATGCCGTACCCGCCTGGATGTCCTCCGGCTCCGCGACGTTGCTCAAGATCCGTGAAAGGCTTGCCAACACATCCACCGCCGGGTAGTGCCCACGCTCGGCAAGCTTGCGGGACAGCACGATATGCCCATCAAGCAGCGAGCGAACTTCGTCGGCCACCGGATCGTTCATGGAGTCCTGCTCAATCAGCACCGTATAGATCGCGGTGATCACACCGTCACGCGTCAACCCGGCACGCTCCACCAGCCGTGGCAGCAGGCTGTATACCGAAGGAGGCAAACCTCCGCGCCCCAAGGGTTCGCCGGCAGCCAGGCCGATCTCACGCTGGGCCCGGGCGAAACGGGTCAAGGAGTCAATCAGCAGCAATACCCGCTGCCCCTTGCGCCGAAAACCTTCGGCCAATGCCGTGGCCGTGAACGCGGCGCGGGCGCGCTCCATGCTGGAGCGATCGGAGGTGGCGCACACCAGTACCGCCTTGGCGCGCAGCTGGTCATCGAGCTCATGGTCGAGAAATTCACGCAGCTCCCGCCCCCGCTCGCCGATCAGGCCGAACACGATGACATCGCACTCGACGTTACGCGCGATCTCGGCCAGCAGGGTGGTCTTGCCACAACCGGCCCCGGCGAACAGGCCTACACGCTGCCCCTCGCCAATCGTCATCAGGCCATCGATCGAACGCACGCCGGTGGCCAGCGCACGGTTAATCCTCGGCCGTTCGGTGGGCAACGGCGCTTCACACAACACCGCACTGGTATCCGGTAAGTCGGCCTCGACAAACGCACTCACGCCCTGCCCCGTAATCGGCCGGCCGAAACCATCCAGCACCTGGCCCAACAGGGCCTCGCTGACCTGGACTCGATGCGATACCCCAAGGCGCTCCACTCCAGCGCCTACCCGCACGCCTTCCAAATTACCCAAGGCGCTGAGCACCGCGTCCTGCTGATCGAAGCCGATGATCTCGGCGAGCATGTAGTCGCCCGGACTTTTTTCCACCTGGCACAAGTCGCCGATACGCGCCTGGGGTAGCCGGCACTGCAGCAGCATGCCGTTGACGCGCTGGATTCGGCCACGCATCGTCACCGGTGCAAAGGTGCTCAGTGACTGGGCCTGACGCTGTTGCCAGGCGTCCAGACGAGCTTGCAGTTCCGCACTCACCAGCGCACCTCGTAACGCTGCGCACCATCAAAAACCACTTTGCCGTTGTCGATCAGCACCAGCCGCAGCCCTTCCACTTCGTCGCCCACAAACAGTCGGCTGCCTTCTTCCAGGACCACGTGACCATTCGGCCCGCCGACGATTTGCACAATCCTGAATGGCAGTGTGCCGTCGCGCACACGCACACGGCTGATCACCGGCACCGAGCTGTCGAATTGCTCGCCAAAACGGCTGAGCATGCGCGCTACCAGCTCCACCTCGTCCTGTGAGACTTCTCCGTTGAGCGCCACCTGGTCATTGATCACTTGCAAGGTGACCCGCTGACTCAACTCACGCTCGCTGAGCATCTTCAACAACTGCTGACGGACTTCAAAAGACGAAGCCAATTCCTGTTTCTGCACCGCGGGCGGCATCAGCGAAGCCTGCGCCTCACGCTCCCCAGTGGAAACCATGCCCACTGCCACAATGATTACCGTCACCACCAGCACCAGGCTGATCAGGCGCCTTTGCTGGGAGGGCGAAATTGACGATAACGTCATCGCCTGCGCAGGCACATTGGCCGCTAGCGGCACTACCGGCACTACCGGCGCAGGGGCTGCGGGTTGAGGCCAGGGTTGCTCGGCCAAGGTCACGCACAGCCGCACCCCCCCCACTGTAAACGGCACGTTCAGTTCCAGTTTGGCGATCTGCGCCAGTACCTGGCCTTCGGGGTCTCGCAACAGTCCGGCTTCGGCCTGCACCAACCAGTTGGCGTCGATAAACCGCAGGCACGCATGCTGCTCGACGACTCCCGGATCGTTCAACATCAGGTCAGCGTCCGCGTGCGCACCAATACTCCATCGCTCCCCAAATAACGGCAACGCAGCGCCCTGGCGCAGCCCATCAAGCACCCTTAACTCAAACATCATCGCAACCTCCACGCTGGCCATGGCCGAATACTCATGCCACCGCACCACGCATCAGCTCGTCCTGGCCCAGGTCAATGCGCCCCAGCACCTTGACCTTGGAGGAGCTCCCCAACTCGGCAAACGACAGCACCGGGACATGGTTGAACTCTTCCAGCAGCAAGGTACGCAAGGGACTTCGCAGGTCCTGCGCCACCAACAGCACACTTTTACTCTTGGCCCTTAAGGTAAAGGCCTGGTTGAGCAGGCTGATCAACGCAGCGCTGTGCTCATCGTCAAGCGCGAAAAACACCCCGGTCTGGGTCTGTCGCAATGCCTCGCGCAGGATGTTTTCCGTATGCGGTGAAAGCAGCCAGGCATGCAGGCCGTCGGCCTCGCTGTACTGGTGGAAAATCTGCGCCTTGAGCGCAATACGCGCGTAGTCGGCCAATGCTTCCGGTTCACGCTCATGCTGGCCATACTCGATCAGCGATTCGACAATCAGCCGTACGGCCCGCAGCGGCACCCCTTCGCTGGCCAGGCGTTGCAACACCGACGAAAAGCGCGACAGCGGCATGATTCGCTGCAGTTCCTGCACCAGTTCCGGCTGGTTGTGCTCCAGCCAGCTGAGGATCGACTTGCTCTCCTGGATCCCCAGGAACTGCGGGCCGCTGAGCATCATGGCCTGCTTCATGCGTTCGATGATCAGACTGGTCGCGGTGAAGCGCTCCAGTTGCGGATCGTCGAGCAGTGGATCATCCGGTGCCAGCCAGACCCAGTCCTGTTCATCACGCTCAGCCAGGCCGGGTATTCCATGCTCGGGCTCGACCGTCAAGGCGTTACGCTCAACGGCCAGATAGTTGACAACCGAGGCCTTGACCATCGGCACTTCATGCACACAGAAACGCATTTCGTCGGCGGCCAGCGAGTCATCGAGTTCGACTTCGAAGGGCGGCAGGGTCAGGCCAATATTGGCAACCAGTGCATTTCGGGACTGGCGAATCCCATGAATAAGCTCCGTCACCTCAGGCGTCCCACGCAAAACCGGGGGAAACTGCAACAGGTAGGGGCGCGACGGATCGAACCCGCGCAAGTCCTCTTTTCCGTTCTCTTCGGGACGCACGGCTTCGGAGGCTTCGGCCGCGGGCGCTGCCTCTCGCTGACGCTGGCGCATCAGGTAATACCCCAATGTGCCGGTTATCAGCGAAATAAGGATAAATACCCCGGTCGGCATACCGGGCACTATCGCAAAGGCGAGCATGCCCACCGAAGCGATTATCCAGCTCTTGGGCTCGCTGGTCATTTGCCGGGCAATTTCGGCCCCCATGTTACTGATGCCCTTGCGCCCCTCCGGCGCCACCCGGGTGATGATCATGCCGGCGGTCAGGGAGATCAGCAGCGCCGGAATCTGTGCAATCAGGCCATCACCGATAGTCAGCACCGAATACAACGCCATTGAATCAGCGGCGCTCAAGCCGTGCTGGAACATGCCCGTAGAGAAGCCGCCCAACAGGTTGACCACGACGATGATCAACCCCGCGATAGCGTCGCCCTTGACGAACTTCATCGCCCCATCCATCGCGCCGAACAATTGGCTCTCACGGGACAACTGCTCGCGCTTGTCCCGCGCTTGCGTGCCGTCGATCAGGCCGGCACGCAAGTCGCTGTCGATGGACATCTGCTTGCCCGGCATGGCGTCCAGGCTGAACCGCGCCGCGACCTCGGCAACCCGTTCGGAGCCCTTGGTGATCACCAGGAAGTTAACCAGGGTCAGGATCAGGAAAATCACCATCCCCACCGCCAGGTTGCCCCCCACCACGAAATTACCGAAGGCCTCGACGATATCGCCGGCGTCTTGCTCCAGCAGGATCAGACGCGTGGTTGCAATCGACAGGGCCAGTCGAAACATGGTGGTCAACAGCAGGATCGAGGGGAACGAAGAAAACGCCAGGGGGCCCGGCAGGTAAAGCGCAAGCACGATCAACAGGCACGAAATGCAGATATTGAGGGCGATCAGAATATCCACCAGCCAGGTGGGCAACGGCACGATAAAGATGAATACGATGGCCATGACCACCACAGCGCCCAGCACCTCGGCGCGTTGTGCCACTTTGAGCAACCCACGGTTGATGGCCGACAGTGCGGTCACGTCATCAGCCTCGGTTCACCGGCATACCGTGTGGGTCCACGCAAGGCGCGGTCCAGTTCATCGATCACCGTCAGCAGGATCTGCAGGGTTTCCAGACGTATTCGCTTTTCGGACCACAATGCCAGGGGAAATTGCTGAAACAGAGGGTAAAGGGCATTGAGGGACATCAGTTGACGGTCAAGCGGACCGCCTCCCAGTTCGTCCCCCAAGCGCAGCAATTCATCGACCGCGATACCGGTACCGGCATACCCCAGCAGGCGTTGCAACAAGCTCACGGCGTTATGCTCAATACTCAAGCGCTGGATCAGCGTGTGACAACCGCCCAATACGCTGCTCAGTTGCCCGCAGTCCCGCAGGCCCATCAGCAAAGTGCGCAACAGGGGTGTGGGCATTGACGACACCGCGGCCGCAATGTCATCCGCCAAAGCCTTACGCATCACCTTGAGCCCGACGTGGAACTGCTCACCACCGTATACACCCAGCAAAGCCTGCATCATCGTCGGCAGGGACTGGCGCGTGACCACACTGGCATAGTAGAGCACACGCAGTGCCTGGCGCTCCTGCGGGTCGACCCCGGCTGACTGCAATGCCAAGGCAATGTTCAGGCCGGCCTGGATCTCCCCTTTGAAACGAGCTTCAAGATTGGCAATTGCATCGCGCGCCAACAACGTAGTGTCGGACGGGCGGCCCTCGCTGTCTGCCTTGGCCACCACATGCTTGAGCACCACGAACGCGCGCGCCGGGTCCCCGTCCGCAAGCTTCAGCAATTTTTCGACAGTAGGTCTGTCCTGCAATTGCTGCCTGAAGAGCAGTGAAAGGAAAGCCAGCGTTTTCTTGGCCGGATGGCCCAACTGATCATAAAGTTGCGCAAGCTGCTCGGCCGGAAGCACGCGTACCGCCATCTTCCGTTCGCTCAGCGCCCGGCTGTTGAGCTCCACCTCCTGACCAAACAGATGTGCAAGCTCATCGATGCCCTTCGCGGATGTGTGCACTTGCGCTGAGGCATGGCTGACAACCGCTTCACCCTCAGAGGGGTGGGTGCGCACATCGTTACGAGGGTCAGTTGTTTTACGGGATACTTGTTCCATGGACACGCCAGTACAGGAAGAGTGTTTCCCTGTGTGGCAACGTCTCCCCATGCAGTTCCATCAAAATCCGTGCTCACTGGGAATTTGAAAAAACTTGCAAAAGCCTTCGGCGCCGCATGCAAATCACTGCATAAAAACCCACCAGCCAAAAATATTTATATATGTAAATCATACAGTTATGTATTTTTTTCGATTGGCACAGGGAGTGCTAAGGGGACCTGTCGACACCCGCTCGACTGCGTCTACCCTAAGGAAAAAAAACATGAATCTCCCCATTGAAGCTTTAGCTCACCTCGTTGGCAGCTCGCCTCAATTCATGCATCACCTGACAGACGACCAGCAGAAAAAACTCAGGCGCTTCATTCACAAGCGCGTACTCAACCCCGAAGATGCGGATGATCTTCTGCAACTGACGTACTTGGAGGCCTGGCGCAACCGCGAGCGCTTCTGCGGTAACGCCTCGCTCAGCACCTGGATGTGCGGCATCGCGCAAAACCTGATTCGCAACCACTTCAGGCGCATGTATGCCAAACCCGTGCATTGCGAATTTGATGAATCGTTGTGGCATGGACAGGAAGAAAACAACAACCTGGATTGGGAGTTTGAGATCAACCGCCGCCTGGAGAATACCCTGAGCGCCATTGACCACCTGCCGGCGGAAATGCGCAAGACGATGTACGCCTCCCTGGAAACCGACGGCAGCTATCAGGACACAGCCGACGTATTGGACATCCCCATCGGCACCGTTCGCTCGCGACTGTCGCGCGCACGCGAACAACTCAAGCGCGCCACCCAGAATCCGTTTCAATCGTAAATCCGGCTGACTGGCAAAGCGTTGGGCGACAAGGATATCTGCCCAACCGAACCAGACCTCTTTCATACGTGCCAGGCAGATCGCTCAGCCTCCTGACAGTACCGCACCGATCCCACCAACACCGAACATCACCCCCACGGCTCTCGGGCGATCAGTCCAGCTGCCAGCAGGAGCGGCGGGCAGGTTTGCGCGGCGGTCGAGGATTGCTCGGCACCATGGGTGTCTCTTCACGGGAGAAGCGAATCAGCAACCACTCGTCGCCCAACTCGCTCATTTCCGATAAACAATTGAAAGCGTAGATAAAAATTCAAAATAAATGCTTGACGCATTCCCGTTCTACGCGAATAATGCGCGCCACTTGGCTACATAGCTCAGTTGGTTAGAGCATAGCATTCATAATGCTGGGGTCCGGGGTTCAAGTCCCTGTGTAGCCACCAAGTACCGATCCATAGATGTCTACAGCAGTCTATGAATCACCTCAAGAAGCCCGCCTCGTGCGGGCTTTCTTGTATGTGGCCGTTTATCCCTGTCTATCCCTCCCCACCCCGCACCATCGCTGCCCACTGGCATGCCGGACATCTATACCTGTCCTTTTTAACCAAACGGTTGTCCATTCGAGCCAAGCACACTTCATCTCCCCTAGATAATGTTCACTCCACGCCGTGTCCCTAAAAACACAAATGACGAGGTGTCTCATGCATCTACGAGAACAGCAGCGACTATCCGATTCATCCTGGTTTTTACAGAGATGGGACATGGCACCCGAAGAGTTTGCCACTTACCTGCTGCAACTCGGGACCTTGGTGCTGCAACGCCGATGGAATGGGACCAATCGTAAAACACCAACGTCCACGGCGATCTAGAACAGCGAACCGTCCGGTCAAGGCAGAAATAGAGGAACCCCAGTCACGGACCATATCTACCCCCATGGCCGCAGGACCAGTTCCGATGTCAGCATTTTGCGTCTGCTGCAAGCACGGTTTTCCTAAGCCGTTGTCCGTCTAGACCAAACGATTGTCCTTGCCAGCAAAGCGTGCGCTCGACAGCAGCTCTAATTTGGATTCGTCGCAAGTTCTCGCACCCTTTATCAACCGTGCGGAACGCGACATTGAGCGAATGAGATCGTCCCCAGCCGAAACGGAGAAACCGCATCATGACCGACCAGCAACCATCCGTGGAACAACAGCCCTCCCTCTATGCGCGTCTTGGGGGCTACGACGTCATTTATCAGTTCGCAGGTGCAGTTTTGAGGAAGACCATGGGACATCCCGCTATCGGCCATATCTGGGCCCACATGTCCGAATCAACATTCCAGAAGGAACACATCAACTTTGTCGATTTCCTTTCTGAACATTGGGGTGGCAGCGCCAAATACCGAGGTAGGGACATGGTCACCGCGCATCGCGGAATGGGTCTTACCGAGGTGCACTGGCAAGCCGTGCTCGATTGTCTTGAGGAATGCTAAAACGACTACGATCTGGCACCGGATCTGCGCAAAGAGGTCAATGACTTTCTGATCAAGTTTAAACCCGCCGTGATTGGTAGCCCCTCCTACCGCGACGTAGTACTCGCACACCCCGAAATGGACCCCGCCAAAGGAATGAAAAGCGTTGGGGTAATTTGGCCGAAACGAGGGAAGTAACCTGTGAAAAAGCTGGCGCCGGATATTGGTATTGCTGCATTCGTCGAGTAATGCAGGGAGCGATTTCACCAACTTCAGAGGGGGCAAAGACATGAGTCATACGCACGAACATCATCACGATCACGACCACACTGAGCCACCGGAGGCCATAGCGCTACGCGTCAAAGCGCTCGAGTCCCTGCTGACGGAAAAGGGCCTGGTCGATCCCGTAGCCATGGATGCTTTGGTGGACACCTACCAACACAAGGTCGGCCCGAGAAACGGCGCCCAGGTCATAGCGAAAGCCTGGTTCGACCCTCTGTACAAACACAGGCTGCTGGAAGATGGCACCGCAGCCATCGCCGAGTTGGGCTTTTCTGGTGTTCAGGGTGAAGACATGGTGGTCGTGGAGAACAGCCAGACCGTGCACAACGTGACGGTATGCACACTGTGCTCCTGCTACCCATGGCCGACCCTGGGCCTGCCACCGGTCTGGTACAAGTCCGCACCTTATCGCTCGAGGATAGTCATTGACCCGCGCGGCGTGCTGGCGGAGTTCGGTCTGACGATTCCTGATGACAAGGAAGTTCGCGTCTGGGACAGCAGCGCTGAGCTGCGCTATCTGGTATTGCCGGAACGTCCGGCGGGTACTGATGGCTGGAACGAGGAACAACTGGTCGAACTCGTGACTCGCGACGCCATGATCGGCACCGGACTGCCTAAGAATCCGGATCAAGTAGCCTGAACCTGAGAAGGAGAAAACCCATGAATGGTATACACGACCTGGGCGGCATGCATGGCTTCGGCCCAGTGCTCACGGAAGAGCACGAACCCATCTTCCATCATGATTGGGAGCGCAGGGTTTTTCCGCTCTTCGCCTCGCTCTTCGTCGGCGGGTACTTCAACGTGGACGAATTCCGCCACGCCATCGAACGCATGAAGCCGGCCGAATACCTGCAGTCGAGCTACTACGAGCACTGGCTGCACGCCTTCGAGACCCTGCTGACAGAAAAGGGCGTCATCAGCGCCGCCGAACTGCAGGGTACGGCCAAACCAACCCCACCGACACAGCCCGTCACGGTGTTAACACCGGACATCGTCGACGCCGTAGTGCTCGGCGGCGCCTCGTCGCGGGCAAAAGAAGATGTCCCCGGCCAATTCCGAGTCGGTGACCGGGTGCGAACGAAGTGCCTCAACCCAACCAATCACACCCGGCTGCCACGCTACGCGCGCGGTAAGGTCGGCACAATCGTGATTGCACATGGCGCGTTCGCTACCCCGGACACGATGGCCCATGGTTTGGGCGAACAGCCGCAGCAGGTCTATGCCGTACGCTTCAGTGCCGAAGAATTGTGGGGAGTACGGCGACCGGACAGTGTGTGCATCGACCTATGGGACAACTACCTGGAGGCCGTATGAACACGAGCATGCGCCACGACTACAAGGCCGTCGGCCTCCCTCTCGACGATGAAGGCCCGGTGTTCGACAAGCCTTGGCAGGCTCAGGCTTTTTCCCTGCTGGTGCACTTGCACCAAGCCGGCGTGTTCCCCTGGAAGGACTGGGTGCAGGTATTCAGCGAAGAGATCAAGGCCGCCCCGGCGCAACCCGGAGAAGGCGTCAATGACGCCTATTACCGGCAATGGATCACGGCCATGGAAAGAATGGTCACCACCCTTGGCCTGACCGGGATGGAGGACATCGTCCAGCGGGGCGAGGAATGGAGGCAGGCCTACCTGAATACTCCCCATGGACAACCGGTGGTTTTGCTCAATGCAAGTTGTCCACCGGCCCACGGGCACACCGGTGAGCATCTGCCGCATCGCGAGCCCGTGGCGATCAGCCGAGCCTCTAACTGAGGGCGGAGCAGTTTTTTGTTGTCCTTTTTTACCTAGCAAGCCGCAGAGGCGGCCAAGGAGTCATCGTCATGCATATCGAACCTGGCCTCGTGGAAGCCGGAAAACTCTGGCTGAGCTATGTTACCGCCGCAAGCGTCGGCACCTACACCGTCAAACTCGTTGCGGACGCCATTGGCGAACGAGGTGCCGTCTCGCTGGTAGTTCGCGCCGCCGCCGCCACGGCGCTGGTGTTTGGCTTCTTTGAACTGCTACCGCATCATCCGGTTGGCGTCTCGGAGGTGCATCTCATACTCGGCTCGACGCTGTTCCTGTTGTTCGGTGCAGCACCTGCAGCAGTAGGTCTCGCTTTGGGGCTGTTAATCCAGGGTCTGTTCTTCGCCCCATTCGACCTGCCGCAGTACGGCATGAACGTCACCACCCTTTTGGTACCGCTGTTGGCAGTTGCTGCCCTGGCGCGGCGTATCATCGCGCCAAACACGCCCTATGTTGATCTGGGCTATCGCCAGGCACTGGGCCTGTCGACGGCCTTTCAGTCAGGCATCGTCGCCTGGGTTGCCTTCTGGGCCTTCTACGGGAAGGGCTTCACGGCAGAGAACGCACTGTCAGTCCTGACCTTCGGCAGTGCCTACATGACCGTCGTCATCCTCGAACCGCTGTTGGACCTGGCCGTGCTGGCCGGTGCCAAGGCAACGCATCGCCTGCGTAACAGCAGGCTGGTCGAGCGCCGTCTGTACCAGACCGCCTGAGTCGACAGACGCCAGTCCAATCCAGACTGTCCCCGGGCATTCGAAGACCGCAATGCTCGGGGCATCAAGAGCGAGAACGACCTCAACACCTCGTGAGCAAAACTGGAGGTAGTTGATGCGTTTCAGAAATAGCCCCCGCAAGTCAGTCCGGGGGAGTACCGCTGGCTCCATATTCATGGCGAAACGCGCCGTGATGAACGGGGACTACCAACAGATGACCGCAGGTCACCCTGCGCCGCGTCGCATCCCCGCACCTCGCACCTTGATCGCCTTTGTAGTTCCTGAACCTTGTCTTCACCTGATCAGAAGATCCTGGACCGATCCACAACTGTTCGTTCCTGGTTTGGCTTCACCTTCGACGCTGGCTGCGAGTCCGCGTGGGGAGATCCCGAACCGTTGCTTGAACAACCGGGAGAAATGCGAGGCATCGTTAAATCCCCAGCGCAGCGCTACGGCGAGCACGCCAGGATGGCCGGAACTGCAGAGATCGCGCGCGCTGTGCCGCAAGCGCAGCTCCCGGATCAGGCCACTGACGCAGCGTGCTGTCGCCTGGCGCGGTGCCGCGAGCCTGGACACCAGTTGCTCCCTGGGTATACGGAATGACAGCACGCGCCAATCTTCCCTGAAATCGAGAAAGTAGGGACGCGTGGAGTCCACGACGGAGAAGTCACCGGGCATCACCAGTGTCTCCTGCCCATCCTGACGGACCACGCATGCCCCTTCCAACTGGAAGTTCGCGAAGCAGAACTCGACCGGGTTGCGGCGGATTTCATCCCAACGTCGTTGGACGAACTGCGCACGGGAAAACACGCGGGTCTGCGCGCTCATGGAAAGGGGCCGGGAGCTCACCTCGCCCGTGAAGTCCGATCCTGCAGGCTCTTGCTTGAGGATGGGATTGAGCGAGACGAAGGCTTCGCAGAGGACCTCACGCCAGTAGCTGAATCTTTCGCGCTGCACGCACGCTTCGGTAGTCCAGATTTGCATCCTGCGGTCACCCCTCAGTGGCGCAAAAGACAATCATCGCGAGCGCAAGCCAGCGACTGATTTCTGAGCCAATGTCACGGTAGGGCGGGCCGCTCAGACGTGTCATGTGTGCCTCCTGTTGCACAGATCGTCAATTGGGCTTGCACGCTCCAGCGAGACCGAGGCAGTCCGGCTGCCTACGATGGGTTGTCCGTTACCTAACCCACCGCAAGAAAGGTCGCTTCCCATGGCTATCGATTTCCAGCTCACCGAATCACAGAAAGCTTTACAGGCAAGCGCGCGAACCTTCGCCGCCGAAGTCCTCAGCAAGGTCGCCCCCACCATCGCCCCAATCGCGCGACCGGAAGACCGGTTCTACGCCACGCGGCCGTTCTACGATGCCATGGTCGACGCCGGCTTCATCAAGGCGTTGCTGCCCGCCTCGTTCGGCGGCAGCGCCCTGACCACGCTGGATTTTGCCTTGGCTGCCGAAGAACTCGCCGCCGCCGACGTCAACTTGCCTTCGGCCTTGCTGGGCACCGGCCTGGGTTTGCACGCGGTGCTGCACCACGGCACCGAGGAGCAGAAGCGCCGCTTCCTGCCGGACTTCGTCGAAGATGGCTCGCGCCTGGCCGCCCTGGCCTTCACTGAGGTCACCGGCGGCGCTAACTACGACAGCTCCGCCCCCTCCGCCGGCGTGCAGACATTCGCCCGCCTCGAAGGCGACGAATGGGTCATCAACGGCGCAAAGCACTACACCACCAACGGCACCGGTTGGGACGGCAAGGGCGCGCACCTGTACAGCGTCATATGCCGCACCGATGCGGCCCTGCCGCCGCAGCAATCGCTGGCGGTCATCATGGTGCCCGGCAGCGCCCAGGGCATCGAGATCGCGGGCTTTCTCGATACCGTCGGCCATCGCGCGACGATCTCGCCGCGCATCCATTTCAACAATGTGCGCGTGCCGGCGGCCAATATTGTGGGCAAGCCGGGCGATGGCATTGCCATGGTGGAAGATGCCTTCTCCTGGACTGCGCCGCTCATCGGCGCGGCCTGCGTAGGTGTGATGCGCGCGGCCTTCGACGTCGCCTTGAAGTTTGCCCGCACCGACAAGCGCTCCGGCACGGTGCCTGTGATTGAGCACCAGAACGTTGGCTTCATGCTGGCCGATATCAAGATGCGCATCGAGGCCGCGCGCTACCTGACCTGGAAAGCCTGTCACCAGCTCGATATCACCCAGGGACGCAGCCGCGAACTGGCCATCATCACCAAGGTTCACTGTTCGGAACTGTGCGTTCAGGCTGTCTACGATGCCATGCGCGTTGTCGGTGTCGATGCCTATACCGACCTCTACCCGTTGGCCGGCCTGATGCAGGACGCGCTGTGTTTTCCCCTGTACGACGGCGGCAACGTGGGGGTCCGCCGCCGGCAACTCCATGCGCTGCTGCGCTCGCCGGCCTACGACGCCATGGCCGGCGCAGAGGCACGCAATTGAAACGGCCCCCAGGCCACGAGGCGTAAGCGCCGAGCAACTGTCCTTCCCAGCACAACGAATGACCGCCCCAACAAAGCGACTTGGGGCACGTCCCCCCTATCTTTGCCATGCGCACTGCCGCGTTGTCCTGTGTCGCCGCACTTCGCCGACCGATCAATGACAGATGACTACTCGAGAGAGGACTTCCGTAATGACCCAAGCATTCTCCAGCGTCGCCCGCAGGACCGGCCACGTGTCAAAGGCCGGTATCCACTCGCCCCTGAGCTGCATGAACAAGGTATTGGCCTTGGCCTGTCTACCGATGGTCACGATGGTGCCGATGACCGCGCGCGCCATCGATGTGGACATCGGTGATTTCGTCCCGGCGCCGGAGGGTACGACGGCGGGGTTGCTGTACCTGCAGCATGCCGAGCGCAACAAACTCTATGCCCAGGGACGGCAGACGGCGCGGGATCCTCGGCTGGTCTCGGATGTCGGTATCGGGAGGCTGGTGCACTACACCACGATTGGCGGGCTGACGGTAGGCCCCCAGATCCTGGTACCGTTTGGCCGGCTGGATGCCGGGCGCGACACGAGTGCACTGGGCAAGACCAGCGGGGTAGGTGACATTATCCTGGCCGCACCAGTCTGGTTGATCAACGACTCAGCGTCTCGCACCTATCTAGCCATAGCGCCCTATCTGTACCTTCCAACGGGTAGCTATAGCCACGACCGCCCGCTCAATCTGGGTGAGAACCGCTGGAAATTTGATTTACAGGTAGGTTTCGTCAAAGGGCTGACCGACAATTGGTATGTCGATTTGACCGGCGACGTCATGTTCCACGGCAAGAACGACAACTACGGCGCTGCCGGCGACACGCTCAAACAGAAACAGCTCTACCAGGGGCAGGGATATTTGCGTTACCAGTTCACGCCCGGAGCCAACGCTTTCGTCGGCCTGTCGCAGACCTGGGGCGGTGAGACCCGAGTCAATGGCGTTGACAGCGACGACGAGGCTCGGCAACGAAAAATCAGCGTGGGTGGCAGTTACTTCATCCGCCCGAAGACGCAGGTGCTGGTGGCGCTCGGGCGCGATCTTGAGGTGGAAAATGGCTTCAAGGAAAGCGCCCGCATAAACGTTCGACTGTTGCAGGTGTTCTGAGCAAAAATCTCATTCAGGGCTACTCGATAACGCCTGGCGTTGAAACATATCCGGGCATGGGGCGACCAGGCGTAATCGAACAGCATTTGCCCTCAATTGACGCGTAACCCGCTACTGATAACGGCTTACCGAAAGGTAGAGCGTTTTTTATGCCTTGAAAAAAGTGCCTGGGGCATACTCGCAGCCCCCTCCTGGATACAGAACTGAGCCAATAGGATGTCCCTTCATGAGCCTTGATGTGTTCGCAATCATCATGCTGGGCGCGGCGTTGCACGCGACTTGGAATGCCGTGGTCAAGGGCGGTGACAACAAGCTGCTGACCACCTGCATGATCGCGTCCATTGCATCGCTGATCGCATCGACGGTCATTCCGTTTCTGGAGCTGCCGGCCAAGGAAAGTTGGCCCTTCATCGGCGCGTCGGTGATTTTGCAGGTGGTGTATTTCGTGCTGGTCGCCTCGACTTACCGCATTGCCGACATGAGCCAGACCTACCCGATCATGCGCGGTACCGCGCCGTTGCTGGTGGCGACAGCGAGCGTGGGACTGTTGTCCGAATCCTTGTCCTCATTTGCCTGGCTCGGCATTGCCATCATCTGCATCGGCATTTTGAGCATGGCTGCCGCCCCCAGCATCGGTCAGCGAAAAGGGATGCTCCTGGCGCTGGTCAACGCGGCGGTCATCGCCGGCTACACCCTTATCGACGGTGTGGGTGTGCGCAAATCCGGCGCCCCGGCGGCCTATACGCTGTGGATATTCCTGCTCACCGGCATCGCGCTTGCCGTATGGGCATTTGCCGTCAGGCGGCGCGAATTCTGCCGCTATCTGGCGCGCCACTGGCGCCCAGGTGTTATCGGTGGCTTCGGCACCGTCGTGTCCTACGGCCTGGCGCTTTGGGCAATGACGGCGGCACCGATCGCCACGGTTTCGGCGCTCAGGGAGACGTCGATCCTGTTTGGCGTGGTGATCTCGGCACTGGTGCTCAAAGAGCAACTGACCCGCCGCCGCATCATGGCTGCGTGCATCATTGCCAGTGGAGCTATGGTGTTGCGGCTGGGCTGACGCGCCGGTCGAACCCATGACACGCCCGGCAGGACTGCTCTCCAAACAAATCACCCGCCGCCCTATCAAATGAGACCGCTTCTCATTAATATGCCTGCTATTCGCGCAACGCCGCATCAGGGTATCGGGGCCATGGAGACAGGGACGCCAGGGGATCAGGAAAAACTCAGCGCCGTTTTTATCGGGCAGCGCAGTGCGTTAATCCGTATGCTGTCGCGCGTCGTCGGCTGTTCGAGCCAGGCGGAGGACCTGGCCCAGGAAACCTACCTGAAGGTGGCGAAAGCGCTGTACGCTCGCCCTATCGAACACTTGAAGCCGTTTCTTTATCAAACTGCGCAGTACCTGGCTTTTGATCATCTGCGCAGTGTGCGCAGTAAAAGGCGCTATGAGTGCCATCTGGCCGAAAGCCTGGTTGTCGAGGTGCCCACCACGGCACCCGGTCCGGAGAGCCAGGCCCAGGGCCAACAACAACTGCTGCAGTTTCAACAGGTGCTCGCTACCTTGCCCAAACGCCAGCAACAAATCCTGGTATTGCATCGATTGCATGACCTGTCCCAAAGCGAAATCGCCCAACGCCTGCAGGTGTCGTTGAGCACGGTGGAAAGAGATCTGCGCCAAGCCCTCACTGCCTGCGTCAAGCAAACGACCGACCATGATTGATCGCGCCGACACCCCCGATGCCATACGTAAGCAGGCGACCGACTGGTTCGCCCTGCGCGATGAGACGGTGCGCAACCCCATAACCCGCCAGCGCTTTGAGCAGTGGCGTGATGCGGATCCCCGGCACGCCACGGCGTATGCGGAACTGGCCGCGATGTGGGAAAGCCGCGCCTTCGAGCAAGCCTTGAAAAACCTCGCCAGCGACCTGGAATTGCCCCCTGCCCCGCAAGCCGCCACGCACCGCAAGACACGCTTCATGGCTGCCGCCGCTGCCGTGTTGATCACGCTGGGCATCGGCTGGATGACCGATGTGCCGATGCGCCTGCAGGCTGACCACATGACCGACGTTGCGCAGTTGGAACGCTTTGACCTGGAGGACGGCTCGCACATCGTGCTGGGCAGCCGCAGCGCAATCAGCATCGCTTTCGACGGCGCTCATCGCCGCATCAAGCTGCTGCGTGGCGAGCTCTACGTCGAAGCCGCACACGACTCAGAGCGCCCTCTTAGCATCGAAACCGCCGAGGCCAGCGTGACCGTAGTCGGCACGCAATTCAGCGTCAGCCAGCGCGACGCGGGCGTCACCGTCGCCGTGCGACAAGGCCAGGTGCGCTTCGCCAACCGCAAGGGCGAACAGAGCCTGTTGCAGGCGGGCAACTGGCAACAGTTGCTGGGTGGGCATCTGCAACCGCTGTCCCTGGAAGGTGGCGAACAGCAGATGGCCTGGATCAACGGACGGCTGTCGTTCCAGAACGCGCCGCTGGCACAGGTGTTGTCAGAGATCCGTCGCTATTACCCCTCACCGATCCTGCTATTGAACGATACCGCTGCCGGTGAGCGGGTCAGCGGCAATTACCAATTGGATGACCCCCAGGCGATCGTGCAGGCGTTGAGTAGAGTCACTTCCACCCACATCCAGCGCCTGCCGGGTGGCATCCTGATTATTCGCTGATACAGAGCCCCTGACACCGTCGCAAAAAGTTTTACGGCTTTCGAAGCTTCAACCCGTCAAGAACTTTGCCTTTGCAAATCATTCCTATTTCTAACGGGGCTCACATGTACTTTCCAGCACTCAATCCGACCCACGCCCGTAGCATCCTTGCGCTTGCCGTCTGCCTGGCGTGCAACACTGCGGTTGCCGTGGAACCGGCGGGCAAGCCGGCCATTCGTGAAGCAGCAGATACCCGCAGCTTTGCCATAGCGCGTCAGTCGCTGGTCAATGCCCTGGATCAATTGAGTGTGCAGAGCGGGCTGCAAATTGCCTATGCGGCGGACTTGGCCCAAGGCGTCGAGTCGCCTGGCGTCAGCGGCCGCATGACCGCCCTGGAGGCGCTGGCCCAGTTACTCAAAGGCACGCCCCTGAGCTTCGAGCTCAATGGTCCCAACGCGGTCATACTGACCCGCACCGCACAACCCGGCGCGGCCCTGCAACTGGGCACCACCACCGTGATCAGCAACCAACTGGGCACCGTCACCGAAGGCACCGGCTCCTACACCCCGGGCACCATCGCCACGGCCACGCGCCTGGTGCTGACCCCGCGTGAAACGCCGCAGTCCATCAGTGTCGTTACCCGCCAGCACATGGATGACTTCGCCCTTGACAGTGTCGACGACGTGATGCGCCATACCCCTGGCATTACCGTGTCGGCCTACGACACCGACCGCAGCAATTACTACTCGCGCGGTTTTTCGATCAACAATTTCCAGTACGACGGTATTCCCTCAGCCGTACGCAACGTGGCCTATTCGGCGGGCAACACCCTGAGCGACATGGCGATCTATGACCGGGTCGAAGTGCTCAAGGGTGCCTCCGGCCTGCTCAGCGGCGCCGGTTCCCTGGGCGGCACCATCAACCTGGTGCGCAAGAAGCCTACGGCGGAATTTCTCGGCCACATCACCACGGCGGCGGGCACCTGGGATCACTACCGCACGGAAGTGGACGTCAGCGGCCCGCTGACCGAAACCGGCAATGTGCGTGGGCGTGCGGTGGCGGCCTATCAGGACAACAAGTCGTGGATCGACCGCTACTCGAACAAAAGCTCGGTGTTCTACGGCATTCTCGAATTCGACCTGTCACCCGACACCTTGCTCACCGTGGGCGCCGATTATCAGGACAGCAAACCCAAAGGCTCCACTTGGTCCGGCAGCTTCCCGCTGTTCAACTATGCCGGCGAGTTGAACAATGCCAAGCGCTCCTTCAGCAATGCCACTGATTGGAGCAGTTGGCAGCAATACACCCGCACGGTGTTCGCGAACCTGGAGCACGACCTCGGCGACGGCTGGGTGACCAAACTGCAACTGGACCACAAGCTCAACGGCTACGACGCCCAGATGGGTGCGATCCAGTTCTACCAGCCGGCGGCGGACGGCACTGCCAATATCAACGCCCAGCGCTACAAGGGCGAAACCACCAGCGACTCGGCCGACCTGTATATCAGCGGTCCGTTCAATTTCCTCGGGCGTGAACATGACCTGGTGGTCGGTGGATCCATCAGCACCGCCCACTGGAAGGGCAAGGGCTATTGGGACGAAACCTTCCCCACCGCCAACCTGGTCGACTACGTCAACTGGCATGGCAACCTGGCCAAGCCCGACTGGGGCGTGGCCTCCCAAGTCACCGACGACACCATTCGCCAGACCGGCATGTACCTCACCACCCGCTGGAACCTCAGCAACGACCTGAAACTGTTGCTCGGCGGGCGCGTGGTCGACTACACCCTGACCGGCAGCACCGATACCTACCGTGAAACCGGACGCTTCATTCCCTATGCCGGGGCCATCTATGACCTCACGGACAACCTGTCGGCCTATGTCAGCTACACCGATGTCTTCATGCCCCAGGAAAGCTACAACCTCGACCGTAACCGCAAGTTGATTGACCCGGACGAAGGCGAGAACTATGAAGTGGGCCTCAAGGGTGAGTTCCTCGACGGTCGCCTGAACGCCAGCTTGGCGTACTTCGAGGTGAAGGAAAGCAACCGCTCCCTGCCCGACGATGCGTACAACAACCAAACCCCGACACCACCCAACTTTGCCTTCAAGGGCACCGACGCGACGACCAAGGGCTACGAACTGGAACTGTCCGGCGAAATCGCTCCAGGCTGGCAGTTGCAGGGTGGCTACACCCACAAGGTGGTACGCGACGACGCCGGCAAAAAAATCTCGACCTTCGAGCCCGAGGATCAAGTGAGCATGTTCACGATCTACAAGCTCAAGGGCGAGCTGGACAAAGTCAGCGTCGGCGGTGGCCTGCGCTGGCAGAATACGGTGTGGCAGGACATCTACAACAGCCCCAAAAACACCACCGAGAAATTTTCCCAGGAGTCCTACTGGGTGGTGGACCTGATGACGCGCTACCAATTCACGAAAAACCTGTCGACCACGCTGAACCTCAATAACGTGTTCGATAAGCCGTATTACACCAACGTAGGCTTCTACAACTCCGCCATCTACGGCGCACCGCGTCACTTCATGCTGACCACGCGCTGGGACTTCTGATTGCCTGAGCCACACGGCCTATCCCGGGGTAGGCCGCTTTTGACGCCCTCCCTTACCACTGTTAGTGTCCAGCCTCCCCCCACGCACGGAGTGCTTCACGGTGAAACTGGACATCTACCAAGTCGACGCCTTCAGCCAACATGCCTTCGGCGGCAACCCTGCCGCGGTGTGCCCGCTCACCGAGTGGCTGCCCGATGAGCAACTGCAGCATATCGCCGCCGAAAACAACCTCTCCGAAACCGCCTACTTCGTGCCCCGCGATGGGTTCTACGAGTTGCGCTGGTTTACCCCGCAAGTCGAAGTCGACCTGTGCGGCCATGCCACGCTGGCGACGGCGTGGGTGTTGATTCACGCGCTGGCGGATGCACCCCAGGTGCTGCGCTTTGCCACCCGCAGCGGCGAGCTACGGGTGACGCGCAACGGCGATGAACTGGCGATGGATTTCCCCGCCCGGCAACCACAGCGTTGCGAACCGCCCGCTGGAATGTTGAGTGCCCTGGGGATCGAGAGCGCCGACGTGTTCGGCACCGATGACTACATCGTGCTGGTGGACGACGAAGCCCAGGTCGCCGCGCTGACGCCTGACTTTGCGCGGCTCAAGGGCCTGCCCAAGCGCGGGATTGCAGTCACCGCCAAGAGCACCCGGTTTGATTTCATTTCGCGCTGGTTCGGGCCGAATGTGGGGATCGATGAAGACCCGGTCACCGGCTCGGCACACACCTCGCTGGCACCGTTCTGGGCCGAGCGCCTGGGCAAATCGCACTTGACGGCCGAGCAAGGGGGCCAGCGCAAGGGCCAATTGCACTGCGAGCTGCAGGGCGACCGCGTGATTATTTCCGGCAAGGCAGTGTTGTACATGCAAGGCACGATTTACCTGTAAACCGCAGCGCCCCATGGACAACAGATCATTCGCACAATGAACGGAGTTCAGCACGTGTTTTCGATTTCCCGCCGCCAACTGTCGCTCATGGCGGCAGCCCTTGCCCTGGCTGCCTGCCACACCCCGGTCAACGAACAGCCACCGGCACCGGAGTTGGGCTCGGGCTATCGCACCGACCTCAGCACCCGCCATGCCGAGCGCCATATGGCCGCCGCTGCCAACCCGCTGGCGGCCGAGGCCGGACGCGAGATGTTGCGCCAGGGCGGGTCGGCCATTGACGCTGCCATTGCGATGCAGGCGGTGTTGACCCTGGTGGAACCACAATCCTCCGGCATTGGCGGCGGTGCGTTCATCATGCTGTGGGATGGGAAAAACGTGCACGCCTATGACGGGCGGGAAACGGCCCCGGCCGGGGCGACCGAGCGGTTGTTCCTGAACGCCGACGGCACGCCGATGGCCTTCACCGACGCGCAGATCGGCGGGCGTTCGGTGGGCACGCCAGGGGTGCTGCGGGCCCTGGAAATGGCCCATAGGAAGACCGGCCGCCTGCAATGGGCCCAGCTGTTCGAGCCGGCGATTCGCTTATCGGAGCAGGGCTTCGCGATTTCGCCGCGCTTGCACAGCCTGATCGCCGCTGACCGCTTTATCCCGCAATCGCCGGAGATGGCGGCCTACTTCCTGAATGCCGATGGCACGCCTAAAGCCACCGGTACACGACTGAAAAACCCGGCGCTGGCCGCTGTGTTCAAGCGCATCGCCAAGGAAGGACCGGACGCCTTGTACCACGGGCCGATTGCCGATGAGATTGCGCGCAAGGTGCAGGGCAACCGTAATGCGGGCAGCCTGACTCAAGCCGACCTCAAGGGCTACGTCGCCAAGGAACGCGTGCCGCTGTGCACCGATTACAAGCGCTGGAAAGTCTGCGGCATGCCGCCGCCGTCCTCAGGCGGGATTGCGGTGGCGCAGATGCTCGGCACATTGCAGGCCCTGGAAGCCCGCGACCCGCACCTGGCCATCGCGCCGATGACACCGATAAAAAGCGCCTCGCCTGCCGGGCTTGAGCCCACGCCCGAGGCCGTGCACCTGATCGCCGAAGCCGGTCGCCTGGCCTTTGCCGACCGCGCGCTGTACGTGGCCGATGCGGACTTCACACCGGTGCCGGTGGCCGGCCTCGTGGCTCCGAATTACCTCGCACAGCGTGCCACGCTGATCGGCGAGCGCAGCATGGGCATCGCCAAGCCGGGCCGACCGGCGGGTATTCAAGTCGCCTACGCACCAGACCGTTCGCCACTGCGCATCTCCACGTCACAAGTCGTCGCCGTCGATGACCTGGGCGGCGCCGTGTCGATGACCACCACGGTGGAAGCCGCGTTTGGCTCCCATGTAATGGTCCAAGGCTTTTTGCTCAATAACCAGATGACCGACTTCTCCTTCATCCCCGAAGAAAACGGCCAGCCGGTCGCCAACCGCGTGCAACCCGGCAAACGCCCACGCTCGGCCATGGCGCCGACCCTGGTGTTCGACCGCGAGAGCGGTGAATTGCTGGCTACGCTCGGTTCGCCGGGCGGCTCGCAAATCATCGAGTACGTGAGCAAATCCCTGGTGGCGATGCTCGACTGGAACCTCGACCCGCAAGCCGCCATTGGCCTGCCCAACTTCGGCAGCCGCAATGGGGCTACCGAGCTGGAGGCGGGCTTGTTCAGCCCAGGCCTGAAGCAGGTGTTGAAGGACAAGGGCCATGAGCTGAGCGAGATCGACATGACCAGCGGCATCCAGGCCATCGTGCTCAAGCGGGACGCCCAGGGTAAGGTGTCGCTCAGCGGCGGCGCCGACCCTCGGCGCGAAGGCGAAGCGCTCGGCGACTGACTTTATTGAACGGAGGTGATCCCTTGCATCAGGCTGAAAATCTCGCTGCCATCCCTGGCATCGACCACAGTTTCTGTTCGATCGATGACCCACGGCGCCCGGATGAAGTGTTCATCTGCAAGCAAGTGCACAGCGCCTCGGTGATTGAATGGCAGGCCGGCCAGGTGGCCAATACGATCGAGGCCGATGGTGTGTTGACGCACCACGCTCACCCGATCGCGGTGATCACCGCAGATTGCCTGCCCATTCTGTTCGCGTCGAAAACGGGCGAACGGGTAGCCGCAGTCCATGGCGGCTGGAAGGGGCTGCAACGCGGGATTATCGCCAACGTCATGCAGCACTTTGCCGCCGAGGGGATTGCAGCCGACCAACTGCAAGTGGCTATCGGCCCATCGATCAAGCCGTGCTGTTATGAAGTGAGCGAAGGGTTTATCGCCGACTTCCAGAATGACCAAGGGCACCTGTGGCAACACGCCCAGGCACCGTGGTGCTTCGTGCAACCGGCACCGCTGCGGTCCCCGGAAATTACCCCGCCCCATGCACGGCAAGCAGGCAGTGCGTGGTTTGACTTGAGCGGGTATGGGTTGTTGTTGCTGCAAGCGGCGGGTGTCAAGCGGGAGCAGATCGAAGTGAGCGAAGTGTGCACCTACTGCACGTCGCCGACGTTTGCCAGCTACCGCAGAAGGACGCATCAGCCGGAGGAAGCGAAGACGTTGATTTATTCGTGGATTGCTCGTAGACCCTGACGAACCTACGCGCCCTTGTGGCGAGCGGGCTTGCCCCGCGTTGGGCTGCGAAGCAGCCCCAAAACATAGCCCCGGACCTGCTTGGCACACTGCAGCGCTCTTATTGGGGCTGCTACGCAGCCCAACGCGGGACAAGCCCGCTCGCCACAGGTATTTATCCCATCCGTTAACGGCTGATCTTCAACCCCTTCCGCCCCGCATGCCGCTCCAACGCCAGCTCAATCAACCGGCTCACCAGCTCGCTGTAGCTCATGCCCGCTGCCTGCCACAGCTTGGGGTACATGCTGATGCGGGTGAAGCCGGGCAGTGAGTTGATTTCGTTGATCAGCACTTCACCATCGTCGGTCAGGAACACATCGACCCGCGCCAACCCTGCGCAGCCCAACACCTCAAACGCCTCAAGGGCCAAGCGGCGAATCCGCTCACTGGCTGCATGGCTGATGTCGGCCGGCACCACCACCTGGGCCGCCTGGCCGTCGATGTATTTGCTGTCGTAGGAGTAGAAACCGCTGCTCACCACGATCTCGCCGCAGCCGCTGGCGACCGGGTTTTCGTTACCCAGCACGGCGCATTCTATTTCGCGGCCGCGCACGGCGGATTCCACCAGTACCTTTTGATCAAAACCCAGGGCCAGTTCAACCGCGGCGTGGTACTCAGCCTCGTTGCCAACCTTGCTCACACCCACCGAAGAACCCTGGTTGGCCGGTTTGACGAACATCGGCAGGCCGAGTTTATTCACCGCTGTTTCAAAGGAAGTACGCGCGGCGTTGCTGCGGGTCAGGGTGATGAACGGGGTCACGGCAATGCCGGCATCGCGCAGCAGGCGTTTACTGATGTCCTTGTCCATGCACACTGCCGAGCCGAGCACGTCGGAGCCGACGAAAGGCAGGTCAGCCATGCGCAACAGGCCTTGCAGGCAACCATCTTCGCCGAGGGTGCCGTGGACGATGGGGAAGATCACATCGATGTGTGCCAGCAGCCCGTTGCCGGAGGTTTCCACCACCTGCTGGCTGGCCTTGCCGGGTACCACCGCCAATTCGCGATTGGATTGGTTAAGGGCGATGAGTGCCGGGTTTTCCTGGTTGATCAGGAAGTTCGAGGTGTCGTTGAGGTGCCAGTGGCCGGCCTTGTCGATGCCGATCAAAACCGGCTCGAAGCGTGTGCGGTCGAGTGCATCGACAATATTGCGCGCCGACTGCAACGAGACTTCGTGCTCGGCCGAACGGCCACCAAAAATAATCCCTACCCGCACCTTGCTCATGACCCGGCCTCACTGTTGAAAGTAAGGCTTCTTACCACGGACGGTCAGCGATTCGCTACCAGGTGTGCGCCGAACAACACGTAGCAACCGCCGGCAAAACGGTCGAGCCATTTGCGCGAGCGGCTGTAGAGGTTGGCCATGTGCGCACTGGAAAACACCAGGGCCACGCAGGCATACCAGCTGAACGACAAGCTGGCCATGGTGATCACCGCCAGGGTCAGCAGCATCGGCGACGGCGACGGCGGCATGGTGGAGGCGAAGATGGTGGCGACGAACAACGCGGCCTTGGGGTTGGACAGGTTGCCCAGCAACCCCAGGCGCCAGGCGGAAAACAACGAGCGGCGCGCTTCGTCCGGCAACAAGCTCTGGCCCATCGCCGGTGCCGAGCGCTTGAACAGTTTCAGCCCCAGGTAAATCAGGTAGCAGCCGCCGATGATCTTGAACGCCAGGTACAACATGGGCGCGGCGGTAAACAGCGACTTGATGCCCAGCCCACCCGCCAGCCCCCACATGATCGTGCCGGTAGCCACGCCCGCCGACGCCACCACGCCATGACGGCGCGAACAACTGGCGGCCAACTGCGCGGTATTGAAGAAGTTGGGACCCGGCGTAACCACCGCCACCGTCCACAGCAGGGCCAGCGAGACCAGAGGCGCCACATAGGTGGGGTTGATAAATTCCATTGGGCGGTTCCATCAGCGCAGGGCACGAGCAGGGAGCATAGACCTCGCCCGCCGCCTGCACAAACGTACAAGACCCCGGCAGACAAGGGATGCAGACTGGGTTAACGTGTTTCCACCTCTTTTTGTGACAAGCCACCATGGGCAAACCGACCCGCAACTTCGACTGGCTGCACCGTGCCCCCCATGCCAGCGGCCTGGACCGTATCGAGGCGTACTTCGCCGGTTTCGCCTTCGACCCCCATCGCCACGACACCTATGCCATCGGGCGTACCTTGTCTGGCGTGCAGAGTTTTCACTACCGCGGCGACATGATCCATAGCCTGCCCGGCACCACTATGGTGCTTCACCCCGATGAGACCCATGACGGTCACGCCGGCAGTGACGAGGGTTTCAAGTACCGAATGATTTACGTGGAGCCGTCGCTGATCCAGCAGATCCTTGGCGGCAAGCCGTTGCCGTTTATCCCCAGTGGTTTATCCACTGACCCAAGGCTGTTCCGCGCCAGCGAAGTGCTGCTGCAGAACCTTGATCATCCGATTGACCCGTTGCAGGAACAGGACGCGATGTTCGACCTGGCCCACACGTTGAGCAACGCCGCTGGCGCCATCGTCAGCCGCAAGACCTTCGATTACGTCGCCGCCGAGCGCGCCCGCGAGTTTATCCACAGCGCCCTGGGCCGCAGCATCACCCTGGACGAAATGGCCGACCACGCCGGCCGCGACCGCTGGGCATTGTCACGGGACTTTCGCGTGCTGTTCGGCACCAGCCCCTATCGCTACCTGACGATGCGCCGGCTGGACCTGGTGCGCAGTCTGCTGGCGCAGGGGCAGTCGCTGGTGGACGCGGCGCTGACCGCCGGCTTCACCGACCAGAGCCATATGACCCGGCAATTTCGCAGCACCTACGGTATGCCGCCGTCGCGATGGGTGAAGATGCTCGGGCGCTGAGTGCGCTTATAGCGAATGCCCATCGATGGGCTCGCCGATGCTCAGGAAATGCCCACCCGCTACATGGTGCAAGGTGCGTAACTGATCATGCCCTTCAAAGTGCCAGCGGCCTTCGCTGAACACGCGCTCGTCGGCATAGGCCGCAACTACTTCGCCGAGGAACAGGTCATAGGTCTGCTGGTTGTGGGGCTCGGGGAGCAAGCGGCATTCCAGCCAGGCTACACAGCCTTCCAGCAACGGCGCCTCCGTGTGTTCACCGCTGAAGGTTTGCAGGCCATAAGCGGCGAACTTGTCACGCTCGGTGCCGGTGGTACTGCCGACCGTCTGCACGAGGTCGACCTGGGCCACACAGGGCACCTGCAGCACGAAGGTGCCGGAGCCTTCCAGCAATTGGCGAGTCCAGGTGGCCTTGTCCAACACCACCGCGACTTTCGGCGGTTCGAAATCCAGCGGCATAGCCCAGGCAGCCGCCATGATATTGCGCTGGCCGTTGTGGGCCGCACTCACCAGTACGGTTGGCCCGTGATTGAGCAAACGGTAGGACTTGGACAACGGAACGGGGCGGCAGTGAGTAGGGCTCATGGAGGATCGGCTCTTCAAACGAAAAAGCCTACGATACCCCAAGCGTCAGCCCTATGGATCAGCTCGACAGTTGGCTAGTGAATCGTCCTACGCGTTGAGCGCCAGCATATTTAACTGCCGTTATTTCGACACACGCCCATGACTTGGTACTCCAACGTAGTGAGCTTGCCGCTGGAGTCTTCATAGGTCATGCGCGAAGGCACGGTACTGCACGCGCGGATCGGCGGCGTCACGTTGACCACCTTGGCAATGTCCAGCTTCATCCCATAGCGATACGCCTGCACTTGGGGCACTGGCTTGCCGTTTCTCACGGCGTAATCGGCCATGGCCTTTTCATTGCGCTCCATCATCAGGGCAAAGGTGCGATCACCGCCGCCTTCGGCCAATGCACCGAAAGACAGGACGGCCGTTAATACACCCAGAGCGGTTTTATAAAAGTTCATCACCTATTCCTCGACTGAAAGTTCAGTGCCGAGACTAACGAACGAACCCTGACGCGATGTTCACCAGAACATTACTTATTTGTTAGGTGGCGACGAGCTTCCAGAATTGTAATGTTCACGCCACCCAATCGTTATCCACGGTTTGCAACTATCAGCCCGGGCCAGATCAATAAGAACGCCCGCCTCCATAAGAAGCTGATAACTGCCAACACCGAGGAGCGAAACATGCGGATCCGTTACTACACCCTTCCCCTTTCACTGATCGCCACATTGCCCCTGGCAGCCGCGGCCGCGGAAGACAAACCTGAAGGGTTTATCGAAGGCAGCAGCGTGAACGTGCTGGCGCGCAATTTTTACTTCAATCGCGATGACCGCAAGGGCCAATCCAGCCCCACCGGTAATGGCTATTCCGAAGCCTGGGCCCAGGGACTGATCGGTAAATTCGAATCCGGCTTTACCCAGGGCACCGTGGGTTTTGGCCTGGACGCCTTCGCCATGGTCGGCGTGAAACTCGACTCGGGCACCGGCCGCAGCGGCGGCAAGGGCTCGTTCGGCATGCTGCCGGTGGACAGCAACAACCATCCCGAAGACAACTACAGCAAGGTCGGCGGCGCGGCGAAACTGCGGGTATTGGACACGGTGATCAAGGCCGGCGACGTGTTCCCGCTGACTCCCGTGGTGGCCTACGGCGATTCGCGGGTGTTGCCGGAAAGCTTCCGTGGCGTGACCCTGCAAAACACCAGCCTGGAAGGCCTGACCTTGCAGGGCGGGCGTTTGAGCGGCATGAGCCAACCCAACGAAAGCGGCATGAACAAAGGGTTCGCAACGTTTTACGCCGGCCCGGTCGATTCACCTTGGATCGGCTACTTCGGCGGCGACTACACCGTGAACAAACACCTCGGCCTGAGCCTGTACAGCAGCCGCCTGAAGGACGCCTGGGACCAGTACTACGTCGGCAGCGCCGCCAGTTACCCGCTGAACGAAGACGTTTCGCTGTTCGGCGACATCAACTACTACAAGGCCGTGGATGAAGGCAAAAAGCTGCTGGGTGAATTCGATAACAGCATCTGGAGCGCCCGGCTCGGCGTGAAGGTGGGCGCCCACAGCCTGGCCGTGTCGCACCAGCGCAACAACGGCGATGACGACTTCGATTACCTGCGCCAGTCGGACTCGATCTTCCTCAACAACTCGATCCAGTACAGCGACTTCAACTCGCCCAAGGAGCGCTCGTGGATGCTGCGCTACGACCTGGACATGCAGCCATTCGGCATTCCCGGCCTGTCGTTCATGACCCGCTACGGCAAGGGCACCGGCGCCGACTACAGCAACGCCAACACGGTGTATATGCGCCGCGATGCCGCCGGCGATCCGCTCACCGACCAGCGCCGCTGGGAGCGGGATATCGAAGCCAAGTACGTGGTGCAAAGCGGCAACTTGAAGGATTTATCACTGCGTCTGCGCCAGGCCACCGTGCGCTCAAGTTCATTCGAGTCCGACCTTGAAGAAGTCCGCGTCATTATCGAATACCCACTGGCGGTGCTTTAAGACGCGCTTACATTCACTTGCCGATGCCCTACATCTGTTCACAGGTTGAAGTCTGTCAGAACTGTAATATCGGCCTCACCTTCTCGTTAAGTTGCACTTTTTATACTGCGCATCGAACACTTCTCATCTCTGCGGCTTTTGTGTAGCTCCTTTGGAACAGAGATGAATTTTATACGCCCCAGCCGGGGCGTTTTTTTTGCGTGCCCGGTCAGTGACGAATCGTCGCACCGGCCTGACGCGGCTTGACCCTAAAGCTACTTCAGGCTTCAGAGTTTTCCTACAGCCTATTCAAGCCTCTATGAGGCCATCTCCTTTCGTTTTCCTTGAAGGTAAATCCCCATGCGTATCCTTGTGGTTGAGGACGAGCAGAAAACCGCCGATTACTTGCAGCAAGGCCTGACCGAAAGTGGCTACGTCGTCGATTGCGCCGCCAGCGGCATCGACGGCCTGCACCTGGCCCGGCAGCACACCTACGAACTGGTGATCCTCGACGTGAACCTGCCCAACACCGACGGCTGGGAGGTACTGGAACAACTGCGCCGGGACGGCAACCAGCGCGTGATGATGCTGACCGCGCGCGGCCGCCTGGCCGACAAGATCAAGGGCCTGGACATGGGCGCCGACGATTACCTGGTCAAACCCTTCGAGTTCCCCGAACTGCTGGCCCGTGTGCGCACCTTGCTGCGCCGTAGCGAACATATCCCGCTGCCGGATGTGCTGCGCGTCGCGGACCTGGAGCTGGACCCGCGCCGCCATCGCGCCTATCGCGGCAGCCGGCGTATCGACCTGACCACCAAGGAATTCGCCCTGCTGCATGTGTTGATGCGCCAGGCCGGCGAGGTAATGACCCGCACGCAGATCATCTCGCTGGTGTGGGACATGAACTTCGACTGCGACACCAACGTGGTCGAGGTCTCCATCAGCCGACTGCGGGGCAAGGTCGATGACCAGAGCGAGGTCAAGCTGATCCACACCATTCGCGGCGTGGGTTATGTGCTGGAGGCGCGCCAATGAGGACCAGCAGCCTGTCGATGCGCCTGGGACTGACGGTCAGCCTCATGGGCGCCGGGCTGGTGGTGCTGCTGGCGACCCTGGCCTACCTGGCCTTGACCCATGAGCTGGAAAAGCTCGCGCGCAAGGGCCTGGAAAGCAAGATGGAACAGCTCCAGCACAGCCTCGCGCTGGGCCTGGACACCCACGCAATCAAAGCCCGTCCCCACTCGTTGCTGGACCTGGTGATGGGCCACGACAATTTCTACCTGACCATCGTCGGCACCGCACCCGATAACGCGGTGCTGTTCAGTGTCGGTGCCAAACCCCAGGAACCGTTGCTGACCGACTTCTCCCCCCGGGAAACCCTCGGTTACCTCAACTGGCAAGACCAAGACGGCAACCAGGTACTCAGTGCCTCCAGCCTGATGCGCCTGGCCAGCGGCGAGCGCGTACGGGTGTTGCTGTCGCTGGACCGCAGGGATGACCAGGCCCTGCTCAGTGCCTACCTGCGCGCCACCCTCATCGCCCTGCCGATGCTGCTGATCCTTATCGGCATGGGCGCCTGGTGGCTGGTGCAGCGTGGGTTGGCACCTTTGAAGCAGTTCAGCCATGTCGCGGCCCAGGTAACGACCCAGGACCTGACCCACCGCTTATCCATCGACAACCTGCCCCAGGAGCTGGGCGAGTTGGCGCAAAGCATCAACGTAATGCTGCGTCGCCTGGACGCCGGTGTGCAGCAGCTGTCGCAGTTCTCCGACGACCTCGCCCACGAGCTGCGCGCGCCGCTGACCAACCTGATGGGCAAGGCCCAGGTGACCCTGTCCCGCGAACGGCCCTCGGAGGAGTACAAGGCGGGGCTGGAATCCTGCACCGAGGAAATGGAACGCCTGTCGCGCATCGTCTCCGACATGCTGTTCCTGGCCCAGGTCAGCCATCCGGCGGCGCGGGCCGGGTTTGGCCCGGTGTCACTGGGCGAAGAAGCACAACGGGTGATGGCGCTGTTCGCCCTCAGCGCCGAAGACAAACACGTGACCCTCAGCCTGCGCGGCGACGCCTGGGTAACGGGCGATCGCCTGATGATCCAGCGAGCCATTTCCAACCTGCTGTCCAATGCCATCCGCCACACGCCCGAAGGCTCCAGCGTTCTGCTGCTGGTGGAGACCTATGACCAGAGCGCGTCGTTGTCGGTAGGCAACCCCGGGCGCGGCATCGAAGCACACCACCTGCCACATCTGTTCGAACGTTTCTACCGCGCCGACAGCAGCCGCACCCGCGCCGAAGGTGGCACGGGGCTTGGGCTGGCCATTGTGCAGTCGATCATGCAGCTGCATCAGGGGCACGCCCACGTCAGCAGCCAGCCCGGACGGTTCACACGGTTCAACCTGGTGTTTCCTCTTCCCGGCGATGAGCCCACTGGTACAACGCCGGCAGCACCAGCAAGGTCAGCAAGGTAGAAGAAATGATCCCGCCGATCACCACCGTCGCCAACGGACGCTGCACTTCGGCGCCGGTGCCGGTGGCCAGGGCCATGGGGATAAACCCCAGGGAGGCCACCAGCGCGGTCATCAATACCGGGCGCAGGCGGGTCAGCGCACCCTCGTGGATAGCCACCGACAGCGAGCGTCCTTCCTCGCGCAGGTTGCGGATGAAGGCAATCATCACCAGGCCGTTGAGCACCGCCACGCCGGACAAGGCGATAAAGCCCACGCCTGCCGAGATCGACAGCGGAATATCGCGCAACCACAGCGCCATGATCCCGCCGGTCAACGCGAACGGAATCCCGGTAAACACGAGCAGTCCGTCCTTGAGGTTGTTGAACATCATGAACAACAACCCGAACACCAGCAGCAACGCCACCGGCACTACGATCTGCAAACGCTCGGCGGCTTCCTTCAACTGTTCGAACTGGCCGCCCCAGGTGGTCCAGTAACCTGCCGGGACTTTCACCTGCGCCGTGATCGCCGCCTCGGCCTCGTCCACGAACGACCCCATATCCCGCCCGCGCACGTTGGCACTGACGATCACCAGACGCTTGCCGTTCTCGCGGCTGATCTGGTTCGGGCCGAGCACCAGGTCCAGGCTGGCGACCTGGGACAACGCAATGAACCCCAACTGCCCCGCCGCATTCCCGGCCAGTGCCGGCACTGGAATCAACAGCCGCGACAAGCCGTCGATATCAGTACGCAGCGCGTCGGACAAGCGCACGACCATGTCGAAACGCCGGTCACCTTCATACAGGGTACCGGCCTGGCGCCCACCGACGGCGACGGCAATGGTGTCCTGCACATCGCCGACATTCAGGCCAAAGCGCGCGGCCTTGTCACGGTCGATATTGATGGTCAACACCGGCAGGCCGGACGTCTGTTCGACCTTCACTTCCGAAGCGCCATCGAGGCCTTGCAAGGTCTCGGCAATGTCTGCGGCGGTGGTGTTGAGCACCGCCATGTCGTCGCCGAACACCTTCACCGCCACATCACTGCGCACCCCGGAAATCAGCTCGTTGAAACGCAGCTGGATCGGTTGCGACAGCTCGTACGCACTGCCCGGCACAATCGCACTGGCGCGCTGGATATCGGCGATCAGGGTTTCGCGGGATTTATTCGGGTTCGGCCATTGCGCCTTCGGTTTAAGCATCACGTAGCTGTCGGAAATATTCGGCGGCATCGGGTCGGAGGCGATTTCCGCCGTGCCGGTACGGGCGAATACCCGTTCGATTTCCGGCACCTGGGCCATCAAGGTTTTTTCCAGTTGCTGCTGCATCTGCACCGATTGCGTCAGGCTGGTGCCGGGCACGCGCAGGGCCTGTTGGGCGAAGTCGCCCTCACTGAGGCTGGGGATAAACTCACTGCCCATGCGGCTGGCCACCACGCCCGACGCAACAATGGCCAGCACGGCCAAGCCGAACACCAGTGGCCGGCGCGCCATCACCCAATCCAACACCGGCCCATAGGCCCGGCGTGCGGTACGCATCACCAGGTTTTCTTCTTCCTTGACCTTGCCGGTGACGAACAGCGCAATCGCCGCCGGTACGAAGGTCACCGACAAAATCATCGCCCCCAGCAGCGCAATCACCACGGTAAACGCCATGGGGTGGAACATCTTCCCGGCCACCCCGGTAAGGGCGAAGATCGGCAGGTACACGACCATGATGATCAGCTGCCCGAAGATCAGCGCACGCCGCGCTTCCTTGGCCGCCGCGAACACCTCGTGCAGGCGCTCGCTGCGGGTCAGCAAACGACCATGGCGCTGCTGCGCATGGGCCAGGCGGCGGATGGCGTTCTCGACGATCACCACCGCGCCGTCGACGATAATGCCGAAGTCCAGCGCGCCGAGGCTCATCAGGTTGGCGCTGACTTTGTGGGTGAACATGCCGGTAAAGGTGAACAACATCGCCAGGGGAATCACCATCGCGGTGATCAGCGCCGCGCGGATATTGCCAAGGAACAGGAACAGCACCGCGACCACCAGCAGCGCACCCTCGAAGAGATTTTTCTTCACGGTGGCAACGGCTTTTTCGACGAGGTTGGTGCGGTCGTAGACGGTCACCGCCACCACGCCTTCGGGCAGCGAACGGTTGATTTGTTCGAGCCTGGAAGCCACCGCCTGGGACACCGTGCGGCTGTTTTCTCCGATCAACATAAACACCGTGCCCAGCACCACTTCACGGCCGTTTTCCGTGGCGGCGCCGGTCCGCAGCTCACGGCCGATCTCGACCTGGGCGACATTGCGCACACGGATCGGCGTGCCGTCGGACGTGGTGATGACGATATTGGCGATGTCGTCGATGGACGCCACCTGCCCCGGCGCGCGGATCAACAATTGCTCGCCGCTGCGCTCGATGTAGCCGGCACCGACGTTGGCGTTGTTACGTTCCAGCGCCGTGACCAGATCGTTCAAGGTCAGGTTATAGGCCGCCAGGCGCTTGGGGTCGGGGGCGATCTGGTATTCCTTGGCGAAGCCGCCGATGGTGTTGATCTCGGCCACACCGGGCACGTTGCGCAGTTGCGGCTTGATGATCCAGTCCTGGATCACCCGCAGGTCGGTCGGCGTGTAGGGCGTGCCGTCGTCCTTGCGTGCGCCCTCCTCGGCCTCCACGGTCCACAGGAAAATTTCCCCGAGGCCGGTGGAAATCGGCCCCATCGCGGTTTCAATCCCCACAGGCAATTGCTCGCGGGCCACTTGCAGGCGCTCGTTGACCAACTGGCGGGCGAAGAACAGGTCGGTGCCGTCCTTGAAGATCACCGTCACCTGGGACAAGCCGGAGCGTGACAGCGAACGGGTCTGCTGCAGCCCCGGCAAGCCGGCCATCGCGGTTTCGATGGGATAGGTAATGCGCTGCTCGGTCTCAAGCGGCGAAAAACCGGCCGCCGCCGAGTTGATCTGCACCTGTACATTGGTGATGTCGGGCACCGCGTCGATGGGCAGTTTCTGATAGCTGGCAATGCCGACACCGGCCATCAACAGCACCGCCAGCAGCACGATGATGCGCTGCTCGATGGCGAATTGGATAAGGCGCTCAAACATGGGAAATCACTCGCAGGATCAATGGGCGTGCTCGGCCGAGCCCTTGCCCAATTCGGACTTGAGGATGAAGCTGCCGGTGGTGGCCACCTGAGCACCGGCCTCCAGGCCCTGGCGCACTTCGACGTAGCCGTTTTCACTGGCGCCAAGCTCAAGATGGCGGGTGATAAAACCGTCAGGCGTGCGTACGAAGACCGAGGGTTTTTCCTCGACGGTCTGGATCGCCGTTTGCGGCACGGTGACCTTGGCCTGGTAGGTGTCCGTGGCCAGTTGCACGGTGACGAACAGTCCTGGGCGCCAGGCGTCGTCGGGGTTGGGCACCGTCACACGCACGGTGGCGGTGCGTGTTTGCTCGCCGAGCAAATTGCCGACATAGGCCACGCTGCCCTGCACATCGGTGCCCATTTCCGTGGAGCTGACTTTCACCGGTTTGCCGAGCCGGACCTTGTTCAAATCCTTGGGAAATACGCCGAAGGTGACCCACACCTGGGACAGGTCAGACAGCGTGAAGGCGTTACTGGTCTCGCTCACCACCTCGCCGACACCGAGGTGCTTTTCCACCACCACGCCTGTGAACGGCGCACGCAGTTCGTAACGATTGCCGCCGGCCAGCACGGTGTTGCCGCTGAGCGCGGTCATCTTTTGGCGGGCATTGTTCAAGGCGATTTCAGCTTCTTGCAGGGTTTGGCGCGCCAGCAGGTAATCCTGCTCGGCGGAGATCTTGTCCTGCCACAACTGGCGTTCACGCTGGAAGGTAATACGCGCCAGTTCAACCCGACGCTCGCTGGCCGCCAGCTCACTGCGCTGGTCGGAAATCTGCTGGCTGGCGATCACCGCGAGCAGCTCGCCCTTCTTCACCGCCTGGCCAAGATTGACCTTCACGGATTCCACCACACCGGCCGCGCGCGGGACGATATGCGAGGTACGGTCTTCGTCGAAACGCACCTCCCCCGGCAGCGTCAGCAATGTGCTGATCGACCGGGGTTGGGCCTCGGCGAGCTCGATGCCGGCGGCCTGGATTTGTTGTTCAGTCAGCTCGAGCGTGCCTTCTTCTTCCTCGGCGTTGGCCACGCCGGACAGCATCAGGCCCAAGGCGACGGCAAGCGCCACGCCGTGTCGTTTATTCATAAGGCACTCCAGAAAAAATCAAAACCGGGCGAGGTCGCCGTAAATCCGTTCGATGCGCAGCCAGGCATCGGTGGCCTGGGCGGTGGCCGCAAGGTATTGGGTGCGCGCCGCGATCAGGGTGCGCTGGGCGTCGAGCACGTCGAGGAAGTTGAACTTGCCCATCTCGAAGCCGCGGGTGGCGCTGTCCACCGCGCGTTGGGCGGCGGGCAGGATCTGCTGGTTGAATGCGCGCACTTCGCTGTTCGCGGTTTGCCACAGGTCCAGGGCCTGGCGCGTTTCGGTACGCAGGCGCAATTCGGCAGCGTTGCGCTGGTCGCGGGCCTGATCGGCACGGCGCGTGGCGGCAAGTACGTTGCCCTGGTTGCGGCTGAACAACGGAATCGGCATCGACACGCCGACCAGGTTCACCCGCTCGCGCACACTGGCGTCGTACTGACTGCCGATGGACACATCCAGGTCGGGAATACGCTGGGCTTTTTCCAGGCCCACGCTGGCTTCGTTCTGCACGATCTGCAGTTCGGCCAGGCGCAGTTCGGCGGTCTGCTCAAGGCGCGCCAACAGTTGTGTGGCGGACGGCAACGGCGGTGTGGAGTGGCTTGGCGTGGCGACAGTCTGGAAGTCGGTCGCCGCGCTGCCGGTACTGGCGGCCAGGCGGCGATAGGCGTCGGTGAGGCCCATGTGTGCGCGATTGAGTTCGAGGCGGATCTCCGACAACTGCACCTGGGCCCGTGTGGCTTCCACCGGTGAGGATTTGCCGGCGGTGACACGACCGTTGGCGACCACCAGGCCGCGCTCGGCCAACGCCAGGGAGCGTTGCGCCAGGTCGAGACGTTCCTGGGCACGCAGGGCACCGTAATAGCCGTCGATCACCTCGACGCGCAGCGTGTTGCGGCGCTGTTCCAAGGCCAGTGCGGCGGCGTCCTGGGCACGCGTCGCCACGTCAATGCGGGCATCGCGCTTGCCACCCAGTTCCAGGGTTTGGCTGAGCTTGAGGGTGGTGGTGCGCGTATCGCGACGTGTGCCTTCGGCATCCCAGGACGCCACCGGATTGGGGATCAACCCGGCCTGCTGGCGACCGCCCGCGGCGATCTCGATTTCCCATTGCGCGGCCGCCAGGTCGGGGTTGTTGGTGAAGGCGGTTTGCAGGGCCGCGTCGAGGGTGAGGGTTTGTGCCTGGGCAATGCTGGCAGCTCCCCACAACAGCGTCGCCCCCACCAGCTTTCTAACGGAAATTGCCATAACGAGAGTTCCACGCCCATAAAATAAAAGCCGGGAGAATGTAGCGTTCGCGACTTATCAAAGCGGTGGAGCAAAGATTACAAATCCGACAGCAATGGCTCTGGGGCGGGCGTTATCAGGTATGCTTTTGGACCAGGAAACAAAAAGAAACAATTTTCCCAACCTGTTCGATAAGGAGTCTCGCCTTGGCGTTATCGACTGCCGCGTGGATGGTTCACGACACCCGTCTCATGCTCTGCGTACTGCTGGCCATCGCCAGCATCATCGTGCTGATCAGCGCGACCAAGTTGCCGCCGTTCCTGTCGATCCTGATCGGCACCTTTATCGCCGGGGTCGGCGCCGGGTTGCCAGCGGAAGAAGTGGCCAAGGCCTTCAGCAAGGGCGCCGGGGCGATCCTCGGTGAAGCCGGGATCATCATTGCCCTGGGCTCGATGCTGGGTGCGCTGATGGCGGAATCCGGCGCGGCCGACCGTATCGCCACCACCCTGCTCGGGCTGGGCAAGGGCAAGTCGTTGCCATGGGTGATGGCGCTGGTGGCGATGGTGATCGGCCTGCCGCTGTTCTTCGAAGTGGGCCTGGTGATGATGGTGCCGATCATCTTTGTGATGGCCAAACGTTCGAACCAGCCGCTGTTGAAAATCGCCATCCCGGCGCTGGCGGGCATGACCACCTTGCACGCCTTGATGCCACCGCACCCGGGGCCGCTGATTGCGGTGGGCGCGTTGCACGCCGACCTGGGCCTGACCATGTTGCTGGGCTTTTGCCTGGCGGTGCCGGCCGTGATCCTCGCCGGGCCGCTCTATGGCAACTGGCTGTCCAAGCGCCTGCATGTGGATGAGCCGGCCGACATCGGCGCGCTGTTCAGCGCCCCGCCCAAGGCCCCGCGCCAGCCGAGCTTTGGCGTGTCATTGCTGATCATTCTGTTGCCGGTGATTCTGATGCTCGGCAGCACCTTGGCCAAAGTCGCGCTGCCAGCGGAAAGCAGCGTGGGCCTGACCCTGAAATTCCTCGGCGAACCGCTGATCGCCCTGGGCCTGGCGGTGATCGCCGCCGTGATCTGCCTGGGCTGGGCCGCCGGGATGCCGCGCGCTGAGGTCGGCAACACCCTGCGCAAGGCCCTTGCCCCCATCGCCGTGTTGCTGCTGACCATCGGCGCCGGCGGCGGCCTCAAGCAAACCTTGCTGGATGCCGGCGTCAGCCAAACCATCAGCAAAGTCGCCGAAGGAGCGCACATGCCGTACCTGCTGCTGGCCTGGTTGATCGCCGTGGCGCTGCGCCAGGCCACCGGCTCGGCCACGGTCGCCACCACCACGACCGCCGGCATCCTCGCGCCGATGATGGCCGGGTTGGCGGCGACACAAAGCTCACTGGTGGCGCTGGCGATCGGCGCAGGTTCGGTGTTCTTCTGCCACGTCAATGATGCGGGGTTCTGGATGGTGCGCGAGTACTTTGGCTTGCAGCTGAAGCAGACGATTTGGGTGTGGTCGGTGTTGCAGACGATTGTTTCGGTGGTCGGGTTGGTCGGTACGCTGTTGCTGTGGCACTTCTTGACCTGACCTTCAGGCCGCCAAGGTGTGGCGCTTGCCAAACAGCGCTACACACCCCACCCCCACCGCGCCCATAACCACGCAATACCCCACGCAAATCCACGGGCTGGTCGGCATCAGCGCGATCAGCATCAGCGGCGTGGTACTCGCCCACAGTGCGTAAGCGATGTTGTAGGTGAAGGAAATGCCCGACACCCGCACCTGCGCCGGAAACAGGCCGACCATCACCGACGGCACCGCGCCCACTACCCCGCAACTCAAGCCCGCCAGCGCGTACGCCGCGCCAAGCCAGATGCCGCCGCTGATCAGGCTGGCGTACAGCAGGAAAATACCCACCGGCAGCAGCAGGCTGTAGACCAGCACCGCGCGCCAGGCGCCGATGCGGTCCACCAGCAGGCCGGCGAGGACGCAGCCGATATTCAGGAAGACGATGCCCAGGGCGCTCAAGGCAAAGGTGTGGCTGGGGCTCATGCCGAAGGTTTTCTGCATCATGGTCGGGGTGATGACCACCAGCACCACCACGGCGGAGGTGAGCACGCAGGTGAGGATCATCGCCGGCAACAGTACGGCGCGATGGTCACGCAGTACGGTGCGCAGCGGCAGCTCGGCAGCGGCCTGGCGGCGGGCCTGCATTTCGAGGAAGACCGGGGTTTCGCTGAGCCAGCGCCGCAGCCACACGCCGATCACGCCGAACACACCGCCGAGCAGGAAGGGGAAGCGCCAGGCGTAGTCGAGGATTTCGGCCGGGGTGAAGACCTGTGCCAGCAGCGTGGCAGTCAGCGCACCGAGCAGGTAGCCGAAGGTCAGGCCGGCTTGCAGGAAACCCAGGGCATAACCACGATGGTTGCGCGGTGCGTGTTCGGCGACGAAGGTCCAGGCGCTGGGTACTTCACCGCCCACCGCCGCACCTTGCAGCACGCGCAGCACCAGCAGGATCAGCGGTGCGAAATAACCGATCTGTGCGTAGGTGGGCATGATCCCGATCAGCAGGCACGGCAACGCCATCATCAGGATGCTCAGGCTGAACACGCGCTTGCGCCCCAGGTGATCGGCGAAGTGCGCCATCAGGATGCCGCCCAGCGGACGCGCGAGGTAGCCGGTGACGAAGATGCCGAAGCTTTGCAGCAGGCGCAGCCACTCGGGCATTTCCGCCGGGAAGAACAGTTGGCTGAGGGTCAGCGCGAAGAACACGAAGATAATGAAGTCGTAGATTTCCAAGGCGCCGCCCAGGGCGGCCAGGCCCAGGGTCTTGTAGTCGGAGCGGGAAAAACGCTGCGCCTGTGGAACAGAGGTGGCAGTCATGTTGAGGCTCGGCAGACAAACAAAATGGCGTGCAGGTTATGAGCTGCGCCGGTTGATGGCAATCGCGGCAGATATATTTGTTTTCCTCATGGATCGATGAAGATAACTGCATTCCCATATCAATGGCCGTGGAGGAACATGCCGAAAAATTGCCGACACCATAATAAATACAAGAGGAAAGACTCGTGGCCGATGCTATCGAAGAAAGCCGCTATGCCCGCTTTGCCCTGCGCTGCTCGAACTTTGCCGAGCGCTGGTTCCCCGACTCCTGGGTGTTCGCCGCCCTCGCCGTGATCATCGTCGCCGTGGCGACCCTGGGCATGGGCGCCGCGCCGACCGAAGCCGCCAAGGCCTTTGGCGACGGGTTCTGGAGCCTGATCCCGTTCACCATGCAAATGGCCTTCGTGGTGATCGGTGGCTACGTGGTCGCCAGCTCGCCACCGGCGGTCAAGCTGATCGACCGCCTGGCGCGTATCCCGAAGAACGGCCGCTCAGCCGTGGCGTGGGTTGCGTTGATTTCCATGGTGGCGTCATTGCTCAACTGGGGCCTGTCCCTGGTGTTCGGCGGTTTGCTGGTGCGTGCGCTGGCCCGTCGTACGGATTTGCGCATGGACTACCGTGCTGCGGGTGCGGCGGCCTATCTTGGGTTGGGCGCGGTGTGGGCGCTGGGGCTGTCGTCGTCAGCCGCACAATTGCAGGCCAACCCGGCCAGCTTGCCGCCGTCGATCCTGTCGATCACCGGGGTGATCCCGTTTACCGACACCATCTTCCTGTGGCAATCCGGCGTGCTGTTGCTGGCACTGATCGTGGTGTCGCTTATCATCGCCTACGCCACCGCGCCCGGCCCCAACAGCGCCCGTGACGCCAAGGCCTGTGGCGTCGACCCGGCCTTCAACCTGCCCAAGCTGCAACCACCGGGCCGCCCCGGCGAATGGCTGGAACACAGCCCGTTGCTGACCATTCTGCTGGCATTGCTGGCGGCGGGCTGGTTGTTCCATGAGTTCTCGACCAAGCCGGCGATCAGCGCGATTTCGGGGCTGAACACCTACAACTTCCTGTTCATCATGGTCGGTGCCCTGCTGCACTGGCGCCCGCGCAGTTTCCTCGATGCGGTGGCCCGTGCAGTGCCGACCACCACCGGCGTGTTGATCCAGTTCCCGCTGTACGGCTCGATTGCGGCGCTGATGACCGTGGTCAAGGGCGGCGACGGCCAGACCCTGGCGCACCATATCTCGACCTTCTTCACGTCCATCGCCTCCCACGACACGTATGCACTGCTGATGGGCGTGTACTCGGCGGTGCTGGGCTTCTTTATTCCGTCAGGCGGCGGCAAGTGGATCATCGAAGCGCCTTATGTGATGCAAGTGGCCAATGACCTGCAATACCACCTGGGCTGGGCGGTGCAGATCTACAACGCGGCCGAGGCGCTGCCGAACCTGATCAACCCGTTCTACATGCTGCCGTTGCTGGGAGTGTTGGGGTTGAAGGCGCGGGATTTGATCGGGTTTTCGTTTGTGCAGCTGCTGGTGCACACGCCGCTGGTATTGTTCCTGCTGTGGGCGTTGGGGACGACGTTGAAGTATTTACCGCCCGTCATGCCTTGAATAACTGATGACTGCACCTGTTGTTGCAACAGGTGCAATCACACTGCAGTTACAGGAAGACGCGCCAATAGATCAGGCAGCGCGCTCTGGATGGTGTCCCAAACCACATCAAGGTTGATATCGAAGTAACCGTGGGCGATGCGGTTACGCATTCCCCGCATGCTGCGCCAAGGAATGTGTGAATGAGCCTCAGCGAAGTGCGGGTGCAGATCCATGATTTTCGTCGACGCCTCACCAATGATGATCAGACTCATGACCACTGCTTGTTGAGTACGCCTGTCTTCCAGAAACTCTTCTTTGCTAAGGCCCTCTACAAAACTTATCGCGTCAGCAGTGGCCTGCCTTATGTGATCCAGATAATCCCCGAGGCGATTTGCTGTCATACAGGCCGTGCCTCAGCCAGCACTTTTGCGCGGAACTTCAACGGCAAATCGGCAGGCGTCAGTAGATCGACATTGACCCCTAGCAGGTCCTCAAGCTCGACTTGCAGCCCGCCAAGATCAAACAAAGTGGTTCCCGGCGGCGCATCGACCAGCAAATCAAGGTCGCTGCCTTCTTGGTCGGTACCCAGCAATACAGACCCAAATACCCTTGGGTTTGAGATGCGAAATCGGCCCACCACTTCTCTGACGGCTGCACGTTTTAGATCAAGGGCGGTTGAAGGTTTCACGGTTCACCTCAGTGATGTCCATTATCGGGCAAGTCTAGCAGCGCTGGCCAAGCGTAGACACGTCTTGCTCATCACACCGCTGTCTTCGTTCCGTCACATTGCATTGCTACCGTCCTGCGAAATATCTTGCAACATCTCGCCAGCAAGGACTCCCCGCAATGAGTGATGATCACGAAGACCGCCCTTCCCCAGATTCCATAGCCCAACCGCCGGTAGACACCGGCCGTCGGCGCTTCCTGGGGGGTGCGGCGGTGTTGGGGGTGGGCGCGACCTTGAGTGCCTGCGGCAACAGCAGTGAGGCGCCCGGCAAGCCCGTGGCGCGGCCGCTCACGCCGCAGGAGCTGGACAAGGCGTTGCGCGACCAGGTGAAGACCGTGGTGGTGATCTATGCCGAGAACCGCAGCTTCAACAACCTGTTTGCGGACTTCCCAGGCGTTGAGAAACCGCTGTCGGCGCTTTCTGCCGCCGACACGCAGCAACGCGACCGCGACGGCAGCCTGTTGACCACCCTGCCCCCGGCCTGGGGCGGTGTGCTGCAAGTGGGCCCGCAAAGCGTGGATGGGGTGACTTACCCCAGCGAAGTGCAATTCCAGGAAAACCTGCCCAACGCGCCGTTCGCCCTCAAGGGCCCGAACGCTGAAGACCTGCCTCTGAGCCTCGTCACCCGCGACTTGTGGCACGTGTTCTACCAGAACCAGATGCAGATCAACGGCGGCAAGAACGACGGTTTCGTCGCCTGGGCCGACTCCGGCGGCCTGGTCATGGGCCATTACGCCCAGAGCCGTTATTCCCTGCGCCTGTGGGATGTAGCCAAGGAGTTTGTGCTCTGCGATAACTTCTTCCAGGGGGCGTTTGGTGGCTCGTTCCTCAACCATCAATACCTGATCAGCGCCACCGCGCCGTTCTACCCGAATGCCGCGCAGTCGGTGGCCAAGGCGCAGATCGCCACGCTGCAAAGCGATGACCCCACCGACCCGCGTCTCAAGCCGCTGGATAAATCCCCGGCGAGCGCCATGACCGGCCCGCCGCAGTTCGGCCCCAGCGCGCTGACCCCGGACGGTTACGGCGTGAACACCCTGGCGCCGCCGTATTGGCCGACCTGGATTCGTGACCCGGAAAACCCGGACTACGCAAAAGCCGACCTGCCCAACGTACTGGTGCCGCAGACCCATGAGCACATCGGCGACAAGCTGTCGAAAAAGAACGTCGACTGGGCGTGGTACGCCGGGGCATGGCAGGCAACGCTGGATCAGTTCAAGGATTCGGGCGGTATCCCGAAGATCCCTAACTTCCAGTACCACCACCAGCCGTTCAACTACTTCAAGCAGCAGGGCCCCGAGAACCGTGCCGAGCGTGACAAGCGCCTGCGCGATGGCGGTTTGGGCGATGAGGCGAGCACCAATAAGTTCTTCGCCGATGCCCAGGCCGGCAAGCTGCCAGCCGTGAGCTTCTACAAGCCCCAGGGCAACCTGAATATGCACGCCGGTTACGCCGACGTGGCGTCGGGCGACCGCCATATCGTCCGCGCCTTGAAGGTGCTGCAGGAAAGCCCGCAGTGGAAAAACATGGTGGTGGTGGTGACCGTCGATGAAAACGGCGGCTGGTGGGACCACGTCGCCCCGCCCAAAGGCGACCGCTGGGGCCCAGGCACACGGGTTCCGGCGCTGGTGGTCTCGCCCTTCGCGCGTAAAGGCACCGTGGACCATACGGTGTACGACACCGCGTCGATCCTGCGCTTGATTACGCGGGTCTTCCAGCTGGAGCCCCTGGACGGGCTCAAGCAACGCGATGACGCCATGATTGCCCGAGGCCAGAAACCCATGGGGGATTTGAGCAACGCGTTGCAGTTCAGCGTGTAGGACGCTTATCCAATAGCGACATGCCTGGCGATTTAGCACGCGGTTTTCCTGGCCAACCGCTACTGTGAGGAGGTGGGCTTTCACCCCGCGCAGACGGGCTTTCGCTGACAAGGAATCAAGTATGTTCAAACCGACCAGGTTGTCCTTCACCCTGGCCGCACTGATGGCCAGTGCGGTCGTACACGCCGACATCGAAGTACCGCTGGGCAGCACTCAACGGGTGACCCAGTTGTTCGCTTACCCCAATAACTGCAATGTGATCTGCTTTCGGCCATGGACGCTGGAGCAGACCGCCGAGCACTACCTGAACCAAAGCCTGCAGCGCGATGGCTACAGCCGAGCCAAGGTCAGCGTCAAGAACCATGAAGGGCAGCTCGCCGCGACCTTCAGCGGTGTACCCGACAGTTACGGCCAGCCCCTGACCGCGCTGCTCAATACCGCTGACCTGGCCTACCAGGGCGCGAGCAGACTCAACAGCGACGGCAAGTGGGCGTACAACTGGTACCTGTTCCTGCCACTGGGCATGGCCCTGGAAAACCGCAAGAGCATCGAGTTGCTGCATTTCCCGCCGGATTATTCGCTGACCCAGGCCCAGGATTACCTGGAGTCGGCCACCACCGACCGCTGGGCCAGCCTGCTCACCGATAACGGCGTGCCGGCCACCGAAACCCCGGCCTACCAGACCATCATCGATATCGCCCCCATCGCCGCCCCTTCCAATGCGGGCAAGGACCTGGAGAACGTCTACGGCTACTTCACCGACTACCAGACCCGCATGGTCAGCGAACTGAGCCTGCACCCCAACGGCTCGCTGCCAATGGTCGCGTTCGGCGCGCCGGTGCGCAGTTGGATCAAGCAGCAATACGGACAAACCGTGGGTGTACTGGGCCTGGCGCAGATCAGCCCTGCCGCGGGCAAGACCGTCTCGGTGCTGGGCGCCAACCACCCCAGCTACATCTGGTACGCGGCCAGCCCGGACACCTATGACGGTAACGAGCAGAAAGCCGACGACGCGGGTTTAAAAGTGATGGGCCAGGACTTGAGCGCCGCCTGCTGGCAGGCCGGAATGGGCCAGAAACCCGCGAGCGATCCGAATGTGCTGCTCAAGGCCTGCATGAACACCTGGCAGGTCACGCGCAAAGAGCAGACCTGCGAATTGTTCTACACCTCGGTGCGCAACCTGACCCCGGAACAGGCGAACGCCAAATGCGCCACGCCTTCGATCAAGACGCAGCTCAAGCAACTGAAGAACGCAGCGCCCGCCCCCAGCATCATGGCGCCTGCGCTGTAGACAGCAGAAAATCCGATTTCTACTGTCAAAGTTGACAGTAGAAATCGGCTCCACGTTCAGCGAGTCTTGAGCCGGGCCCATCCGCTGCAAGACTGGTAGTCAGCCACCACCCGCAGGTCGATGCAGCCTAACCAAGGAGAGTTATGAAAACTCAAGCCATGGACCAGGCTAAAACCACTGTGAGTGATGGTTTGTACCCGTTCAAGACACTGCTCGTTGAACAGGGCTATCCCTCGGCCAAGCACTTTAAGGTTGAGCGCGACGGCGGCGGCGTCAGGGCTCGCGTGGGTTTCGACGGCCGCGTGCGCATTGCCCGGGTGTCCGGTTACGCCGTGAACGAGCGACGCCCACGTACGCTGCAGCTGTCCGCCCGCATCCACCTGTATGACAGCTGGTTCTGCGGCCTGCTGCGACACTCCTGCAACCCGAATGTGTTTTTCGACACCACCTACCTGGAGCTATGGACCGTGCAGCCCATAGTCGCTGGCGCCCCGCTGACCCTGGACTACGCCAGTACCGAGGACGCCTTGTTCCGACAGTTCGCCTGCCAATGCGGCGAGCTGAACTGCCGGGGCTGGATCACCGGCAGCACAGAGTGTTTGAACGCCGAAGGCCAGGCGTTCATGACCCGTTGGCGCCAACGCAAACGGCCTTAGGCTTCGCCCAGCGGACGCAGGCGATACTGCGGAGGCAGCTGCTCGAAGCCACTGATGGTGGTGTTCAAGCTTTTCCAACGGCCGTCCTTGATGCCGTAGATGCAGCCGTGGATAGACAGGCTCTGCCCACGGTGCCAGGCATTTTGCACAATGCTGGTGTGGCCGACGTTGGCCACCTGCTGGATCACGTTCAGCTCGCACATGCGGTCCACACGTTCCTCTTCGGTCGGCAGTTGGGCCAGCACGTCACGGTTTTCGTAGTAGAGATCGCGGATGGTGCGCAGCCAGCCGTCGATCAGGCCGAACTGGCGGTCCTGCATCGAGGCGCGCACGCCGCCGCAGCCATAGTGGCCGGTGACGAGGATATGTTTGACCTTGAGCACATCGACCGCGTACTGGATCACCGACAGGCAATTGAGGTCAGTGTGCAGCACCACGTTGGCCACGTTGCGGTGTACGAACAGATCACCGGGCAGCATGCCGACGATCTCGTTGGCCGGTACCCGCGCATCGGAACAACCGATCCACAGGTATTCAGGGGTCTGCTGGCGGGCGAGCTTGGCGAAGAATTCGGGATCTTCCTGTTTGATCGCATCCGCCCAGCGTTCGTTGTTATCAAGCAGGTCTTGTAGTTCGTTCATCAGGGAAAGCCTCAGGAATGATGCGCAGCTTTGACAGACGACCGCCCGTCCGGGTCACGCCGATGATAAAGATAGCCGGCGGGCAATTACTTGAATCTTGGGGGGCCATGCCTGTCCACACACTATAAGCCCCACAGTATGAGGATTGGCCATGACTGAATCACGACGTCCCTACGGCGCTACACAGCCCGAACCGATTGACGACAACGAAGACCGCATGGGCTCGATGCGCGAGCTGGATTTTGACGAGGAAGAACCGACGGCGGAGATTGGCAATGAGATCCCCCGTGGCGAGCGAGAACAGCTGATGCCCGACGAACGGGTGCGCGAGGCCGGACTGACCGGGGCTTCAACGGCTGATCATGAGTCGACCGATGATGATATGAGCCCGGAAACCCTGATCCATGAAGACGGTGCGCGGGACGCTCGGGAGGCGGGGGAAGACAACCCGGCGGATTTTGACCTGAGCATTGTCGATGAAGATGACATTGGCGGCGGAAATGGCCTGGATGAAGCGGAACTGGCTGATCTGGACCCGGTAGACGGAAACCGCTGACACTGCGCAAATCCAAATGTGGGAGGGGCGGTGCGACGATTCGACTTGCCCTCCTCCCACATTGGTTCGTGTGTTTAATCGACGAGGGTGCAGGCCATGACAACCGCATCTTCGCGCCCGCCGACAGCCGGGTAGTAGTCCCGGCGACGCCCAATCTCGTTGAAGCCATAGCGCTCATAGAGGCGGAACGCTCCGGTATTGCTGTCGCGCACTTCCAGGAAGCATTCCCGCGCGTTGGCGGCATAGGCGCGGGACATCAGGTGTTCCAGCAGTGCCAGGCCCAGGCCACGGCCCTGGTTTTCCGGCTTGACGGTGATGTTCAGCAAATGCGCTTCATCGAGGATGATCTGCACCACGCCGTGGCCTACCTGCTGCTCGCCTTCGAACATCAGCCAGATCTGGTACTTGCCCAGCCCGTCGAGAAAGATCCCCCGGGTCCAGGGATGGCTGAATGCCGCGTATTCGATTTTCAGCACGGCGTCGAGGTCGGCCTCGGTCATCGGGCGGAAGGATAAAGCCTCACTCATCGGTTGTTTTCCAGCGCGCCATCAGCCGGCGCATGGCTTGCCAGACATCAGCCTTACGCTGTGGCTCTTCCATTAATAATTCCAGGCCCGGCAGGGCCCATACAGAGCCCAGGCCTTCGACCTGCAGTTCGCGGTACCAGGCTTCGGCGTTCGCTTCACCGGCAAACCGTACGGCGGGCAGGCCGATCAGCCACAGGCACACGCAGGGTTCGTCCTCCAGGCGTGCCGAGACGAAGCCTTGCACGAAATCCCGCGCCGCTTCCGGGCCCTGGTCCATGGTGCCGCGTACCAGCAGCGGCCAACGGACCGGGTCGCCGACGATTTGCGGGCTGTCGGGCAGGCCGGCGGCGCGCAGCATGTCCTTGAGCAGCATGTAGGCGGGGTCGCGGGTCTGGAAGCGCTCGCCGGTGGGTAACTCCACCAATAGCAGGCAACGCCCGGCCCGCAATAACTGCAGGGCAAAGCGTGGCGGCGGCACCACGGGGGCCTTGGCAACCGGCGCAGCCGCTTCGGCCACCACGGGCTTGGCCATTGGCCCCGGGCGCGGCACCTCGACCTTGACGCGTTCAACCGCAGGACGAGCGTCCAGTACGGGTTTGACCACGGCCACCGGTGCAGCCGCCTCCTCCCCCGAAACCTCGAACGCCTCATAGGGCTCAAGCGCCGCTAACAGCTCGGGCCGCGACGGGGCGGCGAACGGCAGTTCGGTGCGGGGCAGCCAGTTGACCACCTGCATGGCGGTCAAGTAAGCGCGACGTCGGGACTCGATAAGCACAGCTCGGCCACTTGTGGATAAGTAAAGAGCGGGGATTCTACCGCTGTTCGGTAACAATCGCCCACTGTGCACTGACCGGCTGTGGATAAATCCCGCGCCTGATGCAGTACAATCGCGACTTTTAATCGCCAACCAGCCGGCCATTCCCATGATCGAACCCAAGCGCGTCCTGCGCGCCCTCGCCGAACACTGGGCCTTACTTGAGCCACTGTGCGAACACTTCGACCAAGGCACCCTGAGCCTCGGCGAGCTGCGCGCACAACTGGCCGCCCAACAACTGGACAGCACGCCCCAGGACATCACCAGCCTGCTGGACGTGTGGATTCGCCTGGATATCCTGGTGCCTGTCGCCAAGAGCCCGAACCGTTTCGAGCTCAACGCGCAGATCCACGACTTCCTGGCTTATCTTCGCAAGGAGCACCGGCTTGGCCTGTGCCTGGAGATCGAAGCCTACCTGCGCCATCTTGAGCGCCTGGCCGGTTATATCCAGGATGCCTTCGACATCCGTGATGGCCACGACCTGGCCCGCCAACTGCGCCTGCTCGACATGCGCGTACGCGACGTACTGAAAAAACTCGCCAACGACGAACAGGCCCTCGCGGCCGTGGCCGACCGTGCCAAGACCAGTGACCGGCAGATCCCGCTGCGCCAGCGTTACGCCGAAGTCCTGGCGACCTGGGACGAGTACGTCGAACCGATGATCCAGCTGGTGAACGCCGACGGTGCCTTCGAGCAAGGCGTGCGCAAGGTGGAAAACGTGCTGCTGCGCATGCTCACCGAGCAACAGCGCCTCGGCCACCTGGTGGACGACGACATGCTGCTGCGCACCCACGCGCGCATCCTCGAAATGCAGACCAGCGCCCAGCTGACCTTGCGGCATGCCCGCGAGCTGCTGTTGCCGCTGCGCGAAGAAGCGCGTCGGCACAATGCCGTGACCCGCGGTGCGGCGCTGGCGCTGTCGGCCATCCGCCGTAAAGGCCTGGACGCGGTGCCGCAGGCGGCGATGCCGATGTTTACCCGACCGCAAAGCACCTTCCTCGGCAGTGCCAGCCAGGTCGAGGCCTATGTGTATGCCCTGGCGAACTTCGAGCCGAAACCGGCCCGGTTCCCCAAGGCGCACAAGTCCCACAAGGGCGAAGCCCAGCGCGCACCTCGGACGGTCAAGGAAATGCTCGAGCGCTGCGAAGACGCGCTGCCGATGCCGGACCTGATGACCTGGCTGCTGGAGCAGGAACCGGACGGTGCCACCGACGAATTGCTGTACTGGTTCTCGCGGCTCTCGCGGGAGAAACGCTTCAAGCGCGAGCGCCTGGAACGCCGCGACTACCAAACACACGAGCACCAGGTCAGCCTGCGCTCATTCGCCCTGCTCCCGGCCGGCACCGACGCCGCCGAGCATCCTGCGAGTACACCTCATGCATCTTGATCTATCCGAACTGTCCCAGCTGGCGCCGATCTTTCGCGAGCTGTTCAAGGGTTACCACGTCAGCCGCCGCGACCCCGAGCTGTACGCGCAACTGTCGAACTTCCAGGACCAGTACCGCACGCTGTTCAAGGCCCTGGGCTTTGAGCTGGTGTGCGATACCCGTGGCTTCTACTACTTCGTGCCGGACTCCGCGATTGCGAGTGCGCAGGTCAACAAGACCGCCCAGCGCCTGGCGCTGTTCACCTTCATCATTGTCGAGCACCTGGCCGACCAGGGCCGCGACCCAATCGCCGTGCTCGACGGTGGCAGCCTGGGCCGTGACGAGCTGCCGTCGCTGCTGGAAAAGTACCGCGACCTGTTTATCCAGGCCGAAGTGCAGACCCAGGAAGAACTCGAAGAAAAAATCATGCGCCGTATGACCCAGCTGGGTTTTGCCAGCGAAGACAACGGCATTTACCGCTTCCTGCCGCCGATGCACCGCTTCCTCGACGTGTGCCTTTCGGTGCAGCAGGACCGCGACCTGGCGGCCAGCGTACACAGCGTGTTGCCACTGCCGGTGCCGGTGATCATTGACGAAGACAGCGATGAAAAACTGCTGAAGACCGATGACCCGCTGGACCTCAGCGACTTCGCGGACGAAAGCGAAGAAGACGCACTGGCCCGCGCCATTGCCGAAGAACAGGAGACCGACGCATGAGCAAGGAACGCTACGGCATCCGCCGCTTCGCGCTATTGAACACTGCCGGCTACAGCTTGGGCTTGTTCCCGCTGGAAGAACCGCTGTCGGTGTATGGCGCTAATAACCTGGGTAAATCCGCGTCGATCAACGCCTTGCAGTTCCCGATCCTGGCGCGCATGTCGGACATGAGTTTCGGCAAGTACACCCTGGAGCAATCGCGACGCTTCTACTTCGCCACCGACACCAGCTACATCCTGGTGGAAGTCTCCCTGCCCCATGGCCCCCACGTAATCGGCGTGGTCGGGCGCGGCCCGGGCGGTGGTTTCGGGCACCAGTTCTTTGCCTACGCCGGCAAGCTGGACCTGGCCCACTATCAGAAAAACGACACCTGCCTGCGTCAGAAGGAGCTGTTCACCAACCTTGAGCGCGAAGGCCTGAAAGCCTACGAACTCAAGCCGGATGAACTGCGCCGTTTGCTGGTGGGTGGTCATACGTCGATCCCGATGGACCTGACCCTGATCCCGCTGCGCTCCACCAGTGAGCAAAGCCTGAAAACTTTCCGCGCGTTGTTTATCAACCTGCTGCACATGCGCGAAATCACCGCGGCCAAGCTCAAGCAGCTGTTCCTCGATGCGTTCGAGCACAGCCTGCGTTCGGGTAGTGTGGATTACATCGCAGCGTGCGAAGAAGCCTTCCGCGATGTGCGACGCATGGAGCAGGACTACAACGCCCTGGTCGCTGCCGGCCCGCTGGTGGAAGCCCTGGCCAATGGCGTTCGCCAGCGCGACGCCCTGCGCGGCAAGCTGCATCGCCTGTCGCCGCTGCTGGATTCGCTGCTCGGCACCTGGTCGGACTATGCCAGTGCGCGCAAGGAAGAGCTGACCATCCAGGCCGAGCACTACCGCAACGAGCAGGACGCACTGCAGAACGACCAGCGTGGCGGCACCCAGGAGCTGATGCGCCTGGAGCGGGAAATCAGCGGCATCCAGCGTTGGCTGGGCGAATTGTCGGTGCTCAAGCATCGCTTTGCCCTGGTGGATGACGTCAGGGTCCTGGAGCAGCAATTGCTGGCGGCCAAGGACGCTCACGATGAACTGGCGGGCGCACTGGCGCAGTCGCGGCAGTTCAGCGCCGAGGATCTGGACGAACGTCTGCGCGATCTGGAAAAACGCTTGAAGTCGGTCAAGCAGCAGCTGGATCACGCGGATAACAACAGCTATGCCAAGCTGCGCGAAGAGTTTTCGCAGCAGGACGTCGAGCGCCTGATGCGCCTGTTCAACAGTTCGTTGTTCAGCCTGCCATTGGGTGAACACGGCATCACGCTGGATGAGGACGGCCAGTGGGTCAAATCCCTGGAGCAGATCCTCGATGGCTTCAAGGGCGAACGTTTTGAAGTGCCGGGGCTGTCCATCGACATCTCCCACATCGAACCACCGGCGCTGCAGGCCCTGGCGGACCGCGCAGCGTTGCGCGACCAAAAGGAACGCCTGGAGAAAGAACTCAAGCAGCTGAAAACCCAGCAAGCCGTGGCCTCCGACCGCGCGGCGAGCAAGACCCAGACCGAAGCGCTGTACCAGCAGGTGCTGGACGCGCAAAAGGCGCTGGAAGACTTCCGTCGCGCGCAAACCCTGAGTGCCGAAGAAGGCGAAAAACTGGAAAACCTGGCACAGATGGAAGCGGCCCAGGATGAGTTGAAACGATCCAGCGATGCGTTCACCGAGCGCGTCCAGCAACTGTCCGCCAAGCTGCAGCTGGTGGGCCGCCAGATCGGCGATATGGAAGCCAAGCAACGTACGCTGGATGACGCCTTGCGCCGCCGGCAGCTGTTGCCGGCCGACTTGCCGTTTGGCACGCCGTTCATGGACCCGGTCGATGACTCCATGGATAACCTGCTGCCGCTGCTCAATGACTATCAGGACAGCTGGCAGGGCTTGCTGCGTGCCGATGGCCAGATCGAGGCGCTGTACGCTCAGGTGCGCCTCAAGGGCGTGGCCAAGTTCGACAGCGAGGATGACGTAGAGCGTCGCCTGCAATTGTTGATCAACGCTTATGCGCACCGCACCGATGAGGCGCTGACACTGGGCAAGGCGCGCCGGGCGGCGGTCACTGACATTGCACGAACCCTGCGCAATATCCGCAGCGACTACGACAGCCTGGAACACCAGCTGGCGCTGTTCAACCGCGAGATCAACAAGCGTCAGGTGTCCAACCTGCAAAGCTTCCGCATCGTACTCGCGCCGAACAAGGAAGCCCTCAAACATATCGACCAGATCATCCACAGTGCTGGCCAGTACGAAGAAGGCGAAACCCTGTCGGTGTTCGACCTCAGCCAAAGTGCCGAGCAGGACAACAAGAACGAAGAAGCCAAGGAATACCTGGCCCGCCTGGTGGCGGCCAACCATAACCAGTTGGGCCTCAAGGACCTGTTCGAACTGGCTTTCGAGATCACCAAGGTGCACGGTCAGCCGGTGATCCACACCGACATCGACGGCGCGGCGTCCAACGGCACCACCATGACCATCAAGGCGCTGACCAACATGTACTTGTTGCTGCACTTGATGGACCGTGACCAGGCCGGGCGTGTGCGCTTGCCGTACTATCTCGACGAAGCAGCGGATATCGATGAGAAGAACCAGGCGGCGTTGCTGGAAACCAGTTTGCAACTGGGCTTTGTGCCGATCCTCGCCAGTGTGAAGCCACAGGTGTCTGCCCAGGTGGCAATCGACTTGGAAGGCGGCAGCGGGCCGAACGGTATCTACATCGATGAGGCGGACTGGAAGTACATCCGTCGCCATGATGTGGTGAAGGCGACAGTGAATGTGCAGGCGGATGAGCCGGAGCTGGATGAGGTCTGACGTTTTGCGCTGAAATGCAAAAAGGCCGCGATCCGATGGATCGCGGCCTTTTTTGTAGCTTTATTTGCCGAGTGGGATTTTCGGTGCCCAGGTCAGCCATTCCTCTTCGAATTTGTCGAACAGCGGGAAGGTTTGCTGCGGCCGCGCGGCGTTGCCCATACGCTCGCCGTCTGGCGTGGCAAATGCGATACCGCCGGCCACAAGAGTCTCCAGGGACTCGGTGCGCACCGTCGCCCCCTTGAACAGGCCAAAGTCGAGGCCAAAGCCGCTGGTGTTCCAGAAGCGGCTGCCACTGCGTACCAGCGGCGCGTACTTGGGTTCGATCAGGATGTGGATCAGTACACGGTCGGCGGTCTGGCCCAACTCGTAGCCGGTCACTTTGCCCACGGTGACTTCACGGTAGGTCACCGGCACACCTTCCTTCAACGAGCCACGGCGTGCGGCGCTGAGTGTCAGGCTCAGGCCGGCCTCCTGGCGGACAGCTTCAGGGGGTTGGGCCAGTGCGACGAAGCTCTTCTGTGGACCGGCGTTTTTCGCAGCCGGCTGCACCTCGATGTATTGCCCGGTGACCAGGGTTTCCAGGTTGGAGGTTTTCATCAGGCCCAGTTCTGGCTTGACCACCCAGAACTGGCTGCCGACGCGCGCGATGCGATCCGCTACTTGGGTAATACGTGCGCTGAGCAGCACCGATTGCATATCGGCACTGAGGTCTACGCTCTCGATCTTGCCCACATCCAGGCCTTTGAAACGTACCGGTGTGCCTGGACGCATACCGTCAGCACGCTCGACCCTGATGGTTACCAGGGTGCCATGCTGATTGGCCGCCTCACGGTCGGCAAACAAGCGGAATCGTGGAATGCGCTTTTTCAGCGGTACGTTCGGCTGCGGTGTTTCGAAGGCAATACCGCCGGCCATCAGGCTGGCCAGGGACTCACTCTTCACCTGGATACCACCGGTAAGGCCGCCGGTCAGGGTCACGCCGCTGGCATTCCAGAAACGTGTCGAACCGTTAACCAGGTTTTCGTATTCCTTCTCGATATGAACGCCGATCACCAGCTGCTTGTTCTTGCGCGAGAACTGGTAGCTCTGCACCGAGCCGACCTTGACCTGTTTGTAGAGTATCGGGCTGCCGACATCAAGGGAGCCGAGGTTGTCGGTGAACAGCACCATGTGCAGGCCCGGGGAACGCAGGTCCAGCGGTGGCGCCTTGGCGCGGGCGACGAATTCGCGTTGCGGGGCGCTGCCTTTGTCGCCAGGACGAATGGCGATGTAATTACCTTTGACCAGGGCTTCCAGGCCGGTAATGCCGGCCAGCGAGATGGAAGGTTTGACCACCCAGAACTGGGTGTCTTGAACCAGGTAGTCTTCGGCCAATGGGTCGAGGGTCAGCTCGGCGTTGGCGCTGGACAGGTCCGGGTCGATCTTCAAGGTTTTCAGGCTGCCCACCTGAATGCCTTTGTACATCACCGGTGTACGACCGGCTTGCAGGCCTTCGAAGTCCGTGAGCTTGACCTTGGCCTTGATACCGGCAGCGGCCGCATCGAAATCTTCGTACAGGCGGAACGGCAGGCTCGGATCGGTCGGCGGGCTGTCCTTGCGATTCTCCGGCGTGGCGAAGGCAATGCCGCCGGCGACGATACTGGAGAGGGATTCGCTGCGCACCTTCACGCCGGAGAGATTGGCATCGATGCTGATGCCGCTGGCGTTCCAGAAACGGGTGTGTTTGCGCACAAGGTTGGCGTAGGTCGGCTCGATGTAGACCTTGATCTCGACGGTGCTCTGGTCCTCGGAGAGCAAGTAGCTTTTGACCTGGCCGACCTGTATCTGCTTATAGAACACCGGGCTGCCACGGTTGAGCGAGCCGAGGCGGTCGGCCTTGATGGTCAGGTGCAGGCCAGGCTTGGCATCGGACAAAGGCGGCTCTTCGGAGAGCGCCTTGAATTTGCGTGTGGGCTCACCGTCACCGGGGCTGGCGGCGATGTAGTTACCCGAGACCAGGGTTTCCAGGCCGGTGATACCGGCAAGGCTGACACTGGGCTTGACCAGCCAGAAACGCGTGTTGGTCTTGAGGTATTGCTCGACATCCTTGTTCATCTCGATGGTGGCAATCACCCCGCGATTATTGCCCTCGTCGTCAAGGGCAAGGGTCTTGACCTTACCCACGGACATGCCTTTGTAGACCACTTCGGTTTTGTTGGCCTGGATGCCTTCGCCGCTTTCAAAACGCACCTGGATCTCAATACCCTGCTGGGAATAGGCACGCCACCCCAGCCAACCGCCGATGATCAAGGCAATCAGGGGAAGAACCCAAATGGCTGACCAGTTGGAGGCCGGGCGGGTTTTAGCTTTAGGCAAATCACTCATGGTCGTCGTCCGACTCCGTATTATCCCAAATCAGTCGGGGATCAAAAGTTACTGCGGCAAACATCGTCAAGATCACCACACTGGCGAACGCTGCAGCGCCGAGGTTGGCCTCGACGCTGGCAAGCCGCCCAAAGTTTACGACCGCCACCAGGATGGCGATCACGAAGATATCCAGCATGGACCAGCGGCCAATGAATTCGATAAAGCGGTACATGATAATGCGCTGCTGCGCGGAAAGCGGTTGGTGACGTTGAACCGAGAACAGTAACAGGCCAATGCCCACCAGCTTGAACGTCGGCACCAGGATGCTGGCGATGAACACCACAGCCGCAATCGGGAACATGCCGTGCTGCACCAACTGGATCACACCGGCCATGATGGTGCTTGGCTCGCCCTGGCCGAGGGAGTTGACGGTCATGATCGGCAACAGGTTGGCGGGGATATACAGAATGGCCGCCGTGATCAGCAAGGCCCAGGTGCGAGTGAGGCTGTTGGGGCGACGGGCGTGGATCAGCGCACCGCATCGGGTGCAGGTTTGCTCATCGGTGTCAGGCTCTTGTTTGTTCAGCTCGTGACATTCAGTACAAATCAGAATGCCCGCATCAATCGCCCGCATGATCATCTTCCCCTGACAGTGCTTGCCAGATCTGGTGCGGCGACATCACCACCTCAAGCAGAACCTGAACCATTAATAGGCTGACAAAGCAAACCAGACCCAGGCCGATGGTGATTGAGGCCATGTCGGCGAGTTTCACGATCGCCACCAGTACGCCCATCAAGTAGACCTCCAACATTCCCCAATCTTTCATGTGGTGGTAAATGCGGTACAGCAGCAGGCCGTAACTACGGCCGATCTTCCAACGAATACTGAGCAGTACCGCCAGCTGGCAAAGCAGCTTGAGCAGCGGAATACCCATGCTGCATAGGAACACCACGGCGGCGACGCCTTGCATCCCGGTATCGAATAGACCGACTACGCCACTCCACACAGTGTCCTCTGAGGACTGCCCGAGCAGATTGAGCTGCATGATGGGCAGAAAGTTCGCCGGGACGTAGAGCAACAGCGCGGCGAGTACCAGAGCGAGGCTGCGCTCAACGACATTATGGCGGTGAGCGTAGAGTTCATAACCGCAACGCGGGCATTGGGCTTTTTCACCGAGGGCGAGCATGGGTTTGCGCATCAGCAAGTCGCACTCATGGCATGCCACCAAGTTGTCCAGTGGTAAATCCGACACCTCAAGGGCATCAACCGGATCCGGCATAGGTAGGGCTCTGACTCTAAAAAAGGTTAGGTGCCTATTCTAGTGGTCTGGTTCAGAAATAACTGTGCAAATTTGTCGTGCATCTTTCCGCACTTTTCGACCGCCCAAAACAAAACCCCATCTGCTCTCGCAAATGGGGTTTCGGAATTTAATCTTGACGATGACCTACTCTCACATGGGGAAACCCCACACTACCATCGGCGATGCATCGTTTCACTGCTGAGTTCGGGATGGGATCAGGTGGTTCCAATGCTCTATGGTCGTCAAGAAATTCGGGTACTGAGTCGTGGCCAGCTGGCCTCGCTTCAGCAAATTGGGTATGTGACAGCTGTCGGTGTTTTGTGAAATCTCGAACTTTCGGTTCATTGCGTCTTCACACACCGCAATCTGGCCTTTCGACGCAAATTGCTTGGGTGTTATATGGTCAAGCCTCACGGGCAATTAGTATTGGTTAGCTCAACGCCTCACAGCGCTTACACACCCAACCTATCAACGTCGTAGTCTTCGACGGCCCTTCAGGGGACTCAAGGTCCCAGTGAGATCTCATCTTGAGGCTAGTTTCCCGCTTAGATGCTTTCAGCGGTTATCTATTCCGAACATAGCTACCCGGCAATGCCACTGGCGTGACAACCGGAACACCAGAGGTTCGTCCACTCCGGTCCTCTCGTACTAGGAGCAGCCCCTCTCAAATCTCAAACGTCCACGGCAGATAGGGACCGAACTGTCTCACGACGTTCTAAACCCAGCTCGCGTACCACTTTAAATGGCGAACAGCCATACCCTTGGGACCGGCTTCAGCCCCAGGATGTGATGAGCCGACATCGAGGTGCCAAACACCGCCGTCGATATGAACTCTTGGGCGGTATCAGCCTGTTATCCCCGGAGTACCTTTTATCCGTTGAGCGATGGCCCTTCCATACAGAACCACCGGATCACTAAGACCTACTTTCGTACCTGCTCGACGTGTCTGTCTCGCAGTCAAGCGCGCTTTTGCCTTTATACTCTACGACCGATTTCCGACCGGTCTGAGCGCACCTTCGTACTCCTCCGTTACTCTTTAGGAGGAGACCGCCCCAGTCAAACTACCCACCATACACTGTCCTCGATCCGGATAACGGACCTGAGTTAGAACCTCAAAGTTGCCAGGGTGGTATTTCAAGGTTGGCTCCACGCAGACTGGCGTCCACGCTTCAAAGCCTCCCACCTATCCTACACAAGCAAATTCAAAGTCCAGTGCAAAGCTATAGTAAAGGTTCACGGGGTCTTTCCGTCTAGCCGCGGATACACTGCATCTTCACAGCGATTTCAATTTCACTGAGTCTCGGGTGGAGACAGCGCCGCCATCGTTACGCCATTCGTGCAGGTCGGAACTTACCCGACAAGGAATTTCGCTACCTTAGGACCGTTATAGTTACGGCCGCCGTTTACCGGGGCTTCGATCAAGAGCTTCGCGTTAGCTAACCCCATCAATTAACCTTCCGGCACCGGGCAGGCGTCACACCCTATACGTCCACTTTCGTGTTTGCAGAGTGCTGTGTTTTTAATAAACAGTCGCAGCGGCCTGGTATCTTCGACCGGCATGAGCTTACGGAGCAAGTCCTTCACCCTCACCGGCGCACCTTCTCCCGAAGTTACGGTGCCATTTTGCCTAGTTCCTTCACCCGAGTTCTCTCAAGCGCCTTGGTATTCTCTACCCAACCACCTGTGTCGGTTTGGGGTACGGTTCCTGGTTACCTGAAGCTTAGAAGCTTTTCTTGGAAGCATGGCATCAACCACTTCGTTAACTAAAAGTTAACTCGTCATCAGCTCTCGGCCTTAGAATCCCGGATTTACCTAAGATTCCAGCCTACCACCTTAAACTTGGACAACCAACGCCAAGCTGGCCTAGCCTTCTCCGTCCCTCCATCGCAATAACCAGAAGTACAGGAATATTAACCTGTTTTCCATCGACTACGCTTTTCAGCCTCGCCTTAGGGACCGACTAACCCTGCGTCGATTAACGTTGCGCAGGAAACCTTGGTCTTTCGGCGTGGGTGTTTTTCACACCCATTATCGTTACTCATGTCAGCATTCGCACTTCTGATACCTCCAGCAAGCTTCTCAACTCACCTTCACAGGCTTACAGAACGCTCCTCTACCGCATCACTTACGTGATACCCGTAGCTTCGGTGTATGGTTTGAGCCCCGTTACATCTTCCGCGCAGGCCGACTCGACTAGTGAGCTATTACGCTTTCTTTAAAGGGTGGCTGCTTCTAAGCCAACCTCCTAGCTGTCTAAGCCTTCCCACATCGTTTCCCACTTAACCATAACTTTGGGACCTTAGCTGACGGTCTGGGTTGTTTCCCTTTTCACGACGGACGTTAGCACCCGCCGTGTGTCTCCCATGCTCGGCACTTGTAGGTATTCGGAGTTTGCATCGGTTTGGTAAGTCGGGATGACCCCCTAGCCGAAACAGTGCTCTACCCCCTACAGTGATACATGAGGCGCTACCTAAATAGCTTTCGAGGAGAACCAGCTATCTCCGAGCTTGATTAGCCTTTCACTCCGATCCACAGGTCATCCGCTAACTTTTCAACGGTAGTCGGTTCGGTCCTCCAGTTAGTGTTACCCAACCTTCAACCTGCCCATGGATAGATCGCCCGGTTTCGGGTCTATTCCCAGCGACTAGACGCCCTATTAAGACTCGCTTTCGCTACGCCTCCCCTATTCGGTTAAGCTCGCCACTGAAAATAAGTCGCTGACCCATTATACAAAAGGTACGCAGTCACCCAACAAAGTGGGCTCCCACTGCTTGTACGCATACGGTTTCAGGATCTATTTCACTCCCCTCTCCGGGGTTCTTTTCGCCTTTCCCTCACGGTACTAGTTCACTATCGGTCAGTCAGTAGTATTTAGCCTTGGAGGATGGTCCCCCCATATTCAGACAAAGTTTCTCGTGCTCCGTCCTACTCGATTTCATGACTAAGAGATTTTCGCGTACAGGGCTATCACCCACTATGGCCGCACTTTCCAGAGCGTTCCGCTAATCTCAAAGCCACTTAAGGGCTAGTCCCCGTTCGCTCGCCACTACTAAGGGAATCTCGGTTGATTTCTTTTCCTCAGGGTACTTAGATGTTTCAGTTCCCCTGGTTCGCCTCTTGCACCTATGTATTCAGTACAAGATAACCATCTTATGATGGCTGGGTTCCCCCATTCAGACATCTCCGGATCAAAGTCTGTTTGCCGACTCCCCGAAGCTTTTCGCAGGCTACCACGTCTTTCATCGCCTCTGACTGCCAAGGCATCCACCGTATGCGCTTCTTCACTTGACCATATAACCCCAAGCAATCTGGTTATACTATGAAGACGACATTCGCCGAAAATTCGATCATACTCAATTAAGAGCCACTCACAAATTTTACCTTAGCCTGAGCCGTTACCAGTGAAAGTAACGTTCAGTCTATCTTTCTATCACATACCCAAATTTTTAAAGAACGATCTAATCAAAGACTAGAAATCAA
>NZ_CVTH01000044.1:0-13563 GCF_900005955.1 Pseudomonas sp. 8 R 14 | reverse complement strand
TGAACGAGCCCCATGAAAGACAGGACACCGTTTCCCCCTTACGATAAGGGATAGGCAAACGGTTATGTTTATGACTAATAGCAACGACAAGAGTGGGGAGCTTTTGGGCCAGGAGCGGCGGCGCCGCTGGAGCCCGGAGCAAAAACTGGCCATGGTTCGCGAGAGTCTTGAGCCAGGGCAAAGCGTTTCGGTGGTCGCTCGACGCAACGGCATCAATGCCAACCAGCTGTTCCTATGGCGCAAGTTATATCAGGACGGCAGTCTGTCGGCGGTCAGTGCCGGTGAAGCCGTTGTGCCCGCCTCGGAGTTGAGCGATGCGCTCAAGCAGATCCGTGAACTGCAACGGATGCTGGGCAAGAAAACGATGGAAGCAGAAATCCTCAAAGAGGCCGTGGAGATCGCCCGGTCGCGAAAATGGATTGCGCACTCACCCTTGTTGCCGGGGGACGACCAGTGAAGCTGGTCAGCGAATGTCTCGGTGTGGCGCGCTCGCAATTAACGGTTCGAATCAAGCAATCGGTATCGCTCAAAGTACGGCGCCGCAGGCCTGTGGACGATGCTGATCTGGTGGTTGAAATCCAGCAACAGATCAGCGAACTGCCCAGCTATGGCTACCGTCGTGTTTGGGGATTGCTGCGTCGTGCCCGTGAAACCCAGTCGCTGCCGGCGATCAATGTGAAACGGGTTTACCGGGTCATGCGCGATCACGACCTGCTGTTGGCGCGGCGCATCAAACAGCCCGGCGTGCCGCGTCGGCACGAGGGTCGTATTGCGGTGCAAACCAGTGATACGCGTTGGTGCTCGGACGGCTTTGAGTTCCGCTGTGAGGACGGCGCCAAACTGAGCGTGACCTTCGCCCTGGATTGCTGTGACCGCGAAGCCATCGGCTGGGTCGCGAGTCCGACCGGGTACAGCGGCGATGACATCCGCGACTTGATGCTGGAGAGCGTAGAGAAACGCTTCGGTGATCAACTGCCTGCAACGCCGGTTCAATGGCTAAGCGACAACGGCTCGGCGTACACCGCCGAACAGACACGCCTGTTTGCTCGACAGATCGGTTTGCAGCCGGTGACCACCCCGGTGCGCAGCCCGCAGAGCAACGGCATGGCCGAGAGCTTCGTGAAGACGATCAAACGTGACTACGTTGCGCACATGCCCAAGCCGGATCGAGAAACGGCGCTGCGCAACCTGGCAATTGCCTTCGAGCATTACAACGAGCAGCATCCGCACAGCGCCTTGAACTATCGCTCACCGAGGGAGTTCAGGCGCTTGGCAGCAGCATCAATTTGACGGGGAGTTGGTGTCCGGTTTTGTAGGGGCAAGTCCAAGGGGTAACATCACAACATCTATAACAAGAACCAACAACCCTAAAAGAAAAGCTCTTGATCTTCTGATTGGTGCAAAACCTTAGACCGAAGGTCTGAGAAGTAACCCTTCTTTTATTGGGGAATTGTTATCACAATTTTATTTCCCCAATCTCCCTAAGCTGTATCCCTCTCAGTGGTTCCCACTGGTGCTAACGTCCTAACGTCCCAACCTAAGTAATATGGTTCGCTCGGCTGGGACAGCCAGTGTTTATTGGGTTTGGTGTGATTGACCGGGGTAGAATGTCCCGTGTCCCAACCAACATATATGGTTCTCGCGGACTGGGACAAAATGACCAATAATTGTTTGTCCCAGAAAATGTACCAACAATGTTCCAATATTACAATTATAACTTGACAGCTGGGACATCCGTGATATTATATGTGTAGGTAAGGGAAATTCTTCTCCACCACACAATCACCACTGAGGTAGGCCATCATGAGTATGGGATGCGGACAGATCAAGCTAGAAGGAAAACATTATGAGAGTCAAGCTAACACAAGAACAAACAGCAGCTAACATTGCCAAGGTAGTAGAGCTACGTCAGCAAGGTCTGAGCAGAGCAGCCATCCTTAAAGCAACAGGCTTCCCAGAGCGCTTTGTACGCACACACATTGAAAATGTAGTAGTTGTCACCAAGGCAATTACAAGCCAACTTGACACAGCAGTATCCCGCGTTTACCCACTGGCGACACGTCCACAGGGAATCAAGGATTACGAACTACGCAACATCTGCTTTGAAGTCTACGGCTCCAAGCTGGATGAAGAGAAAGGCGTGTACGTGGTCAACTACAGCAAAGATACACTATACCGCATCAAAGAGCGCTGCAAGGTGTTGGCCGCTGGTACAACCTCTGTCCCAATGTTCGTAATGGATTGGGTATGTGATGAAGCGCCTACAGCATCCCGCGTTGCTCTGGAAACTCTGGCTCTTGAAATCGAGGAATTGATTCAAGAGAAGGTGAACACATTCATGGAGCTGTACGCCACAGGGTACGACGACAACCAAACAGAAAGCAGTGAAGCACAACGCAAGCAACAATACGCAGCCCGTCGCCACATCCTAAAACTAGCCATCAAAGAATACAGCCCAGAGCATACAGCCGTATTGCTACAACGCTCTCTGAGTCTCACAGACGCTCTTGATAGTGCAAATGATGCTGAGCTGCCAGTTACAGTACAGCGCGCCCAAAAACGCATCACAGAGCCTCACACAGCTACAGAATCCTTTGACGCATTCTACGATGCTGTAGAGCAAGCAGAGCAAGAAGTTGTTAGCAAGATTGTTAGCATAATCGCAGTGAAGAAAGCAACAGTTGTTGTTGACAATGTTCCAACAATTGCTGTACAGTCCGCACCTCAATTCACAGAAGAGTTTGATGATATGTTCACCAGCGTCGCCAACTACAGCCTAGGAGGATTCAATGCATCAGTGCATCAACACAGCAGCCCTCAACAACACAGCTTCCATGCCTAAGCCCAATGCCACCACAAACGGTGTTATTGGAGTTATGCAGGGTAGTGTCAGTGTTAGTGCTTCACAAGCTCTCTCAGATCGTGTACAGCACTGTGTGGGGCAAATCCTACACTCTCGTAATCTTGGGGCTGTAACGCGGCTCCTACGTTCTCAGAACGAGCTTAAAGCACTTGTCAGCAAGTGGGGCTCTGTAGAGGTGGACAGGGTTTGTCGTGATACTGGCGTTCAATCCTGTGAGTTGTTCTGATGTGGAGTGTAGTACCCATCAACAGAAACTCCCTGACAATTGACATGTGGTATAAAATAAATACAAAAATATTACAAAAATTGTCACATAGCTATTGACAGTTGTAGCATCCGTGCTATACTAACAGTACGAGCTAGGGAAGAAAGAGATGTGTGGTTCTTACAGCTTTCCACATGTGTTCTTCCTGCTTCCTCATGTACGGCCTCACAACAGTTCACGAGAACCAAAATTCTAAGTTGGGGAGTCGTTACCCTGATGTGTTGTTGATCCTCCTTTGAGACAACACCCTTTCCCAGTTGGTTAGATAACTGGCCCCATTCCAAGAATCATCTGTAGCAACCCTCCTTGCTTTAGATGCCATGTGAGCAACTGTAGTGATTACCTCCTTCTCGATCACTACGCCTCCTACGCTCTGACAGTAGCCGCTCAACACTGTTAACTAATTATACGAACATACTCTCTACGGAGTATCGCAAAGCCTCTCAGCTTGTTGCAGTACCGTGGGTTGCTGGCGACCACTCACAACTAATTCTACAGTTTCATCCTTTGGATGTTTCCCCTCGCAAGGCTTCCCGTGGCCTGATTCAGTACCATCAAGTTGCTGGCGAATACTTGAACGCACGTCATCACGCTTAGCTTTGGCCCCTGTTGATGAAAGAACCACTTTGCAGTGTGGTGCGGTTACTGCTTCTATTTCTGATGTTCTGCCTTGAGCCACGCTCGGTAGCCAAATCACACAATGTTCCTTGCTTGACAGCGACTGAGGCGAAAGCCTCTTTTTCTGTGCCTGTGAGAAATAACGTTCCGTTACCCGTTACAAACAGCCCACTACAAAAACTTCAAGTACAAGGAAAACACCACATGGCCCAGCCAACAAGAAAGGTATGCGTTGTCTGCCGAAAAGAATTTCTAGCCGGTCGCTCTGACCACAAGTATTGCTCTGTAACTTGCCGAGTTCGTAAGCACAGAGCTACAACGTTCATTGTCGAACACTCCACACCAACGACAGTAGCTGACTTTGTTGAAGCTGCATCTGAACACATGTTGAACATGATCAACAAACTCACTGATACAGAAAAGATGGGTGCACTCGCCACACTCTGGCTTGAAACCCCAGAAGAGTTTGCAGCACGTAAACAATCCATCCTGTACACACTCCTAAAGAAAAAGGAAATGAAGAATGTTTGATCCAATCACAGTAGCTGCTCTCTGCTTTGCGTTCTGTGCAATCGGCTTTCTAGTTGGTGTTGTCGCCAGTCGCAAATTTGACTGAGGGTTTTGAAATGACAATGACTAGCCTAGAAACACAAATCGACATTGGAGCACTAACAACTCTGTCCGATAAGCAGTGGCGTACAGACTTCCTAGCCAGCCTCGATAGCGATGGTGGTGTGGGACATAACGCGATGCTCTTTATTCGTGACAACCGTTATCCCGACGATAATGAGGATGACAAGTTGCTTGATTACCAAGAACTCTGCCACAGCCAGAACATCCCGTTTTAAACGTACACAGCCCAATATATTCATACAAGGAAAAGAAATTATGACACAGCTACAAATCAAGAAAGCAGACAAAGCAGAACTAGCCCAACTTATCGAATGGGAAACATTGGCCTACAAAGGCCGCTTCTCTGGTAATGACTACGACTACGATGCAAAGCCCAATGACAACGGCCAGTATCCACGTAAGCACTTTCACGGTGCTGTAGAGCAAATTACGGAGCGTAGTTTGATTGTTGCTATGGGTGTACTGCAAGCCAAGCTAGCAGGAGGTTACACAATGTTCCTGTCTAACACTCTAACCCCGGAGGTTACTAGCACAGGTGCTGCAATGCTTTATGTAAAGAAGCCAGAGGCACCAGCCAGAGACGACAAAGGAAATTATGTTCGTATTGAGGGTGTTGAGTATCAGTGTGATGAAATCTCAAAACTTACTGCCGAAGTTACAGCCACGTATGAAGCAAGCATTGACGCACATAACAACCTTGTCTTTGAACAAGAAGCCAAAGCCCTCAAGGTTGAGGAAGATGCAGCACGCAGGGCTCTAGCATTGGAAGATGCAGCCAAACAACAGGCTGAGTTTGAGAAGCGTGTTCAAGCCCGTATTCGTGGCTTGAGAGCAGGTAAGTAATTATGGAATACAACCCAAGCGCTATTGAGACTCTACGTGAGTCTCTTGGCATTACAGACCTTGCCGCTGGTGAGTTCATCTATCAGCTTCTAGAGCTGGGACAGACAGTCTCTGTTGAATCTGTACAGAAGGCCATGAACGCGAGCGCTCCCAAAAGAGTGCACGCCCCACAGGAAGCCAAACAAGAAACCGACATTGAACGTACAACAAGAATCCTACAAGAGAAGTATGGAAAATGACACAGACAGTATCTATTGAAATGCCTCTATACACTGATTCTAAGTACAGGTATGGCATCGCCCTTGAGGGCCAATCTTGGCAGTTTACCTTCTATTGGAATGAGCGTTGTGGGCAGTGGCAGATGGACCTTAGAAAGGATGACCAAACACCAGTACTTCTAGGGTATGCACTTGTTCCCCAGTTCCCTATGTGTGTTGACTACAACCTAGAAGACTACGGCCTAACAGGCTACTTCTTGCTCTTGCCAATCAACGCAACAATCAGCGGCAAGATTACAGATGGCTCTAGCATCATGCCAGAGTTCTTTAGCTTGTTTTACGTCTACGACACAGACGACTAACAGCCTAAAGCATTTTGCAAACGCAAACGTACACAGCCCAGCAACCAACAACCTATTTGAATTCCACAAGGAGCTAAAAATGACATTGATTCAAGAGACACGTAAAGCCCTGTTCAATTCCCTGTTCACAGAACAGCCTGAGATTGTTGAAGCTCTATATAAAGTAACTGATGGTTATGATTCTCAGAGCTTTCAAGCTGTGTACAAGTTTGCAGCCTCTCAACGTACAGCACTAATCAACCTGTACGCTGATGGTAAGACTATTGATGGCGCTCAAGTGGTGGTGACAACGATGGGTGGAAGCCCTGTACAAAGTACAGCCTCTTTCGCCAGAACAGAAGAGATTCTAAAGGAACGATATAAGAAATGAAAACAAGCAACACAGCCCAGTGTATCAACAAGTACGACACAGATGAATGGGGCGACAAAGAGACACGCTCCAAACCAAAACACAAGAACAAAGAACGTGGGAACAGAGACAGCAAACGTGGCTATGACAGTCCCCAAGAAGAGGATTGAGATATGCCAGCCAATAAGCCCACCGCCGAACAAGAACTAAGAATCTCTGCCACTCCTTACAGAAAAGCCATCAAGCCACTAGAAGAAATGCTAGTGAGTGCAATCCGTTGTGGGTATCCAGAAGAACACATACACATGCTTGAGCATCTTATTGAAGTTGCTAAGGCTGTAGCAGAGTTCAAGACAAGAGACTTGCCAATCGTACCACGCAAGAGTGGACGCCCCCGCAAAGATGACCCAACTGTCAAAGACAAGTGTAGAGAAATCTTTGAGGCATTCACACCACGTTACATCCCATCTAAAACCCGCATCAAGAAACAAGTTGATGTACAGGGTAAGGTGAAGCCACAAGAAGGTTTCACATTCAACTTCAACAAATGATATGAGGATGCAGAGGAAACAACAATTCCTCTGTCTCTTCTGTACCCATACAGAGGATACAAATATGACCAACACAAAAGATACAAGCTCTACAAAACTAACCCGTACACATGCAGCCTACTTTGAGCAGTATGTTGAAGACTTGTTCCGCCGTGCACTGACAGAAGTGTCTGAGGATGACGCTAATGTAAATGCCATGCTCGCCCTAATCGACTTCAAAGAATACGGAAAGCGCTTTGGTGAGGAAGTGTTTAAGCACTGCTCTTATCAGGATTTGAAATACGCTGAAAAAGCATTGGCTGATGAACGTGTAATCCGTGCAACAGAAGCCATCAATCAAGCTGTAGCAAACATCAAAGTCTCTAAGGACGACGGCGTTAACCATGAGGTGGATGCACGTTTCATTATCTCTGGTGCGTTCTCCCAGTCTGACATGGTAGATGCACTATCCGAAGCGAGCCAAGAAGTACAACACAAAGCCATTGAAATCCTACTAGCCCAAGCAACGGAGTAATAGCTAATGAATGAACAAGCTATTGCAGAGTTGTTTGCAAAGATTGGTTTCAAAGTTGATGGCTCTGGTATCAAGCATGCACAACAGTTGCTCAAAGGGTTGGAACGTCAAGCCCACGCAACAGGCAAGGCCATGCAGAAAGCTCTAGGCGGGCAGGGGATCGGTGGTAAGCAGGTCGCCCAAGCTCACCAAGCAATGAACAAGGCCCAGTTTGACGCAGCCCTACAGGGCGCCAAGCTTCAAAAGATTCAACAACAAGGAGCCGCTACAGGGCTCAAGACACAGCAACAACAACTAAAGGTTCAACAGGACCAAGCCAAGCTAGCTGCCATCCAAGCGAAGGCCGCTCAAGCTGCTACAGCGGCTCAGGCTAAACAGAACATCAACAACGCCCTCCAACACATGAACCTTGCTAACCGTGCTGCCAAGGCACAGCAACAGGCTCAGGCACACGCAACAAGGCAGGCTCTGGCTCAACACAGGCTCAACAAAGCCCTCTCTAACCCTACTGGTGCACACAGACGTACCTCTAGTGGTCATGGTGGTGCATTGGTAGGACGTGGGGCGGGCGCCCTGCATCGCTTTGGGGGTGCTGGCGGCCTAGTTGGTAAGGTAGGGGCAGGTAATCCTCTGGGAGCCATTGAGGGGCTTTCCAGTGGCCTTGGACGTGCGTCTATGGGCTTGGGTGCTGTTGCCGGGAGCGCTGCTCTGGTGGTTGCTGCCTTCGCTGCTGTGTCTGCTGCTGCCGTTGCCTTCTCCCGTGAAGCTGAGAGAGCTTCCAACGTACGTAATCAACGTATTGGACAGTTTGAGGCTGTTGGTGATCGCACACCAGAAGGTGCCAACCGTATTAACAACCGCTTTGAATCCTTTGCCCAAACTGAGGGCTTCGATACAAAGAGTATGGGCGCTGACTACGCCAAGATTGTTGGTGGCTTGGCTCCTAAAGTTGGAGTTGATAAAGCACAGGACACAACAGAAGGCATCTTGAGGTATGCCAAAGCACAACACTTGTCTAATGAAAACATCTCTAAAGTTTCTCTGGGTTTGCGTCAAGCTTTGGGTAAAGGTCAACTTTACAGCGAAGAATGGACAGGCCAAATCTCTGAACACTTGGGGGCTCATGCTAACAGCTTGGGTGCTGAGGCATGGCAACGTGCTACAGGGGGTAACAAGACTGGTGATGAAGCTCTAAAAGCATTTAATCAAGATCGCAAAGACAAGAAAATCTCTGGTGATGCTTTGATCAAGTTTGTCACAGAGCTTGGTAGTGTTATGGATCGTCGTGCAAATGATGGTTGCTTGCTGGATAAGGGCCGTATGACTCAGGACTCTTGGGACAACCGTATCCGCAACCAATACCAATCTAACATGGCGAAGTCTTACGACAACACAGACCTGAAAATGTCTATGGTGGGTAATAACGGCTTGTACGACAGCATCACAAAGATGATGAATGAACTACAGCCTCAGTTCCTAGCCACTGGTAGAGCCGCCGCAACTGTAGTTGATGGCCTGTCTTCTTTGATTCAAAAGTTCGCCCAGATGACAGCCTTCTTTAATAATGGTGGAAGCTACCTTGATCCTAAGTTTATGGGTGAACTAGGCGGGGCATTCAAAGAGCTGGGAGTTGCCTTTAGCACTCTCTGGACTACGTTGTTTGGTAATGGTGGTTTGACAGGTGGTGTTGATGTTCTAAAGATCACCCTTGAAGCCATTGTAGGTGTAATCACTTTCGTTGTTGATGGCCTAACTGCTTTTGTAGATGTTCTAACTTGGATTGGCCGTAAGGTTCAAGACATTCAACACTACTTTGGTAATATCAATGATGAAGACTACGACAAGATTGTTGCTCAACGTGCATCTGATGACAGTGATAGACAGTGGCAAGTTGACCAGCGTCAAGCAAACCTCTGGATGGCTGGCAAGAAGAAAGATGACCCGGACTACGCACCTAACCAGCTGGCGTTGCCTTCTACAAATGGAAACATCCTTGGTTCTGGTTTGTCCGCCCCAATAGTCAACTTTGATGCAGCCGCTGCAAGTGTACAGAACAAGCTTGCAACTCTGAGCAACCCTCCAATGACCCCATTCCTACAGCCACAGGTTAACGGTCAAGCTGCCAACAATACTACGAACAGTAATGTTCAAGTGATTATTGGTGATACGACAATTAATGGTGCAACTGATACTGATGCTTTGAAAGCTCAGATGGAAGAGCATAACGCCAAGCTAGTAGACACAGTTAAACAAGCTCTGTCTAAGAATAGCCCCGCCGTTGCTGCTGGAACAATGGTAAGAGCCAGAGGTAATTAATGAAGATCACGAACACGCCACCTCTTTGGGGTTGGCTGTTTGGGTTCTGTCTGATTCTGTTGGTTGGGTGTTCAATCCTAGCGGTTGACGCCCACAACACAGTCAATGAGTACAAGGCCATGAGAGCCCATGACTTGACCATGATCAGGCAAGAGATTGTTAACCACTCTCTATCTCAAACTGACCAGCTTAGAACTCTACTCAATAATAACTCAGAACAACTCAAGCAGTATGTTGATGTGCAAATTCCGAGACAGGTGCACAACTCTATCTCGTCTTACACGCCAATTACCATCAATCAAACTGCTAACCCGGCAATGAATACCAACCCAACTTTAAACAATTCCAACAGCCCAGTAGGAGAACGCAATGCACCCCGTACAATTCGATAACATCCAATACCCTTGCTTCTTTGATAGTAAGGCTGATGCTGTACATGCAGCCACAGACTATCTTGATGAACACAGCACTCTCTCTGTCCACAAGTTCACAGTAGTTGAAGCCTACATCAACCACAAACAGAAGTGGTTCATGGTTCACCGAAATGGAAAAGCTCTACCCTTAAAAGGAAACGCTCATGCACACTGATACTCAACAGATTGAAGGCGGATGGATGAGCGTCATTGATAACGCCATTTATAACAACAGTGAGAACAGCCGTACAGCATACCCAGCAAGAGTTGTGGGTGTTAATGGTCGATTCAGTGTCACTGTTGAAATCTCTAATCCACGTCAAGCTGATGACGGCTCAAACATGGATGACACGCACGTTATTAACGTCCCTATCGCTCACATGAGAACTGGTAGCAGCATGTTCCTCTTCCCTGTTAACGTGGGTGATACAGGGATGTGTGTGGTGATGGATAACAACACAGATAACTTCAAGATTGCAAACAACACAGCACCAATCATGACCTACGATAACCGTATGAAAGATGTTCAAGATTCTGTATTTGTTCCCGGCTTGGCTCCTTTCTCAGTAACCACACAGCAAATCAACTCCCTGAGTTTGAGCAATGATTCAAATGATCTGGTGATTGTGCACAACACTGGGTCAGGTCAAGAGACACAGTTTGTTCTCAAGGCTGATGGTAATGCTGTAGTTGAATCTCAGTTCACAGTTAAAGTGATTGGCAAAGATATTGAGCTTGAAGCGTCCAACAGCATCAACTTAAAGGCCAACGCCATGAATGTCCAAGTGGCTAACACAAACTGGACAGGAAACTACACAATGACAGGCGGCGCCACATTCAATGGGATTCTGTTTGATACACATAAGCATACTGGCGTTACACCGGGTAATGGTGTGTCTGGTTTACCCATAGCTTGAAAAACCGGTGGTGTTTAGTCACCGGATTTTGTCACATGTCATTCAGGGTATAGGCTCCTTCGAGTGCATTTGTACTGGCCATCAACTTTTGAAATTTGTCTGGCTATGAACTCATGATTGCCCAACTGGGCCACGTAATAAATCTTCTTTAGTTTCAAATCAGTGGCCGCTTTAATGAGCACATTTGCGATACGATCCCTGACTCCTTTGTAATCTTCATCGTTTTCAGGGTCTCTGTTTGGAAAGTTGAGTGTCCAAACAGTGTCAACATCGTTGGTCTTAAACCAATTCTCGTCCCTCAGTAACTCATAAAACTCGTCTCTTTTGTCCTCTGAGTCAATCAAATCTAGCGACAAAAGTACTTTAATCATATGTGCATCCTTTCTTGGTGTGGCTCAGCTAACCGCATGTCGCGGTGTGAGCATGACATGGGGATGCAGTGCTGGCTTTTCAATGGCTCGTAGCGGTTTTCTCGTCGTGCTAAAGTCGGACTCTAGGAACTCTGAGTGGTTTATATGGACGTCAAGCACCACGAAGCTGAAGCCCTTGAAAGGTTTGTGTCCCGAGCGGAGCGCATCGTTTCCAGCGCCTTCTGGGGATGGCTAACCCGTAGGCGTGGGCAGCCTGACATGGCTCGTATAATAGGTGGCGACTGGCTAGCCCACGATGGGCTGAACATTGATGAACTTGAGGCTTTCTGTCTGAACCTTCGCCTCTTGATCCAGGGGAGGGATGGAATCTCTATCCAGCAGATTGCGGATATAGCTGAGGGTTGGGAGTCTAAGCACGACGACCTCAAGGCAGTAATTATAAAAGCTCGTGAAGAACTTAGGAAAAACTTAGGTGCCCGTTGTTTGGTGAACATCAAGGATGAAGCTGAGAAAACCACCAACGCAGAACTTTTCGATATTGTGTTCTACGGGCGTATGGTCCATGAAGACAAGATCAAGCGTAAGGAATTTGAGCGCTTGGCCAAGGCTGGATTGTTCTCTTTCTTTCTTTTCCAAGCCTTCACTGGCATCCTTTTCCACTATCGCAATTGTATTCTTCACGTAGGCTGGGCTTCAGGGGAATGGCTTGATCGTGAAGGGCACACTTATAACGATATTTGAATGGCATAGAGTTATCACAACCGCTCCAGCATGGACATCAGCTGATATGCGGGTTTACACCTATCGTCCGGCGCGGCCACAGCTCGATGCGGCTTCACAGAATGTCCCAGCCCCCGCGAACCATATCTATTACGTTGGGACGTGGGACAAAACAACCCCATAAGCTTTTGCACCAACCCTTAGAGCGTAAGCTCTGAGAGTGATCAACCTCAAACATATAAAACAAATACCCAACTAAAGAGGTTAGCTCTTTCTATAAGGGTGGACTTGCCCCTACAAAACCGGACACCAACTCCCCGTCAAATTGATGCTGCTGCCAAGCGCCTGAACTCCCTCGGTGAGCGATAGTTCAAGGCGCTGTGCGGATGCTGCTCGTTGTAATGCTCGAAGGCAATTGCCAGGTTGCGCAGCGCCGTTTCTCGATCCGGCTTGGGCATGTGCGCAACGTAGTCACGTTTGATCGTCTTCACGAAGCTCTCGGCCATGCCGTTGCTCTGCGGGCTGCGCACCGGGGTGGTCACCGGCTGCAAACCGATCTGTCGAGCAAACAGGCGTGTCTGTTCGGCGGTGTACGCCGAGCCGTTGTCGCTTAGCCATTGAACCGGCGTTGCAGGCAGTTGATCACCGAAGCGTTTCTCTACGCTCTCCAGCATCAAGTCGCGGATGTCATCGCCGCTGTACCCGGTCGGACTCGCGACCCAGCCGATGGCTTCGCGGTCACAGCAATCCAGGGCGAAGGTCACGCTCAGTTTGGCGCCGTCCTCACAGCGGAACTCAAAGCCGTCCGAGCACCAACGCGTATCACTGGTTTGCACCGCAATACGACCCTCGTGCCGACGCGGCACGCCGGGCTGTTTGATGCGCCGCGCCAACAGCAGGTCGTGATCGCGCATGACCCGGTAAACCCGTTTCACATTGATCGCCGGCAGCGACTGGGTTTCACGGGCACGACGCAGCAATCCCCAAACACGACGGTAGCCATAGCTGGGCAGTTCGCTGATCTGTTGCTGGATTTCAACCACCAGATCAGCATCGTCCACAGGCCTGCGGCGCCGTACTTTGAGCGATACCGATTGCTTGATTCGAACCGTTAATTGCGAGCGCGCCACACCGAGACATTCGCTGACCAGCTTCACTGGTCGTCCCCCGGCAACAAGGGTGAGTGCGCAATCCATTTTCGCGACCGGGCGATCTCCACGGCCTCTTTGAGGATTTCTGCTTCCATCGTTTTCTTGCCCAGCATCCGTTGCAGTTCACGGATCTGCTTGAGCGCATCGCTCAACTCCGAGGCGGGCACAACGGCTTCACCGGCACTGACCGCCGACAGACTGCCGTCCTGATATAACTTGCGCCATAGGAACAGCTGGTTGGCATTGATGCCGTTGCGTCGAGCGACCACCGAAACGCTTTGCCCTGGCTCAAGACTCTCGCGAACCATGGCCAGTTTTTGCTCCGGGCTCCAGCGGCGCCGCCGCTCCTGGCCCAAAAGCTCCCCACTCTTGTCGTTGCTATTAGTCATAAACATAACCGTTTGCCTATCCCTTATCGTAAGGGGGAAACGGTGTCCTGTCTTTCATGGGGCTCGTTCA
>NZ_CVTH01000040.1:0-70182 GCF_900005955.1 Pseudomonas sp. 8 R 14 | reverse complement strand
TGGACTTGCCCCTACAAAACCGGACACCAACTCCCCGTCAAATTGATGCTGCTGCCAAGCGCCTGAACTCCCTCGGTGAGCGATAGTTCAAGGCGCTGTGCGGATGCTGCTCGTTGTAATGCTCGAAGGCAATTGCCAGGTTGCGCAGCGCCGTTTCTCGATCCGGCTTGGGCATGTGCGCAACGTAGTCACGTTTGATCGTCTTCACGAAGCTCTCGGCCATGCCGTTGCTCTGCGGGCTGCGCACCGGGGTGGTCACCGGCTGCAAACCGATCTGTCGAGCAAACAGGCGTGTCTGTTCGGCGGTGTACGCCGAGCCGTTGTCGCTTAGCCATTGAACCGGCGTTGCAGGCAGTTGATCACCGAAGCGTTTCTCTACGCTCTCCAGCATCAAGTCGCGGATGTCATCGCCGCTGTACCCGGTCGGACTCGCGACCCAGCCGATGGCTTCGCGGTCACAGCAATCCAGGGCGAAGGTCACGCTCAGTTTGGCGCCGTCCTCACAGCGGAACTCAAAGCCGTCCGAGCACCAACGCGTATCACTGGTTTGCACCGCAATACGACCCTCGTGCCGACGCGGCACGCCGGGCTGTTTGATGCGCCGCGCCAACAGCAGGTCGTGATCGCGCATGACCCGGTAAACCCGTTTCACATTGATCGCCGGCAGCGACTGGGTTTCACGGGCACGACGCAGCAATCCCCAAACACGACGGTAGCCATAGCTGGGCAGTTCGCTGATCTGTTGCTGGATTTCAACCACCAGATCAGCATCGTCCACAGGCCTGCGGCGCCGTACTTTGAGCGATACCGATTGCTTGATTCGAACCGTTAATTGCGAGCGCGCCACACCGAGACATTCGCTGACCAGCTTCACTGGTCGTCCCCCGGCAACAAGGGTGAGTGCGCAATCCATTTTCGCGACCGGGCGATCTCCACGGCCTCTTTGAGGATTTCTGCTTCCATCGTTTTCTTGCCCAGCATCCGTTGCAGTTCACGGATCTGCTTGAGCGCATCGCTCAACTCCGAGGCGGGCACAACGGCTTCACCGGCACTGACCGCCGACAGACTGCCGTCCTGATATAACTTGCGCCATAGGAACAGCTGGTTGGCATTGATGCCGTTGCGTCGAGCGACCACCGAAACGCTTTGCCCTGGCTCAAGACTCTCGCGAACCATGGCCAGTTTTTGCTCCGGGCTCCAGCGGCGCCGCCGCTCCTGGCCCAAAAGCTCCCCACTCTTGTCGTTGCTATTAGTCATAAACATAACCGTTTGCCTATCCCTTATCGTAAGGGGGAAACGGTGTCCTGTCTTTCATGGGGCTCGTTCACCCAGCGTCAGTTCCTCCAACATGGCCCAGCCTGGCATAAGAGGTGGGTGGACGTAGGTTGCTGGGTAGTAACGGGCGTAGCTTTCTTTAGCTCTTTGGCGTTTAAGGAGGCGTTTTCTCATGTCGTCCGCGCGCAATCGATCGATGCTCTCGCATTCGCGCTGGAAGTGACGCATGGCTGTGGATTGTTTGAGGGACAGCGTCGTAAGCAGCCGCTGATGATCGAACATCTGATGGAACATCTGCGAGTTTATATACCAGTGACTGCCATGGGCGGGCCCCATGTGGTTGCTTATGGCCGAGCGCGATGCTATTTCGACTCTCTCGATGGCATCCATGGTCAGCAAGCGAAGCTGTCGGTCGAAGTCGTAGAGACGAGTTAACTGTTCAAACTGGCTACCGTCACGAAAACGATGGTTGACATCCTCCGGCTGCTGAAACGGCCGCATATAGGGGGTGAGCCGAAAGAAGCTGACCGATTGCAAAAAAGACGCGGCGCCAACCTCGTCCTGAACATTCAATCCGCGGTGCTTGAGCAGCTCAAGCTGGGCAGGAACGTCAATGGCGGGTTTGCTGAATGTCCTCATACCCAAAAAATACCGGGCATAAAAAACCCGCACAATTTGTGCTTGGCTACTGACGCAACCAGAGGCATGGCGGGTGTATTGCCGCAAAGATTAGTGAGCTGCCCGTTTTTTTGCAAGCGGGTTGCGTGGTCAGCAATGAGCGAAACTGTTTGGAAAAGCATGCAGGTCGATTGTCCAAGCCGCGTGCGAAAGGAGGGCATTTTCCATGCGCCTCTTTTCGTTGTCTTAACCAATCTATTGCTGAACATTTGTAAGGTGCAGCTTTAACGCCGCGAATGGTACAGGCTCACCTTGCGAAACTCCCAAGGCTCGGCCAGGTCCGGCAACGTCAGTGCATCGAGTATCTCCAGCCGCCGATAAGCCGGGTGCTGGAAGTCCCGCACGCGCGAGTCCGCCACCAGCGCTTCGCGGCCTCGGCTGAGGAAGTGGTCGAGCAACGGCAGGTTGGCGCGGTCGTAGAGCACGTCGGCGACCAGGATCAGGTCGAAGCGGTCGGCTTCGGCGAAAAAGTCCGGCGAGTAACTCAGTTCCACACCGTTGAGTTCGGCATTCGCCCGGCAGGACGCTAACGCCAGCGGATCCAGGTCGCAGGCCACCACTTCCAGCGCGCCGGCTTTAACCGCCGCAATCCCGGCCACACCGGAGCCCGCGCCGAAATCCAGCACGCGCTTGCCTTTCACCCATTGTGGGTTCGCCGCCAGATACCGCGCCAGCGCCAAGCCGCTGGCCCAGCAAAAACTCCAGTAGGGCGGTTCATGCAGGATGCGCCGGGTTTCCTCGGGGCTGAAGGCGCGGTCCATGTTGTCCGCATCCAGCAGCCACAATGAAAGCGTGGTATCCGGCAGCGGGCAGGGCAGCAGTTGGGCGTCGCCGATCAGCGCGCTCAGGGCGCGCTGCAAGTCCAGCGGCGGCGTCATGGTGCCTTGACGAGTTCCAGGGGGCCGGTGGTCTGGGTGATCGCCTGGGTGATGCGTACGGCAGGCAGGTGCAGGATCAACTGGCCGGATTGGCTGGCACGGCCACGCAATTCAACCCGCGCACCGGCTGGGAACGCCTCGGGGTTGTAGCGCAGGCGGAAGGCCAGGGGCTTGCCATTGCCGGTCAAGACGCTGCTCGCCAATAGTTGTTGCGGGCGCGAACGGTCATCGATCACCAGCAGCGCCATCTCGACTTCGGCGCCGGCCGGCACGTTGGTGAGGCTGCCGCTGATTTCGCGTTGATAGGCGGGCAGGGGACCGAGGTCTTCAATGCCGGGGACTTTTTTCTCTTGTGCGGGCGTCGGTTGAGGGGCGGCCGGCTTGGGGGCTTCGCTGCTGCAGGCGACCAGGACACTGAACACGGTGAGCAAAACAAGTGGTCGTAACTGCATGTACGGCTCCAGAAAAGGACAAAATCCGTGGCTTGAAATATAAGAAACATATAGGCCTGCCTATATACCGTAAAGGCTATGGCTTGTCTTGCCACAGGGATGCGCTACCATGGCCCTCCCTTTTTTTGTTGCCTGCCACCATGCACTGTCCCTTCTGCGGTGCCAACGACACCAAGGTCATTGACTCGCGTCTGGTCGCCGAGGGCGATCAAGTGCGTCGCCGGCGCGAATGCCTGGCCTCTGGCTGCGGTGAACGTTTCACCACCTTCGAAACCGCCGAACTGGTATTGCCGCGCCTGATCAAGTCCGACGGCAGCCGCCAGCCTTTCGACGAAGAAAAACTGCGCGCCGGTATGCAGCGCGCCCTGGAAAAACGCCCGGTGAGTGTCGAGCGGCTGGAGGCGGCGCTGGCGCATATCAAGCACAAGCTGCGCGCCACCGGCGAACGCGAGGTCAAGAGCCTGGTGGTGGGAGAGCTGGTGATGGGCGAGCTGCAAAAGCTCGACGAAGTCGCCTATATCCGTTTCGCCTCGGTGTATCGACGCTTCCAGGACCTCAACGAGTTCCGTGAAGAGATCGACCGCCTGGCCCGTGAGCCGGTCAAAGAATGAACCCACTTTCTGCTGAACAGGCTGTGCTGGACGCCCATTACATGGCCCGCGCCCTCGAACTGGCGCGCAACGGCCTGTACACCACCCACCCCAACCCGCGTGTGGGCTGCGTGATTGTCCGCGCTGGGCAGATTGTCGGCGAAGGCTGGCATGTGCGCACCGGCGAGCCCCATGCGGAAGTGCATGCCTTGCGGGCTGCCGGTGACAAGGCGCGCGGCGCCACGGCGTACGTAACCCTCGAGCCCTGCAGCCACTACGGCCACACCCCGCCGTGCGCCGATGCGCTGGTGAGTGCCGGGCTGGCGCGGGTGGTCGCAGCGATGCAGGACCCCAACCCGGAAGTCGCCGGGCGCGGCATGCAGCGCCTGGCCCAGGCCGGGATCGTGGTGCGCAGCGGCGTGCTGGAAGGTGAAGCCAGGGCCCTGAATAAGGGCTTCCTCAAGCGTATGGAGCATGGCCTGCCGTTTGTGCGGGTCAAGCTGGCGATGAGTTTGGACGGCCGCACTGCCATGGCCAGCGGCGAAAGCCAATGGATCACCGGCCCCGCCGCCCGCGCCGCCGTGCAGCGCCTGCGTGCCGAGGCCAGCGTGGTGCTGACCGGTGCCGACACCGTATTGGCCGACGGCGCACGCCTGACCGTACGCGCCGCCGAACTCGGCCTGGACGACGCCACCACGGCCCTGGCCATGTCGCGCCCGCCGCTGCGTGTGCTGATCGACGGCCGTTTGCGCGTGCCGCTCAACGCACCGTTCTTTAAAGCCGGCCCGGCGCTGGTCATCACCTGTGTCACTGCGGAAAACCAGTTCCCCCGTGGCCCCGAGTGCCTGGTGGTGCCGGGCGTGGACGGCCAGGTCGACCTGCGCTCGGCGCTGGTGGCGCTGGCCGCCCGTGGCGTCAACGACGTACTGGTGGAAGCCGGCCCAAGCCTGGCGGGCGCGTTTGCCCAGCAGGGCCTGGTGGACGAATACGTGATTTTCGTCGCCGGCAAGTTCCTCGGCTCCGCTGCCCGGCCTTTGCTGGACTGGCCACTTGAGAAGCTGGCCGACGCTCCCCAACTCAAGATCACTGAAATGCGCGCTGTAGGCGACGACTGGCGAGTCACTGCCATCCCTGTGCCAGCAGCGAGCGTATAATTCTGACCGGGCGCTCAAGTGCCCGCACCGTTTTCCAGGAGAAGGCCATGTTCACCGGCATTATCGAATCCATCGGCAGCATCCGCGCCATGACCCCCAAGTGCGGCGACGTGCGCCTGCTGGTTGAAACCGGCAAGCTCGACCTCGGCGACGTCAAGCTGGGCGACAGCATCGCCGTCAGCGGCGTGTGCCTGACCGTCGTCGAACTGCCGGGCAACGGCTTTGCCGCCGACGTCAGCCGGGAAACCCTGGACTGCACCGCGATGAACGACCTCAAGGCCGGCAGCCCGGTCAACCTGGAAAAAGCCCTGACCCCGACCACCCGCCTGGGCGGCCACCTGGTCAGTGGCCACGTCGACGGCGTCGGCGAAGTGGTGGCCCGCAGCGAAAATGCGCGTGCCGTGGAATTCCGCATCCGCGCGCCCAAAGAGCTGGCCAAGTACATTGCCCACAAAGGTTCGATCACCGTCGACGGCACCAGCCTGACCGTGAACGCCGTGAATGGCGCCGAATTCGAACTGACCATCATTCCCCACACCCTGAGCGAGACCATCATGGCGTCGTACCAGCCTGGTCGCCGGGTGAACCTGGAAGTCGACTTGCTTGCCCGTTACCTGGAGCGCCTGCTTATGGGCGATAAGGCCGCAGAGCCTGCCGCCGGTAACATCACTGAAAGTTTTCTGGCCGCTAACGGCTACCTGAAATCCTGACCAAGGGGGTGCCCTGTGGCGCTCAATAGCATCGAAGAACTGGTTGAAGACATCCGCCAAGGCAAGATGGTCATCCTGATGGATGACGAAGACCGCGAAAACGAAGGCGATATCATCATGGCCGCCGAGGCCTGCAAGCCTGAGCACATCAACTTCATGGCCAAGCATGCCCGTGGGTTGATCTGCATGCCCATGAGCCGCGAGCGCTGCGAGCTGCTCAAGCTGCCGTTGATGGCGCCGCGCAATGGTTCAGGGTTTGGTACCAAGTTCACCGTATCGATTGAAGCGACCACCGGCGTCACCACCGGCATTTCCGCCGCCGACCGTGCCCGTACCGTGCAAGCCGCTGCCGCCAAGGACGCCAAGGCCGAAGACATCGTCAGCCCCGGCCACATCTTCCCGTTGATGGCTCAACCGGGCGGCACCCTCGCTCGCGCCGGCCACACCGAAGCCGCCTGCGACCTGGCGCGCATGGCCGGTTTCGAGCCCTGCGGCGTGATCTGCGAAGTGATGAACGACGACGGCACCATGGCCCGCCGCGCCGAACTCGAAGCCTTTGCCGCCGAACACAACATCAAGGTCGGCACCATTGCCGACCTGATTCACTACCGGATGATCCACGAACGTACCGTTCAGCGGATTGCCGAGCAGCCACTGGACAGCGAACTGGGCCAATTCAATTTGGTGACCTACCGTGATTCGGTGGAAGGCGACGTGCACATGGCCCTGACCCTGGGCAGCATCTGCGCCGACGAGCCGACCCTGGTGCGCGTGCACAACATGGACCCGTTGCGCGACCTGCTGATGGTCAAGCAACCGGGCCGCTGGAGCCTGCGCGCCGCCATGGCTGCGGTGTCCGAGGCCGGCAGCGGTGTGGTGCTGCTGCTGGGTAACCCGGTGGATGGCGACGTGTTGCTCGCACATATTCGCGAAACCGCCGAGCAGACCCAGGTGAAAACGCCGACCACCTACAGCATCGTCGGCGCCGGTTCGCAGATCCTGCGTGACCTCGGTGTGCGCAAAATGCGCCTGATGAGCGCACCGATGAAATTTAATGCGATATCCGGATTCGATCTGGAAGTTGTAGAATACGTGCCCTCCGAATAAAGGCCGGCGCTTTTTGCCCCTTGTTCGCGGTTAAATCATCACTGAGGGACGCATTTTTCGCGTCCCGGCTCTTTAAGAGATTTGTCGAATGACCCTGAAGACCATCGAAGGTACCTTCATCGCCCCCAAAGGCCGCTATGCCCTGGTGGTTGGCCGCTTCAACAGCTTCGTGGTTGAAAGCCTGGTAAGCGGTGCCGTGGATGCCCTGGTTCGCCACGGTGTGAGCGAGAGCGACATCACTATCATCCGCGCCCCTGGCGCCTTCGAAATTCCACTGGTTGCGCAAAAAGTTGCTCAGCAGGGTGAATACGCGGCGATCATCGCCCTGGGCGCGGTCATTCGTGGCGGTACTCCGCACTTCGAATACGTGGCCGGCGAATGCACCAAGGGCCTGGCCCAGGTGTCCATGGAGTTCGGCGTGCCAGTCGCTTTCGGCGTACTGACCGTGGACTCCATCGAGCAAGCCATCGAGCGTTCCGGCACCAAGGCCGGCAACAAAGGCGCTGAAGCTGCCCTGTCCGCCCTGGAAATGGTCAGCCTGCTGTCGCAGTTGGAGGCCAAGTGATTTCCGACGAGAGCGATTGCTTCAACCCACGCGACGAGCGCCCAGCGGACGCCGGCAAGCCGTCGAAAAGCGAAAAGCGCCGTGCTGCCCGCCAGCTCGCCACCCAGGCGCTGTACCAGCGTCACATGGCTGGTACCTCGCTGAACGAGATCGAAGCGCAGTTTCGCGTCGATAACGACTTCACGTTTGCCGACCAGAGCTACTTCCACGACATCCTGCACGGCGTTCCGGCCAACCTGGCCGAGATCGATGCGGCATTGACGCCGTGCCTGGACCTGACCCTCGAAGAACTGGACCCGGTTGAACTGGCTGTACTGCGCCTGTCCACCTGGGAGCTGCTCAAGCGCGTCGACGTGCCGTACCGCGTGGTGATCAACGAAGGCATCGAACTGGCGAAAGTCTACGGTTCGACCGACGGTCACAAGTTCGTCAACGGCGTGCTCGACAAGCTGGCCCCGCGCCTGCGTGAAGCCGAAGTGAAGGCGTACAAGCGCTAACCTGCGCTTGAGTCCTGAATGGGCGAGTTCGAGCTGATCCACCAGTACTTCGCCGCCGCGCCGTGCGCACAGGGCGGCGAGGGCATTGCCCTGGGGATCGGCGACGACTGTGCCCTGCTGGCGCTCCCCGCCGGGGAGCAACTGGCAATTTCCACCGATACCTTAGTGGCCGGCGTGCACTTTGCCGACCCCTGCGACCCGTTCCTGCTCGGCCAGCGCTCGCTGGCCGTGGCGGTCAGCGACCTGGCCGCCATGGGCGCCCACCCCCTCGCGTTTACCCTCGCACTCACTACGCCGACCGTCGATGCCGATTGGCTGCAACGCTATGCCCAGGGGTTGAACGCCATGGCGCAAAACTGCGGTGTGGGCCTGGTGGGCGGCGACACCACGCGCGGTCCGCTGAGCCTGACCCTGACCGTGTTTGGTCGTGTCCCGGCCGGTCAAGCGTTGACCCGCAGCGGCGCACAGCCGGGCGACCTCTTGTGTGTCGGCGGCGAGTTGGGTAATGCCGCCGGTGCCTTGCCGCTGGTATTGAGGCAGCGCAGCGCCGATGCCGCGATTGCCGACCCGCTGCTGGCCCATTACTGGTCGCCACAACCGCAGTTGGCCTTGGGCTTGGCTCTACGGGGCAAGGCCACATCGGCGATGGATATTTCTGACGGTCTTCTGGCCGATTGCGGGCATATCGCCAAGGCCTCGGCTGTCAGCCTGTTGATCGAGCGCCAGAAGCTGCCGCTGTCCCACGCGTTGCTGGCGTTTGTCGGTGATGACGAGGCGCGGGTCGCCGCATTGAGCGGCGGCGATGACTACGTGCTGGTGTTCACCCTGCCGCCCGTCGAGTTGGCGCCGTTGCTGGCTGACGGTTGGCCGGTGCATGTTATCGGCCAGGTCCAGGCGGGGCAGGGCGTAACGCTGCTTGACGCTCTCGGGCAAGACATCACCCCGGCCATCCGGGGCTATCAACATTTTTGCCCGGCACCTTGAATCGCGTGCTGCGCTACGCTCTATTACGTCGTTCTGGATGCTGGATTTGCAGGAGATCATCGCCATGGATGTACGCCGCTGGCTGCTGATGCTGCTGTGTGCCCTTCCGGCATGGTCCCAGGCGCAGGAGGTGCCGGTGGTGCCCGGCAAGGTCATGCTGGCCAGCGAGGCCTGGGACGACTACACCAATGCCGACGGCAGCGGCCTGGCCTGGGATGTGTTGCGGCACGTCTTCGAACCGGTCGGGATCACCCTGCAAACCCGCATTGAGCCCTATACCCGCTCGGTCGGCCTGGCCCAGCGCGGTGAAGTGGATGGCTGGGTCGGTTCCTACCGCGATGAAGTCAAGGGTGTGCTCTACCCGCACTGGAACTTCGATTCCGACCCCATCTACGCCCTTGGGCTGGCGACCTCGCCGATACCGAGCGCCGCGACGCTGGGGGATTATCGCCTGGCCTGGGTGCGGGGCTACAAGTACGAGGCGTATTTGCCCCATGTGCGCCGTTTCAATCAGATCCAGCGGCGCGATGGTATCTTGCCGATGCTGCAGCACGGTCGTGTCGACTTCTACATTGATGCGCTCACCGAAGCCCGATACATCCTCAGTCAGGCGGATGTCCCGTCCCAGTTCCGACTTACCCACATCATTGACCTGCCGCTCTACGTGGGTTTTGCCGATACCGAGCGTGGGCGGGCATTACGCACCGTGTTTGACCAGCGCATGGCGGTCCTGGTGAACAGCGGCGAGCTGAAGCCGATTTTCCTGCGCTGGAAACTGCCTTATCCGTTCTGACCTGCATAGAACCGGGACGAAGGCCAATCAAACCGATTGATCTTTATCAGCGATAATTCAGCTTAAGCGTCTGTAGGAACCTGCTGTTACAATGCCCGCCTCTGTGAAATCTGAAATCAGGAGCACACGGTGCCCGTCGTTTTCGTCGCTGCTTCCAAGCTGCCTACCCCTTTTGCCACGTTCACCATGAGCGGCTTTCTCGAAGAAGCCACCGGGCGCGAGCACGTTGTGCTCAGCCTCGGCGATATCGCCGATGGCGCACCGGTTCTCGGTCGCGTGCACTCCGAGTGCCTGACCGGCGATGCGCTGTTCAGCCAGCGCTGTGACTGCGGCTCGCAACTTGAAGCGGCGATGCGCGCCATCGCCCGTGAAGGCCGTGGGGTGCTGTTGTACTTGCGTCAGGAAGGCCGTGGCATTGGCCTGCTGAACAAGATTCGCGCCTACGAGCTGCAAGACGGCGGCGCCGATACCGTCGAGGCCAACGAGCGCCTGGGCTTCGCCGCCGACCAGCGTGACTACGCGATCTGCCTGCCGATGCTGGAGCACCTGGGCGTGAAGTCCCTGCGCCTGATGACCAACAACCCGCGCAAGGTCAAAGCCTTGACCGAGATGGGCATCACCGTGGCCGAGCGCGTACCGCTGCACACCGGGCACAACCCGCACAACAAGCTCTACCTGGCGACCAAGGCCAGCAAGCTCGACCACATGATGGGCAACGAACATCAAGGCGAGGTCGACCGCGCGTGACCCGTGGCCAGGTGAAACGGCGACTGTCCTTCAACTGGTGGCAGTACCTGGCCCTGGCGCTGCTCCCGCTGTTCGTGATCAACCTGCTGTTTGGCCAGGCCGAGCCCTTGTTGCCGGTGCTGGCCATGCCGTTCTTCATCGCCGGCGTGGCGTCGATGTTTCTCAGCCTGCGCTACTTCAACGGCTATAAACACGCCCTGATCGCCACCTCCAAAGCCCTCGATACCGCTGAAGAACCGGCTGCCTGGATCACCCTGGCGGCCCGTCGGCGCACGGCCTTGATGGTGGCGGCCGTGCCGGCGTGGGTGGGCGCACTGGCGGTGTTCGTCGGCCTGGAGGCGGTGCCGCTTTTCCTGTTGGCGCTGTCGACGACGGTGCTGTTTTACCTCTACCGCATCCCGCGTCAGTTGGGATGATGCGCCGCTGGCTGGCGATTCTGCTGCTGGCATTCAGTGCCCAGGGCCTGGCGGTCGAACGGGTCGTGAGCCTGGCGCCCTCCCTGTCTGAAATCGTGGTTGAGCTGGGTGCTACCGACCTGCTGGTGGGCGTGCTCGATGGCGGTGAGCGGCCAGCGGCGCTGGCGAACGTGCCGTCGGTTGGGCGTTATGGGCAGTTGGACATGGAGCGCCTGCTGAGCCTCAAGCCCGACCTGATCCTGCTCTGGCCCGGCAGCGTCGGCCCCGCCCAGCGCGAGCAACTGCAGCGCCTGAATATCCCGGTGTATGTCGCCGAACCCCATAGCCTTGAACAAATGACCACCCAGGTCCAGGCCATCGCCGAGCAATTGGGCCGTGCCGACGCCGGCCGGCAATTGGCCGCGCACCTGCGCCAGCGCCTGGCGCAGTTGCGTCAGCGTTATCAGCGGGCCGAACCGTTGCGGGTGTTCTACCAGGTGTGGAACCAGCCGCTGTACACCGTGGGCGGCGGCCAGATCATCAGCGACGCGCTGAGCGTGTGCGGTGCGCGCAATGTGTTTGACGACCTGAAGCTGCCCGCGCCGCAGGTCAGCATCGAGTCGGTATTGCAGCGCAATCCCGAGATGATCCTGGTGGGCGATCAGGCTCAGAGGGAAGCCTGGAAGATCTGGCCAGCGATGGCGGCGCGGGTGCGGCTGGTTCCGGATAAAGGCCTGGAACGGCCCAGCGGGCAGATGCTGGAAGCGCTGGCGCGGCTGTGTCAGGTGATCGCTCCGAGCCGTTGAGACCAGTCCGGGCGACAATCAGATTTCAGGTGTCCAGGTCACGCCAAACATCCACGTCCGGCCTTCTTCACGGTAATCGTGATTGTTGACGAATGCCGGATCGTTGTAGCTGTAGCGCGCCCGCGCATAAGACTTGTCCAGCAGGTTGTCGACCTTCAGCGACAGCCCCACTTCCCGCGTCACCGCCCAACTGCCGCGCAGCCCGAGCAACCCATAGCCGCCCAGGCGCTGGGTGTTGGCTTCATCGTCATAGCTGTGGCTGATCGCCTGCCAACTGGCGCCCACGCCCACCTGGTCGAATTGCCGGTCCAGGTCCAGGCTCAACGTACGCCGCGCCCGGCGGGCCAGGGTGTGGCCACTGTCGCGGTCGCGCGGGTCGATGATCGACAGTCCGAGGTTGCCTTGCCAGCCGAACAGGTCCTGCTTGAGCGCCGCCTCAACACCGTTGAGGCGTGCCGACGCCACATTCTGCGGCTTGCCGGTTTGGTCGAGAATGATCGCATCGCTCAAATCGGTGCGGTACAGGGACGCTTCCAGGCGCGTGCTGTCACTCAACTGGCTGCGCCACTGCAGTTCGTAGCTCTTTGATGTTTCGGGCTGCAGGTGGGGGTTGCTGTACTTCGTGTCCGGATAATAGAGGTCGTTGAAGGTCGGCGCGCGGAAGCCTTCGCTGTAGCTCAGCAGCACGTCATTGTCGGGGTTGACCGGCAAGGTCAGGATGCCGCTCCAGCTGTTCTGCCCGCCGAACTGCTGGTTCTGGTCGTGACGCAGGCCCAGTTCGGTGGAAAACCACGCGCTGTGAAAGCGATGCTGCATAAAGGCGGCGCGGTTCCAGCGGCTGTTTTCGGTAAAGGTGGTGGAGCCGTGGAAGCGGTCTTCGTACCAGTCGCCGCCGAGGATCAGGCTGTTCTGCTCATCCAGCCTCAGGTCGTTCTGCCAGTTGACCGAATCACGGTAGGTGTTGAATACGCTGAAATCCTCGCTGAGGGTGTCGCGCTTGGTGTCGCGGTTCTCGCTGTGGCCCAGCTCCAGGCGCGATTGCCAGTGCTCATTGAGCGTGGCGTCGACATAGCCGCTGGCGCTGCTCACGGCGTAGTCGGTGTAGGGTTTCTGGCTAACGGTTTGCCCGGTGGCGGCGTCGTAGCGGCCGAAGCTGTTGTCGTACTCCGATTTGCCGCGGTTATCCAACAGATTGAAGCCCACCTCCAGTTCATCGCTGAAGGAGTGGCTGAGGTTCAGGCTCACGGACTGGTTGCGATAAGCATCATGGTCACCGTCGCTGGGGAACGACTGGCGGGTTGAGTTGATGCCGGCAGTGTCATCCAGGCTCGCGCCCAGGTTGAAGCGCGTCTGTTTGTCACCGCCCGAAAGGCCAAGGCTGCGCTCCCAGGTGTTGTGGCTGCCGAACCCGAGTTTCACGCGCGGTTGCACGCCTTGCTCGGCATTGCGCCGGGTGAATACCTGGATCACGCCGCCAATCGCGTCGCTGCCGTAGATCACCGAGCGCGAGCCGCGCAGCACTTCCACCCGCTCAATCTGGTCGACGTTGAGGTATTGCAGGCCGCTGTCGCCGGAGGTGGTGTTGGCGATGCGCTGGCCGTCTACCAGCACCAGGCTTTGGGCGGACTTGGTGCCCCGCAGGTAGATGCCCGGCAAATTGCCACGGCCGCCGGAGGGTGCGACTTGTACACCGGGCACACGGCTGAGCAGGTCGGTGAGGCTGGTGGGTTGCAGGCGGTCGATGTCGTCGCGGGTGAACACGGTGTTGGCGGCGCTGCTGTCGTTGCGTGCCTGGACCTGGCGGTTGGCGCTGATGACGACGTCGGGGAGTTTCAGGGCGTTGTCGCGGGTGTCGGAGAGCAATTCAGGGGAGGGCAGAAGCAGCAGGGCAAGGTACAGGTGTTTCATGGGCTGTCCATAGCGCTTGAGGATGGCACCAATCAAATGTGGGAGGGGGCAAGTCGAATCGTCGCACCGCCCCTCCCACATTGGGTCCCGGTTTCTACTGGGCCAGCAGCGCCAGGCGCTCGCGCACCGAAGCCTCGATCCCTGCTTCATCCAGCCCGCACTCAGCCAGCATCTGCGCCGGCTTGGCATGTTCGACGTAGGTATCCGGCAAGCCCAGGTGCAGCACCGACCTGAGGATGTTTTCCCGCGCCAGGAACTCACTGACCGCCGCACCGGCACCGCCCATGATGGCGTTCTCCTCGACGGTCACCAGCAGCTCATGACTGCCGGCGATGTCGCGCACCAGGGCTTCATCCAGCGGCTTGACGAAGCGCATGTCGACCACGGTGGCGTCGATCTTCTCGGCCACCTTGAGCGCTTCGGCCAATTGCACGCCAAACACCAGGAACGCGGTCCTGCTGCCCTGGCGACGCACAATGCCCTTGCCGATTTCGATCGGCTCCAGGTCCTTCTCGATCAGCGCGTTGGGGCCGTTGCCCCGTGGGTAACGCACGGCGGCCGGGCCGTTATACAGGTGGCCGGTGCTGAGCATCTTGCGCAGTTCGTTTTCGTCGCTCGGCGTCATCACCAGCATGCCGGGGATGCAGCGCAAGTAGGACAGGTCGAAGCTGCCCGCGTGAGTCGGGCCGTCTTCGCCGACTAGACCGGCGCGGTCGATGGCAAACAGCACGTCGAGGTTCTGCACGGCGACGTCATGCACCAACTGGTCATAACCCCGCTGCAGGAACGTTGAGTAGATTGCCACCACCGGCTTGGCGCCTTCGCAGGCCATACCGGCCGCGAACGTGACAGCGTGCTGCTCGGCAATGGCCACGTCGAAATAGCGCAGCGGGAAACGCTCGCTGAACGCCACCAGGTCGGAGCCTTCCTTCATCGCCGGGGTAATGCCCACCAGGCGTGGGTCGACGGCGGCCATGTCACACAACCATTCGCCGAACACACCGGAGTACTTCGGCCCGCTGGCTTTTTTCGGCGCAGCGGCGGGGGCGTCCAGGGGTTCCAGCTTGGTGATCGCGTGGTAGCCGATCGGGTCGACTTCCGCCGGGGCGAAGCCTTTGCCTTTCTTGGTGACGATGTGCAGGAACTGCGGGCCCTTGAGGTCGCGCATGTTGCGCAGTGTGGCAATCAGGGTCGGCAGGTCATGGCCGTCGATGGGGCCGATGTAGTTCCAGCCCAGCTCTTCGAACAGCGTGCCGGGGACCAGCATGCCCTTGGCATATTCTTCGGTACGCCGGGCAATTTCCCAGGCGCCGGGCAGACGCGAGAGCACCTTCTTGCTGCCTTCGCGCATGCTGGCATAGGTGCGGCTGGAGAGAATCTTGGCCAGGTAATTGGACAGGCCACCGACATTGCGCGAGATCGACATGTCGTTGTCGTTGAGGATCACCAGCATGTTGGCGTTCACTTCCGGCGCATGGTTCAGCGCTTCGAAGGCCATGCCGGCAGTCAGCGCGCCATCACCGATCACGGCGATTGCCTTGCGGTCGCTGCCTTGCAGCCGGGCGGCAATCGCCATGCCCAGCGCTGCGCTGATCGAGGTGCTGGAGTGGCCGACGCCAAAGGTGTCGTACTCGCTTTCGGCGCGGCGCGGGAAGGCGGCAACGCCGTCCTTCTGACGCAGGGTGCCCATGCGCTCGCGGCGGCCCGTGAGGATCTTGTGCGGATACGCCTGATGGCCCACGTCCCACACCAGCCGGTCATCCGGGGTGTCGAACACGTAGTGCAACGCGATGGTCAGCTCGATGACGCCCAGGCCGGCACCGAAATGCCCACCGGTCTGGCCGACCGTGTAGAGCAATTCCAGGCGCAACTCATCGGCCAGGGTTTCCAGCTCGGCTTCACCCAGACGACGCAGGCCGTCCGGCGTGGCAGCACGGTCGAGCAGGGGCGTGGACGGGCGCTTGCGGGGAATCTCTTGAAACGTCGTGGGCATCAGGCGAATCGTTATAGGTATAGAAGAGGCGGCAGTTTACCTCAAGCATCGCAAACTGCCCACGCAGAGCGCCGAACTTGGCCGATATGCGGTTGCAATGGCCGCCGTAATCAGTGGCGGCGTTCGACGATATACCGCGCCAGGTCACGCAGTGGCTCGGCCGCCGCGTCGAAAGGTCGCAGGGCGTCCAGCGCCTGGTCGCGTAGTTCCACGGCGTAGGCCTTGGCGGCTTGCAGCCCGAGCAGCGCAGGATAAGTCGGTTTGTCCCGTGCGATATCGGCGCCCTGGCGTTTGCCCAGGGTGGCGGTATCGCTTTCCACGTCGAGAATGTCGTCCTGCACCTGAAACGCCAGGCCAATGGCCCGGGAATAGGTCTGCAGCGCCGCCAATTGCGTGGCTTCGGCATGTCCGCTGGCCAGCGCGCCCAAGTGCACGGCGGCTTCGATCAGTGCGCCGGTCTTGTGGCGGTGCATGTGCTCAAGGGCTTTTTGATCCAGCTTGACGCTGACTGAACCCATGTCGATCGCCTGCCCGCCCACCATGCCCGCAGGGCCGGCAGCCAGGGCCAGTGCGGTGACCATGCGCAGGCGGATCTCGGCGTTGACGCTGCTCAGGCGTGGGTCCAGCAACGCGCTGAACGCCAGGCTCTGCAAGCCATCACCGGCGAGGATCGCATAGGCTTCATCAAAGGCTTTATGGGTGGTGGGCTGGCCGCGACGCAGATCGTCATCGTCCATCGCCGGCAAATCGTCGTGTACCAGGGAATAGGCGTGAATCAGCTCGACCGCACAGGCGGCACCGTTGGCCTGTTCGGCCGGCGCGCCCAGCGCTTCACAGGCCGCATACGCCAGCAACGGGCGCACGCGCTTGCCGCCATTCATCACGCTGTAGCGCATGGCTTCATACAGACGCTTCATTTCCGGGCTTGGCGCAACAAACAAGGGCTCCAGCGCCGCATTCACCCGGGCTTGGCTACTGGCCTGATACGCGTCGATCATTCCGGCTGTTCCGCGTCGAAAGGTTCTTCGGCCAACTCTCCGTCACGCTCCAGCAATACCTGGACCTTCTGCTCCGCCTGCGCCAACGCGCTCTGGCAGTCACGGGTCAGGCCGATGCCTTGCTCAAACGCCGTCAGCGAGTCCTCCAGCGACAACTCGCCGTTCTCCAGACGCTCGACCAATGTTTGCAGGTCGGCGAGGGATTGTTCGAAATCGAGTGCAACTTTTTTGCGGGCCATGGCGGCTATTCCGGTAGACGGTAAACCGGCGCGACACTAGCAGACATGGGGATTCTGGGCAAATGAGTGGGGCGTCACTCGCCCCCTGTATTGACCTGATAACGCGTGCTGCGGCCGCCTCCGGGGAGACGGACCAGGCAGTTTTTTTCCAGCAGGTCCGCCAGGTGTCGCGTCGCTGTCGCCTTGGAGACCTTGGCCACCGCCTGGTACTGCGCCGCGCTGATGCCGTGTTCGAAGCCCTTCTCACCACCGTCGAGCAGTCGATTGAGGACCTTGATCTGTTCAGCCGACAAAGGGAGGTCGCGGTGTTGCTGCCAGAACCGACTCTTTTCCAGCACCCGGTCAATCCGCCCCATGGCCTGCTGCACGCTGCGTAACAGGGTTTTAAGGAACCACTCCAGCCAGGCAGTGATATCCAGGGAGGCCTTCTGGCTGGATTCCAGCGCGTTGTAGTAGCCGGTGCGGTCTTCGAGGATGCTGGCTGACATGGCATAGAAACGGATGGCCTGGTGTTCACCCTGGGCCAGTGCCAAATCGGTGATAGCGCGTGTCAGGCGACCATTGCCGTCATCGAAGGGGTGCAGTGTGACAAACCAGAAGTGCGCGACGCCGGCGCGTACCAATGGGTCCAGTTCCGGCTGATCGCGGCTGGTTTCGAACCACTCCAGGAAATCCGCCAGTGCCTGCTCCAGTCCCAGACGTGGCGGGGCCTCGAAATGCACGGTCGGCCGATCAAGCCGGCCCGACACCACTTGCATCGGCTCATCTCCCCTCAAGGATCCAATATTGAGCGCTCGAGCGGCATAGCCCGCTTCCGGGGCCGGGAACAATAAGTGATGCCAGTTCAATAGGCGGGCGAGGGTAAACGGCTGGGTGAATTGTTGAGTGGCATCCATCATCAACTCGGCGAGGCCTTCGCTGCGGCGGCTTACCTGACCGTCTTCCATCGCTTCCAGGCCCATCCGCCTTGCCAGGGACGAGCGCACCGAGCCGACATTCAACTGCTCACCCTCAATCGCCGAGGACGTCAGGATATTTTGCAGCAGCGCATCCAGTTCATTCTGTGCGCTGACTGCCTGGCTGACGGAGCCGAGCATGCCCAACAACTTGCCCTGGGCTTGTCCGCACTCGCGCAGCAAAGCCGCGAGGCGACCGGGTTGCCAGTGGAAGTGAGGCCAGTCGGCGCGTTGCCAGATCCAGTGCGGATGAGCCATGGTGGGATGCCTGGGGTGCGTGAGCCGAATAAAGAGGTTATTCGGCTCATTTGGTGAGCCGATTGTGCTGCGGATTTGGCTCAGGGTCTAGTCTGGTGATCGGTGTTTTTTGTAGTTTTTGTGATGTGAAATTTTGACTTATGCCCCTAGACCATATGGCTATCAGCAACCATTAGAAGATTACCTATCTGGCATCTAACAGTGGAAGCGTGGTCATTTGTCGTTAGAATATCAAAGGCAATATTTTGGGGTCTCAGCCCGTAATTAGCTCGTAGCTGATTTTTTTGCGAACCTTTAGTGAGTTGTAATACTCGTTGTCCTAGACACCGGACACACAAGTTAATCCCAGCGAGCCTATCTATTGTATGCGATCCATAAACCCCACCTACCCAACAGTGGGTTAACGATTTACCGTGGCATTTCTGGCGAGCAGTTCCACGGCAGCAAGGCTTCATAATCTTCAAGCGACGAAGCCTGAGGCAGCCACGTATAGGGCTCCTGGCCGTTGACCTTGGCGGTCTCGACCAAGCTGTAGATCTTTGCGCTGGCGGCGGCGCCGTTGACGGTATCGCTCGCCAGGCCAAGCAGGGTTGGGGCAGCAAGGTTATTGAACGTCTTTCCCAGGATTTACGCGCAGCCTTCCCGAACATGAAGGGTTTTTCTCCACGTAATTTGAAGTACATGCGTGCCTTTGCCGAAGCTTGGCCGGATTCGGAATTTGTGCAAGAGGTGCTTGCACAATTGCCTTGGTATCACCAACTGGCGCTGCTGGACAAACTCCCTGGCCCCGAAACCCGTCGCTGGTACGTCGGCCAGGCAATTGAACACAACTGGTCGCGCAACACGCTGGTCATGCACATCGAAAACCGTTTGCTGGAGCGCAGTGGTAAAGCTGTCAGCAACTTCGAAATCCATCTGCCCAAACCTCAATCCGATCTGGCGCGTGAATCGCTGAAAGACCCTTACCGCTTTGACTTCCTCAGTCTGACCTTGGGTGCGCAGGAGCGCGATATTGAAAACGCCTTGATCAAGCACGTCACCGACTTTTTATTAGAGCTGGGTGCGGGTTTCGCTTTCGTTGGTCAGCAGGTGTTGCTGGATGTCGGCGGTGACGAGGTCTTCGTTGACCTGCTGTTCTATCACTTGAAGCTGCGCTGCTACGTCGTGATCGAGCTCAAGGCCGGCAAGTTCAAGCCCGAGCATCTGGGCGAGTTGAGTTTCTATCTCGCCGCCGTGGATGCCCAACTTAAGCATCCACAGGATGGCCCGACAATTGGTCTGCTGCTGTGCAAGAGCAAGAACGAAGTGGTAGCCGAATATGCGCTTCGCGATAACAACCGGCCCATAGGTGTGGCGCAGTATCAGTTGGTGGAGTCCTTGCCAGCGGAGCTGCAAACCAGTTTGCCGAGCATAGAGCAGATAGAGCGCGAGCTTGCCAAATAACAACAAAGCCTGCTTTTGAAGGCAGGCTTATCGCGAATCTCGGCTCACTTACTTCTGATGCGCCGTCAACGCCGCATACCCATTCATCAGGTTGCGATAGTTGGGAATGCGCTGGGACAACAGATTGCCCAGGCCTTCGATATCGTTGCGCCAGTCGCGGTGCAGCTCACAGGCTACCGAGAACCAATTCATCAACTGTGCACCGGCCTGGGTCATCCGGCTCCACGCCGCCTGCTGCACCGTGGTATTGAACGTGCCGGAGGCATCGGTCACCACAAACACCTCAAACCCTTCCGCCAGTGCCGACAAGGTCGGGAACGCTACGCATACATCCGTGACCACGCCGGCGATGATGATCTGCTTGCGGCCGGTGGCTTTGATTGCCTTGACGAAGTCTTCGTTGTCCCAGGCATTGATCTGGCCGGGGCGGGCGATGTACGGCGCGTCCGGGAACATCTCTTTCAACTCCGGTACCAGCGGGCCGTTGGGGCCTTGTTCGAAGCTGGTGGTGAGGATGGTCGGCAGGTTGAAGAACTTGGCCAGGTCGGCCAGGGCCAGCACGTTGTTCTTGAACTCGTTGGGCGAGAAGTCCTGAACCAGGGAAATCAGGCCAGTCTGGTGGTCGACCAGCAGGACTACGGCGTCGTCTTTGTTCAAGCGGTTGTAGGTTGGAGTGCTCATGGTTGAATCCTTTTTTGTTCAGGTTGGTTGGGCGTTGCGTTCAACATGGGCACAGATTAATGGGTGGATGCTGGGGGATAAATCGGCTGGAATGGGTAATACCGTCAACTCAAAGGCGACAATTCATGGGTTGTCAGTAGGACTGATCCTTTTAGCGGTCGGGAAAGTAAGTCAAAAAATCTCACGCGTGAGCTATTGAGTGTGGCAAAAAATGCCTGTAGATTTTCTCACGCGTGAGTTTTTCACAGCGAGGTCAGTACCATGGAAAGCAGCTCTCCATCGAGTCCGCCTAACGGGCCCGATACCGATTCAGCAAGCCTCAAGGGAGAGCGCTTGAAGCCGTCCGCCAAAAAGCCATCGAGCTTTTACATGAAGCAGATGCGTGCAGGCCTGGCGGCCGCCGGCTACGTGAAACACGAGACTTGGGTGCTTCCCGAAAACCGAAGCCTGCTCAAGCAGATGGAGAAACAGCTTCGCCAGCCGATTCTGGCTGGCTCATTCATGTCGGAGAATTTCATGAGCGCAGGTACCAACTGGAATATCGATCGCCTCTTCACCGCTCTTCAGGCCCTGGACGACGTGGTGTCCAAGGACATTACGCTTTCTCTGGTTCAAGGCTCCGAGTCCAGCATCAAGCTGGAAATGAACGACTTCGGTGGCCTGCCGATTTACATCGCGGTGGTGGGCGAGCAGATCATCGTTGACACCGTGCTGGTCGATGTCGAGTCCATCAACGATGTCGCTAAATTCAATGACGCGGTGTTGCGCAGCCGGGAAATGTTCCCGCTGTCCTCCATCGGCATCGAGTCCATGCCTAACGGGCAAGTGGTCTACAACATGTTCGGTGCATTGAGCTCCGACTCCAGCCTGACCAATATCGTCACCGAGGTGAAAACCCTGGTCGACAACGTGCAGCGCGCCAGCGAAGCCTTCGAACGTTTCTTCAATTAAGTATTCGGGAGTATCCAATGACTCAGTCCATCTGGAGCAAATTGTTCACCGCGCTGCGTGGCGGTGCCAACGAAGTCGGCGAATCGATCGTCGACCAACAGGCCCTGCGCATCCTCGATCAGGAAATCCGCGATGCCGACACCGCGCTGGCCAACGCCAAGCGTGAGCTGGTGAGCATCATGGCCAAGCACAAATTGGCGACTGATCGCGTCAATGAGTACGACGCCAAGATCAAGGACCTGGAGTCCAAGGCCGTAGCTGCCCTGCAGGCCAATCGTGAAGACCTCGCCCTGGAAGTGGCCGAAGCCATCTCGACCCTGACCAACGAGCGGGATGTCGAGCATAAGCAAGCCACCGAGTTCGGTGGCTATGCGGAAGGCATGCGCAAGGACATCACCAAGGCCGAAAGCCGGATCAAAAGCCTGCGTCAGCAAGTGGACATGGCCAAGGCGCGCGACAGCGTACAGAAGGCCCAGGTCAGCGCCTCCATCGCCAGCGGCGGTGCCAACGGCAAGCTGGAAACCGCCGTCGGTACGCTGAATCGTTTGCAGGCCAAGCAGCAGCAACGCGCCGCTGAACTGCAAGCCCAGGATGAACTGGCAGATGCATCGACCGGGACCGACCTGGAGCGCAAGCTGCGCGACGCCGGCATCACGCCGAACGAAGGCAGCGCCAATGCGATTCTGGAGCGTTTGAAGCAAAAATCGGCCGAGTAAGCAACGTCGCCGCAGGAAGGGCAGTGTCTGCCCTTCTTTTTTTACGTCGAGGTCAGGATGGGCGCCCTGAAGGGTTTCAAGACAATCGCAGGCCTGGCGCTGTTCATGGTCGCGCTGCAACTGCTCAATGCAGCGACCGGTTACAGCCTGATGACGTTCGGCCTGATCCCGAGAACGCTGCAGGGGCTGCCGGGCATCCTCACCTCACCCTTTTTGCACGGCTCGTTCGCCCACCTGAGCGCGAACCTGGTTGCCTTTTTGATCCTGGGCACCCTGGTGATTATCGAAGGGCTCAATCGGTTTGTGACCGTCAGCGCGATCATCATCCTGCTGGGCGGTTCGCTGGTCTGGCTGTTCGGTTTTGCGGGTGTGCACGTGGGGGCCAGCGGCTGGGTGTTCGGGTTGTGGGCCTACCTGTTGTCTCGCGCCTGGTTCCGCAGGAGCTGGAGCAACCTGATCACTGCCGGAGTGGTGGCGGTACTGTATGGCGGACTGGTCCTTGGCTTCCTGCCTCGCCAAGGCGTTTCCTTCGAAGGGCATCTGTTTGGTGCCTTCGCCGGATTTATTGCCGCCAAGGTACTTCTCTCTCAACCACGCAGCAGGTTTAATGCCGGCTGAACGCACTTGAGCACCCAGGGAGTCAGGGACGCAATGCCGATTTTTCTTTTGTTGCGCAGGTACGCCGCTTCCCTCTTTCACCGCTTCGGCTGGGCAGGCCTGGTCATCGCCTTGGGGGTACACCTGAGCACGGCTTATCTGGGCCTGGTGGTTCTGGGCGAACAACACCTCACCGCGCCCGCCACGTTCGTTTACTTCTATCTCACCACCACGCTGACCGTCGGCTATGGCGATCTATCGCCGCAGACCTCTTTGGGACGCTTGTTCGTGGCGACCTGGGTCATGCTCGGAGGCATTGCGCTGCTGACGGCAGCCATCGGCAAAACCACCAGCACTGTCATCGATGCATGGAGAAAAGGCATGAAGGGCAAAGGCGATTTCACCGGCAAAATCGGCCATACCGTGCTCATTGGCTGGGAGGGCGCGTCCAGTGAACGGGTCATCGAGTTGTTGCTGCAAGACGAAACCTCGAACGACAACCTGATCGTCATCTGCGATTGCACCCTCGAAGAAAACCCGATGCCGGGCAAGGCGGCCTTTATCCGGGGTGAGAGCTTGTCCTCCACAGCGCTGTTGCTGCGTGCCGGTGTGCCCGGTGCCGAGCGTGTGCTGGTGCGAACCCCGTCTGACGATCTGACGCTGGCCACCGTGCTGGCGGTGAATCAATTGAATCCGGTCGGGCATGTGGTCGCCCACTTCAATGCAAGTGAGATCGCCGCACTGGCCAGTTCCTACGCCCCCAGCCTGGAATGCACCTCAAGCATGGCTATCGAAATGCTGGTGCGCGCCTCTCAGGACCCGGGCTCGTCGGTGGTCATTAATGAGCTACTGTGCGTGGGGCAGGGGGCCACCCAATACTTGATGAGATTGCCCGAGGCGTTTGAAGCCACGTTCGGCGATCTGTACACCCAGATGAAAGAACGCCACAACGCCACCCTCATCGGCTATCGCGCCAAAGGTGCCCCGCAACCGTCGATCAACCCGCCCAGTGCCACGCGCGTTGAAGGCGGCGAGCTCTTCTACATTGCCTCCACCCGCCTCAAGGAAATCTCCAATGGGATGGTTTAAACAGTTGATGGGGCTTGAGGCCCCGCAAGCGAATACACACTCGAAAGGCGCTGCCGAACCGCTGCCGACCACCGGGCCGCTTGGCCTGGCGCCGGGCAAAGGCGTGATATTCGACACGACCCTGAAGTTGTTGCTCGAAGGGAAGACCACGGTGGTTATCCCCGGCTCCCAGGAAATCTGGAGTAACGGCACCGTTGACCTCGGGCAGTCGACCTGGCTGTCGCGCTACTACATGAACGACGAAGATTACTGGCTGCAGGTGCACACCACGGGCGACATCGCCGGGCAGGTCGAGTCTGTGATCCTGTTCAACTACCTGAGCTACGTCACTATCAGCAGCGAAGCTGAATTGCGCCGGCTGGCGGGGCCGCAGAGTCCGATCGGGTTGCCGACCTACACCCATAACGGCGTCGAATACGCGCGCGTGTGGGGCAGCGAGGCTGGCCAGACAGAATTGGTGGCCATGAGCGAGCAGGTGATAAACCCCGAGGACTCCTACAGCGTCGAACACCGCTCGATGCTATATGCCCGTGACACCGGCCTGACCGATCGACGGGAGTTTCTGCTGTTCTCTGTCGAAGAAGACGCTGAAGGCACTGTCAGCCTGAGCACCTCCCTGGGCATTTCACTGTACACAACCGACCTGAATGCGCTCTAAAAAAGGAAGAAATCCATGCTAGAAGCTCTCTCCATCTCCCTGAACAAAGCCGCCGTGCTCGGGTTTGTCACCTACATCCTGGGGGCTGCCGTGCTGTTTGCGCTGTTCCAGTTCATCTATACCCGCGTCACCCCGCACAAGGAATTCGAGCTGATCCGGGCGGGCAACGTTTCCGCAGCGGTCGCCCTGGGCGGTGCCATCGTCGGTTTCGCCATTCCGGCCAGCAACGTGATTGCCTATTCGATCAGCATCCTCGACTTCGTCGTCTGGGCGGTGATCGCAGCCGTCGTCCAACTGTTGGCGTTTCTGCTCACCAGTCTCGTGCTCAAGGGCACTTCCGAGCGCATCAAGAGAGGCGAGCTCGCAGCGGGCATCTATGTGGCGGCGGTGGCCATCAGCGTCGGCATGTTGAATGCCGCCTGCATGACACCTACCCAGAACTGATTGCGCACGGAGCTCCCGATGAAACGAAGCAAGTACGTCCAGCTTTCGCTGGCAGCGTCGGTCGCCATGGCGATATCCGGTTGTGGGCCGACGGAAAAAACCTACGATTTGCAGAAGAAGTACAACTTCCAGTCGGTGCAGCAATGCGCCGATGAAAAACTGCCGGTGGACGTCTGTTCGGACGCCTACATGACGGCCCTGGCCGAGCATCGCCGCATCGCACCGGTATACGCCAGCCAGGCCGATTGCGATGCCGACTTTGTCGCCGGCTGGTGCCAGCTGGACTCCAATGGCCAGTTCATTCCCAAGCTGGGCGGTTTCGAACTGACCGCCGAAGGCCAGGTGACACAATCCCAGGTAGACGCGGCCAACGCCCAGGCGGGTAACGCTCAGGCAAGCGGCGGCTCCGGCTTCTCCACTAGCAGCCTGCTGACCGGTCTGCTGATCGGCAACATGCTGAGCAGCAATCGCAACAGCTACCGCTCTGAGCCGGTGTACCGCTATCGCGATGATCGCGGTGAGTACGGCAACTCGACGCTCAACCAGCGCGTCTCCAATGGCGCGACGTTTGGCCGCTCGAATCAAGCCCGGTACGGCAGCAGCAATTACACCAACACGCTGCGCACCTCCAGCCAGTCGAGCTCCGTGGCGTCGGCCACCTCCCGTGGCGGCTTCGGCAGCAAGGCCAGCGCACGCAGCGGCTGGGGCGGTGGCGGGTCGAGCAGTTAAGGAAACCGGGCCATGAAGAAAATCCATTGTGCAGAACGTCATGACTGGAAACAGACGGCTGAAAACCTCGGCTTTCTGTTCCATACCATCGACAACGAACCCTACTGGGACGAGCGCGCGTATTACCAGTTCACGCTCAAGCAAATCGAGCACGACCTCGAAGACCCGACCACCGAGATCCATGACATGTGCATGGACCTCGTCGCCCGCGTGGTCCAGAGCGAAGAACTGCTCGAACGCCTGAGCATTCCCGCGCCCTTCTTCGACATGATCAAAACCTCATGGCTCGAAGGCCACCCGCACCTGTACGGGCGCATGGACTTCTCCTACAACGGCACCGGGCCCGCCAAGCTGCTGGAACTCAACTACGACACACCGACCAGCCTCTACGAGGCCGCGGCGTTCCAATGGGGTTGGCTCGAGCAATGCATCGAACGCGGCCTGCTGCCCAAGCATGCCGACCAGTTCAACAGCATCGACACCAAACTGCACCAGGCCTTCGCCCAACTGCAAATCAACCAGCCGTTCTACTTCGCCTCGATGAAAGACTCGGTCGAAGACAAAGGCACCACCGACTACCTGCGCCTCGTCGCGGAAAAAGTCGGCATCGAATCACGCCACATCGACATCGAAGACATCGGCCTGACCAGCGAAGGCCGCTTCGTCGACCTCCAGGACCGCTGGATTCCCCACCTGTTCAAACTGCACGCCTGGGAATTCATCTTCCACGAACCCTTCGGCGCCGCGATTGCCGAGAGCGACACCCAGTTTTTCGAGCCTGCGTGGAAATCCATCATTTCCAACAAAGGCATCCTGCCGCTGCTGTGGGAATTCAACAAAGGCCACCCGAATCTGCTCGCGGCCCACCTGGATACCGAACCGGGTAAAGCTGTGCCGAAGGGCTGGGTGCGCAAGCCATTCTTCTCGCGGGAAGGGGCGAACATTGAGCTGCAAACGGCCGATGGGCTGATTGTTAAGGAGGACGGGCCCTATACGGATGCGCCGTTTATTCTCCAGGAGTTTGCGCCGTTGCCGCGGTTTGGGGACAGCTACACGTTGATTGGGTCTTGGGTGATTGGGGACCAGGCGGCGGGGATTGGGGTGCGGGAGGATAATAGTTTGATTACCAAGGATTCGAGCCGGTTTTTGCCGCATTTGATATTGGATTGAGGCTGGAGCTTAAAGGGCCAGCAGGGCTGATCCCTTTCATTTGCAGGACGTTTCCGAGAGAATTCCAACTGCATTGCGCCAGCGGGAATGGTTGACTAGGCTGCGGATCGTCACTGCCTATTCAGTGATCGGGTTTAGTCGCCCTTGCCTCGCTAGGCGCACGCCATCTCAAAGACAGGTGTCTTCTCATCTGCACTTTATGGTGGCTGTGCGCAGGGCACCCTCGGGTGCGCCGGTGCCTAGCGGCCGGTCGACTAACCTGCGTACAGCCGCCACCTCTGATTGTTTAGTCGCGAAAGGACGGTGGTAATCACTTACTGCTAGAGGTTTTGCTATGGATAACGTTATTTCGGATTCACAGTCTTCGCGTGCAACCAATCCATTTGTCGTAAATGAAGAGTTGAGCTTTGAGGATGCCTGGGTGCGTGTGGCTGAGTTGCTGCAGTGTGCGGTGGCGACTTCGCAAGTTCTTGGGGAGCCGGTGGCTGCACCGCAGAGGGCGGTGATGCATCTGGTGGAGATGGCGAAGATGGTGGCGGATCGGGCTGTGGAGTGCATGCGGCCCGCATAAGGCGACTGAGAGAAGGGCCGGATATGACAGCCCGCTTTTGATTACTCAATTGTCCAACAGCTGTTGGACAATTGAGTCTCGATACTTATCAGGCATTAAAAAGCCGGCTTGTGGCCGGCTTCTCTGTGACCGCCTCAGCTTGTTTTTGACAAACCTCAGCAGTCTTCAAATCGCTCAGCCCACATTGCGTCGGGCTGAATAGTAGGGGCATCTGCGGGAACTCCTCCGCATCGCCGAGCAGGGTGGATAGCGCAACGCAACCCCCTGCCAAATGTGCGGCGCATGATACCCACATTCACTTCAATTGCCCACCTCCGGATCCGATTTAGAGCCTTCCCAGCCCAATAAATGCTCATCCAGCGGCACCGGCGGCCTACGGTTATTCAACGTGGACCACCAGAACACCCACCCCACAATCTGGAAGTTCTGCTCAAACCGTTGCTCGTGGGTCAGGTATTCGTCCGGATGTTCACCGGCATTGTGGCTGCGCATGCGCAAGCCACCTCCAGGGCGGTTGTAGAGGTATTTGATGCGGAGCATTCCGTCGTGTTCGACCGCGTAGATTTCGCCGTCGATGATTTGGGTGCGGCCTTTGTCGATGGCGAGGGTGGCGCCTTGTTGGATGATGTCGATCATGCTGTTGTCGACCATGTAGGCGCCCAGCGCGCGGTCGGGGTTGACGTTGAGGGTTTCGAGGGTGTGCAGGGAGACGCGGATGCGTTCGGTTGAGGTGAAGGTGGGGTGGAGGGGGATTTCCACGTCGATTTTTTCCGGGCGGCAGGCGGGGCCTGTGAGGTATTTGCCAGTTTCTTCGCGGGCGGGGAGTCCTTTCCTGGTGCCGGGGCCTTCCAGCAGGAAGTTGGCCGGTGGGTGTTTGGGGCCTTCGCCGGTGCGTAGCCAACGGCTGGAGATGCACAGCAGTTCTGCGATCTCGTTGAGTCGGCCCATGGGTACACCGCGTTTGAACCAGTTGTTCACGTGTTGAGGCGTGACACCACGGTTCTTGGCGAAGTCGGAGGCGGAAAGATGAACTTCCCGTAATAGCGCTTTTAAGCGATCACCTGATGTATTCATAAACGCAGAGTTTACTGGCCGAGAAAACACATCAAATAAACCATGCGTTGAGTTAGGCCTGTAGGTTTTTGCTTAGTTGTGGCTTATTACTTCGGAATTCACAGATGATTAAACTAAGTTTATAAGATGTTGAACTTGTCGTTTAATTTTTCCCACAAAAAAAGCCCCGAGTAATCGGGGCTTTTTCAATTGCCGAGGCAATGAGTAGCCGGTATCAGCCTTTGTAGGCAGCGACCGACTTCATGATTTCGGCGCGGGCGGCGTCTGCGTTGCCCCAACCGTCGATCTTCACCCATTTGCCTTTTTCGAGGTCTTTGTAGTTCTCGAAGAAGTGCTTGATCTGTTCCAGCAGCAGTGGCGGCAGGTCGGTGTATTCCTTCACGTCCACGTACAGCTGGGACAGCTTGTCGTGTGGCACGGCGATCACTTTGGCATCACCACCGCCGTCGTCGGTCATGTGCAGGATGCCGACCGGGCGAGCGCGGATGACCGAGCCTGGGGTAACCGGGTAAGGGGTTACGACCAGCACGTCGAGGGGGTCACCGTCGTCGGCCAGGGTGTTCGGGATAAAACCGTAGTTGGCCGGGTAGAACATCGGGGTGGCCATGAAACGGTCAACGAACAGGCAGTCGCTGTCTTTGTCGATTTCGTATTTGATCGGCGCGTGGTTGGCCGGAATCTCGATGGCGACGTAGATGTCGTTCGGCAGGTCTTTGCCAGCCGGAATCTTGCTGTAGCTCATTGGGCGTTGCCCCCGTAGTTGGCCATATGACATGGCCGGATTGGCCTAAAAGTGGCGGCGATTATAGGCATATTCTGCCGGCGATGCCATGCGCCAGACGTCGTACGGTCATTCGCCTTGTGGCTGATAACGCGGGTCGTGCGCTTGCAGTTGGGTCAGGCGGGCCAAGGGATCCTGGCGGTAAAAGCGGCTGAGTTGGGCGTACACCTGTGGATAACTATTGACGAGTAAATCCGGGGCGCTGAAAAAATATTCGCTGGTGACCGCAAAGAACTCCGCCGGGTTTTCCGCCGCGTACGGGTCTATCTCCGTCTCGGCGTCGGGGTTGGCGTCCAGCTGGCGATTGAGGTCGTCATAAGCGCCCTGCATTACGCTGGCCCACTCCTGCACGCGCATGTCGTGGTGCAGTGGCGGCAGGCCATTGGCGTCGCCGTTGAGCATGTCGAGTTTGTGGGCCAGTTCGTGGATCACCAGGTTGTAGCCTTCCCACTGACCGCTGGCCAGTACGCCGGGCCAGGCAAGAATCACCGGGCCTTGCTGCCAGGCTTCGCCGCTGTGTTCGCCGTCCCACTCGTGTTCGATGCCGCTGCTGTCGCGATGGCGCTGGGGGCTGAGGAAGTCGTCGGGGTACAGCACGATTTCATGGAAACCCTGGTACCAGTCGAGGTCGCCCAGGTTCATCAGCGGCAGTTGCGCCTGGGCGGCGAGCAGCAGGCGTTGTTCCTGGTGCAGCTCGACGCCGGGCAGGGCGGTGAGGTGTTTTTCGGCGAGGAACACCACGCAGGCTTCGCGCAGCCACTGGTCCTGCTCGGCACTGATGCCGTCGAGGAAGGTCAGGTGGTGGCGCACCCGCTGCCAGGTGTCATCGGCAATCGGGTGCTTGGCCAGCAGGCGTCGGCGCCGCCAGGCGCTGAGGGACCACATGCCGGGTTACTGCGATTTGGCTTCTGAAGACGTGCGACCAAAGCGGCTGCGGAACACGCCAATGATCATCGGCACCAGCGACAGCAGGATGATGAACACCACCAGCAGCGAAAGGTTTTTCTTGATAAATGGCACGTTGCCGAAGAAGTAGCCCAGGGTCACCAGGCCGCCGACCCAGAGAATGGTGCCCAGCACGCTGAAACCGAAGAAGCGTGCATAGGGCATTTTCGCGATGCCGGCAACGAACGGCGCAAAGGTGCGCAGGATCGGCAGGAAACGCGCGAGGGTCACGGTTTTGCCGCCGTGCCTGTCGTAGAAATCGTGGGTCTTTTGCAGGTAGTCGCGGCGGAAGATTTTCGAGTTCGGGTTGCTGAACAGGCGTTCTCCCGCCGTTCGCCCGATCACATAATTGGTACTGTCGCCGAGGATTGCCGCCAGCATCAGCAGCCCGCCCAGCAATACCGGGTCCATGCCACCGCCTGCTGCCACGGCGCCGGCGATAAACAGCAACGAATCACCTGGTAGGAACGGCATGACCACCAGGCCGGTTTCGCAAAAGATGACCAGGAACAGAATGGCGTATATCCACGGACCATAATTGGTTACCAGCATGTCGAGGTACACGTCGAGATGCAGGATAAGGTCGAGCGGGTTGAAATCCATGGATGGCACCTGTGTGAACGGCCCGACTCGGCAGGCCTGTGCGGAAGCTCGGGTAATAAGGCTACACGTGTATGTAGTGTTTCTTACAACCCTGAAAGGTCCGCATTATACGGATTGAGAGGTGAAAAGCGTGTTGGTTTTGTAGCGGGGGATGTCGCGGGGGGACGGTCCACAGATCGCCAGAAAGGCACTGTGGGAGCGAGTTTGCTCGCGAAAGCATTCGGTCAGTTATAAATAGTCTGACTGAACAGCCGCCATCGGGGTGTAGCCCCCTCCCACAAGGTGTCCATGGTGTCAGGGCGTCAGTCTTCGCTGATCGGCAAGGTGTAGTTCTTGAACTCGGTGTCTTCACGAAACCCGATGGACTCGTACGTCTTCTGCGCCACCTGGTTATCACTGCTGGTCGATACCCGCAGCCGCACTGCGTGGGTTTCCTTGGCCATTTTCTTCGCCGTGCGCATCAGGTTATCCGCCACCAGTTGCCGGCGCGCGTCTTCGGCCACATAGATGTCGTTGAGGATCCACACGCGTTTAAGCGACAGCGAGGAAAAGCTCGGGTAAAGCTGGCAAAACCCGAGCACGCGTTTGTCGTCGTCATCGGCTAGGGCCAGGTAGATCACCGACTCCTTGCGGCGCAGGCGCTTTTCCAGGAAGGCCCGTGACGAATCCGGAAAGGGCAGGGCCCCGTAGAACTCGCGGTACTTGACGAACAACGGGGTCAACAGGTCCAGGTGTTCCAGGGTCGCTTGAGTAATCCGCATGCCAGGCCTCAACTTCCAAATGGGGTATGACCACACGAGCGGCCGTGACTTGATGCTGCCTAAAGGCGCGAAAAAGCGCAATCGTGCCGGGATCAGTCGGTGGATGGGCTGAGCAGGAAATTGCCCTTCATCAGGTCCGGGTCGTCGGATTCAAGGGTCTGAACCTGCGCCTCGTCCTTCAGGTTGACCCCCGACAGCTGCCGGCGACACGCCTCTCGCATCAAGTACAGCAGGCGATGGGCCGCCATGCCATAGCTCAGGCCTTCCAAGCGCACATTGGAGATGCAGTTGCGATAGGCATCGGTGAGGCCGACCTTGGGGTTGTAGGTGAAGTACAGCCCCAAACTGTCCGGCGAACTGAGCCCCGGCCGTTCGCCGATGAGGATCACCACCATCTTGGCGCCGAGCAGTTGCCCGATTTCATCCGCGACCGCCACGCGGCCCTGTTCCACCAGGATCACCGGCGACAAGGACCACCCTTCAGCGTGGGTCTGCTCTTCCATGCGCGTCAGAAACGGCAACGTATGTTTATGTACTGCCAGCGCCGACAGACCGTCCGCCACCACGACCGCCAGGTCCATGCCGCCCGGATGCTCAGCCGCGTAATCCCGCAGGCTTTGGGCCGATTCGTCACTCAAGCGCCGCCCCAAATCCGGGCGTTGCAGGTAGCTGTGCCGGTCGGTTGCCGCGCTGTGCAGCAACAGGCTATCGCGCCCACGCTCGGCCAACTGACTGCTCAGGCCTGCATGGTCGAAGGGCAGGTGCACCGCGTCCCGTGCCTGGGCGTGGGCAAATTGGAAATCAAGTTGGGCGTTGGTGGGAATGCTGGTGCCGGTGCGGCCCAGGGCAATTCGCGCCGGGGTCAGGCGGCGCAGTTCCAGCCACGGGTTTTCAGGCAGGTCGAGTTGCACGGGCGGCTCCTTCATCCCAATTGCGCCAGGGCGTGGCGAAACGCCGGTGGCAGGCTGTTGCCGAAGCGCACCTTGCCGTCGGCTTGCGTAAAGATGCCCATTTTGGCCAGCCACTGTTCAAACTCCGGCGCCGGTTTTAAACCCAATGTCTGGCGAGCGTACAAGGCGTCGTGGAACGAGGTGGTCTGGTAGTTGAGCATGATGTCGTCGGAGCCGGGGATGCCCATGATGAAGTTGATCCCGGCGACGCCCAGCAGGGTCAGCAGGGTGTCCATGTCGTCCTGGTCGGCTTCGGCGTGGTTGGTGTAGCAGATGTCGCAGCCCATGGGCACGCCCAGCAGCTTGCCGCAGAAGTGGTCTTCAAGGCCGGCGCGGATGATCTGCTTGCCGTTGTACAGGTACTCGGGGCCGATAAAGCCGACCACGGTGTTGACCAGAAACGGCTTGAAATGCCGGGCCACCGCATAGGCGCGGGTTTCGCAGGTTTGCTGGTCGACGCCAAAATGCGCGTTGGCCGACAAGGCACTGCCCTGGCCGGTTTCGAAATACATCAGGTTCTGGCCCAAGGTGCCCCGGTTCAGGCTCAAGCCCGCCTCGTAACCTTCCTGCAGCACGCTCAGGCTGATGCCGAAACTGGCATTGGCCGCCTCGGTGCCGGCAATCGACTGGAACACCAGGTCCAGCGGCACGCCGCGGTTGATGGCTTCGATGGAAGTGGTGACGTGGGTCAGCACACAGGCCTGGGTGGGGATTTCGTAGCGCTGAATGATTGCGTCGAGCATCTCCAGCATGGCGCAGATCGAGGCGATGCTGTCGGTGGCCGGGTTGATGCCGATCATGGCGTCGCCGTTGCCGTAGAGCAGGCCGTCGAGAATGCTCGCGGCGATACCCGCCGGCTCGTCGGTCGGGTGGTTGGGTTGCAGGCGGGTCGACAGGCGTCCGCGCAGGCCCATGGTGCCGCGAAACCGGGTGACCACACGGATCTTCTGCGCCACCAGTACCAGGTCCTGCACGCGCATGATCTTCGACACCGCCGCTGCCATTTCCGGTGTCAGCCCCGGCGCCAATGCGCGTAGGGATTGTTCATCGGCGGCGTCGCTGAGCAGCCAGTCGCGCAGGCCGCCGACGGTCAGGTGGCTGACCACGGCGAAAGCCTGCTTGTCGTGGGTGTCGATGATCAGCCGCGTGACTTCATCGCTTTCATAGGGGATCAGCGCTTCTTCGAGGAAGTGTTTCAGCGGGATATTTGCCAGCGCCATTTGCGCCGCCACCCGCTCACCGTCGTTCTGCGCGGCGACGCCGGCCAGAAAGTCCCCGGAACGCGCGGGACTGGCCTTGGCCATCACGTCCTTGAGGCTGTCGAAGCGGTAGGTCTGTGCACCGACCGCGTGGGAAAAGCTTGCCATACAGTGTCTCCTTGACGACGCGGGCAGGAGAGGAACCCGCGTCGAGGTTTACGGCAGTTAGTGCAAGGCGGCCTCTGCGGCCTGGATCGCGGCGAATTCTTCTTCGGGCGTGCCTGCTACCAAGTGATGCCGGCTGTAGAAAGCAAAGTAAGCAATTAATACTCCATAGATGATCGCGGCGCCAATCACCACCCGTGGATCCACCAGAAAGCCCGCAACGACGGCCACGCAGGCCAGTACCAAGGCGACGCCGGACGTGAAGATGCCGCCCGGCGTGCGATAAGGACGGTCCATTTTGGGGCGACGGATACGCAGGGTGATGTGCGCGGCCATCATCAGCACGTAGGAAATGGTCGCGCCAAACACCGCCACCAGGATCAACAGATCCCCCTGGCCGGTCAGCGACAGGCCGAAGCCGATAATCCCGGGGATCACCAGGGCCAGTACCGGGGCCTTGCTCTTGTTGGTCTGGGACAGTTTGCGCGGCAGGTAGCCGGCACGGGACAAGGCAAAGATCTGCCGCGAATAGGCGTAGATAATCGAGAAAAAGCTCGCGATCAAGCCTGCCAGACCGACCAGGTTGACGAAGCTGCCCATCCAGGTCGAACCGCCATAGGACAGCGCCAGCGCTTCCACCAGCGGGTTACCGGATTTGACCAGTGCGTAGGTGCCCGCGCCGCCCGGTGCGATCACCAGGATCAACAGGGCAAAGCTGGTCAGCACCACAATGGCGCCGATCAGGCCCCGGGGCAGGTCGCGCTTGGGGTTCTTGGTTTCTTCGGCGGCCAGGGGCACGCCCTCTACGGCGAGGAAAAACCAGATCGCATAGGGGATCGCCGCCCACACGCCGACATAGCCGAATGGCAGGAAGGTGCTGGCGCCCTTGGCCTCGGTCACCGGAATATCCAGCAGGTTGGCGACATTGAAGTGCGGCACCATCGACACCAGGAACACGCCCAGCGCAATCGCGGCGATGGCGGTGATCACGAACATCAGCTTCAAGGCTTCGCCGACGCCAAAGATATGGATGCCGATAAAGATGATGTAGAACGCCAGGTAAATCATCCAGCCGCCGATGCCGAACAGCGACTCGCAATAGGCGCCGATAAACACCGCGATGGCGGCGGGGGCGATGGCGTATTCGATCAGGATGGCGGTGCCCGTCAGGAACCCGCCCCAGGGCCCGAAGGCACTGCGGGCAAAACCGTAGCCACCGCCGGCGGTGGGGATCATGGAAGACAGTTCGGCCAGGGAAAAGCACATGCACAGGTACATGGTGGCCATCAGCAATGTGGCGAGGAACATCCCGCCCCAGCCACCCTGGGCCAGGCCGAAGTTCCAGCCGGCGTAGTCGCCGGAGATGACGTAGGCAACGCCAAGACCAACCAGCAGGACCCAGCCGGCGGCGCCTTTTTTCAGTTCGCGTTGTTGGAAGTATTGGGAGTCGACTTTTTCGAAGTCGACAGAAGATCCAGTCGGTTCGCTAGGCATGGGAAAGTACCTTTCATTGTTATTGTTTTTTAACTCGGCCTCTGTGTGCCGAATGCAATTGGCAAGTACTTGTGGAGAGCTAAGTGTGGGAGAGGGCAAGCCCCTCCCACATTTGAGTGCATTTCAACTGTGGGAGGGGTTAGTTAGAAGAAGCCCAACGGATTAATGTCGTAGCTCACCAGCAGGTTCTTGGTCTGCTGGTAGTGATCCAACATCATCTTGTGGGTCTCACGGCCCACGCCGGACTTCTTGTAACCGCCAAACGCGGCATGCGCCGGGTACAGGTGGTAGCAGTTGGTCCACACGCGGCCCGCCTTGATCGCGCGGCCCATGCGGTAGGCGCGGTTGATGTCGCGGGTCCACACACCGGCGCCCAGGCCGAACTCGGTGTCGTTGGCAATCGCCAGGGCTTCGGCTTCGTCCTTGAAGGTGGTGATGCTCACTACCGGGCCGAAGATTTCTTCCTGGAACACGCGCATTTCATTGGTGCCCTTGAGCAGGGTCGGCTGGATGTAATAGCCGCCGGCCATATCGCCGGTGAGCTGCTCGACCTTACCGCCAGTGAGCAATTGCGCGCCTTCGCCCTTGGCAATTTCCAGGTAGGACAGGATCTTGTCGAACTGCTGCTCGGACGCCTGGGCGCCGACCATGGTGTCGGTGTCCAGCGGGTCGCCGCGCTTGATCTGCTCGACCTTCTTCATCACCACTTTCATGAAGTCGTCGTAGATCGACTCTTCCACCAGCGCGCGGGATGGGCAGGTGCACACTTCGCCCTGGTTGAAGAACGCCAGCACCAGCCCTTCGGCGGCTTTCTCGATGAACGACGGTTCGGCTTTCATGATGTCGGCGAAGAAGATGTTCGGCGACTTGCCGCCCAGCTCGACGGTGGACGGAATGATGTTCTCGGCCGCCGCATGCATGATGTGCGAGCCCACCGGGGTGGAGCCGGTGAAGGCGATCTTGGCGATGCGTTTGCTGGTGGCCAGGGCTTCGCCGGCCTCCTTGCCGAAGCCGTGCACCACGTTCAGCACGCCCGGTGGCAGCAGGTCGCCGATGACTTCCAGCAGCACGTTGATGCCCAGCGGTGTTTGCTCGGCAGGCTTGAGCACCACGCAGTTGCCGGCGGCCAGGGCCGGGGCGAGTTTCCACGCGGCCATCAGCAGCGGGAAGTTCCACGGGATGATCTGGCCGACCACGCCCAGTGGCTCGTGGAAGTGATAGGACGCGGTGTGTTCGTTGATCTCGGCGCTGGTGCCTTCCTGGGCGCGGATGCAACCGGCGAAGTAGCGGAAGTGGTCGGCGGCCAGCGGGATGTCGGCGTTGAGGGTTTCACGCACCGCCTTGCCGTTGTCCCAGGTTTCGGTGATGGCCAGCAGTTCGAGATTCTGTTCGATGCGGTCGGCGATTTTCAGCAGCACCAGCGAGCGGTCCTGGGCCGAGGTCTTGCCCCAGGCGTCAGCGGCAGCGTGGGCGGCGTCCAGCGCCTTGTCGATGTCTTTGGCAGTGGAGCGCGGGAATTCGGCGATAGGCTTGCCGTTGACCGGCGAGGTGTTGGTGAAATAGTTGCCATCGACCGGGGCAACGAATTCGCCACCAATGTAGTTGCCGTACTTGGCCTTGAACGAAACGATCGCGCCTTCAGTACCGGGGTGTGCGTAACGCATGGTGGGTATCTCCTGGCTTTTATGTTTATTGGAGTGCAGCGCGCAAGCGCTTGATAAAGCGTAGAGCAAAGGTTGGGCCACTGCTTTGCAGGCCAGGAAAATCAAGGGCTTGGGGTTTGTTGCAAGGCGTTGCTGTGACACGGGTGGTACAGGCGCTGTGACAGTTTGTGCCATAAACGGTACAGGCCGTGACCGGCGAGTCGGTCCGGGATTGCATTGGCTGGGTGCCTGGGGGATGCTGGTGGCTCTCACGCAGGGAGAATAATAAGAACATGCACAACGATCATTTCAGTCGCCATGCCCAGCAAGTCCTTACTGTGGCGCGTGGGCGCGACCCGTCGAGCGACCCGTCCATCGCCCGCTCCTGGCTGCGCTGCCTGGAGGACTACCACCTCGATCCTGCCCAGACCATCGCCCCTACGGTGCTTGAGCACGGCCGCCTGCTGGAAAGCCGCGAGCGCCTGCAACAGGTGCTGCATATCGCCGGCAGCGAGATGAACAGCCTGCACCAGCAGCTGTCGGGCGCTGGCCACGCGGTGCTGCTGACCGATGCCCGTGGGGTGATCCTCAACTGTGTCACAGCACCGTCCGAGCGCAAGATTTTCGAACGCTCCGGGCTGTGGCTCGGTGCCGATTGGAGCGAAGCGTGCGAGGGCACCAATGGCATCGGCACCTGCCTGGTGGAGCGCCAGTCGTTGACCATTCATCGCGATGAACATTTTCGTGGGCGCCACACCGGGCTGACCTGTTCGGCGAGCCCGGTGTTCGACCCCCACGGCGACCTGTTGGCGGTGCTGGACGTGTCGTCGGCCCGGGAGGAGGTGTCGCGGCAGAGCCAGTTCCACACCATGGCGCTGGTTAACCTGTCGGCGAAGATGATCGAGAGTTGCTACTTCCTGCGTCACTTCGAAAACCATTGGCTGCTGCGCTTTCACCTGCAGGCCGAGTCGGTGGGCCTGTTCAGCGAAGGGTTGTTGGCGTTTGACGGCGAAGGGCGGATATGTGCCGTCAACCAGAGCGCACTCAACCTGCTGGGGCAGGTGCGTGGTGGGTTGCTGGGGCAACCGGTGGAGGCGTTGTTCGAGTGTTCCCTGGACCAACTGCTCGGTCGCGCCAGTGCCAATGCCACCGCCAGTTGGCCATTGCGCACGCGGGATGGTCGGCACTTGTTCGCGGCCTTGCGTGGTCAATCGCGCAGTGTACCTGCGCCCATCGCCAAGCCTGAACCCGTGCGCCTGGCCGGTATCTGCCTGGGCGACCCGGCGCTGCAGATTGACTTCCGTAAAGCGCTGCGGGTATTCGAGCGCGATGTGCCCTTGCTGATCAACGGCGAAACCGGCTCCGGCAAAGAGGCTTTCGCCAAGGCGGTGCATCACGCCAGCCAGCGTGCCGACAAGGCGTTCGTTGCCCTCAACTGCGCCGCCATCCCGGAAAGCCTGATCGAAAGCGAATTGTTCGGCTATCGCGGCGGCAGCTTTACCGGCGCGCGCAAGGACGGCATGCAGGGCAAGTTGCAACAGGCCGACGGCGGTACGCTGTTCCTCGATGAAATCGGCGATATGCCGTTGGCGCTGCAGACGCGCCTGTTAAGGGTGCTGGAGGACCGCATGGTGGTGCCCATCGGCGGTGAGCCCCAGGCGGTTGATGTCAGAATTATCAGCGCGACTCACCGGAATTTGCTGGAGCGCGTGCAGGACGGAAGTTTTCGGGAAGACCTGTATTACCGCCTCAACGGCCTGGAAGTCGTTTTGCCAGCGTTGCGTGAACGCAGCGATAAGCCTCAGTTGCTGGATTTCCTGCTGGCGCAGGAGGCGGGCGGCCAGAGCATAAGACTCGACCCGGCGGTGCGTTCGGCGCTGCTGTCCTACCCCTGGCCGGGCAACGTTCGGCAACTGCGCACGGTGTTGCGAACGCTGGCGGCGCTGTGTGACGACGGGCGGGTCGGCCTTGAGGATTTGCCAGCGTTGATTCGCCAGGCACGGCCGCAAGCAGTGGCCGAGGCCAGGCTTGCAGAGTCGCCCCTGGGCGACGCCGAGCGACTCGCCCTGCTCACGGCCCTGGAGCAACAACGCTGGCACATGACCCATACGGCGGAGCAGCTGGGTGTCAGCCGTAACACGCTGTATAGAAAGCTGCGCCGGCACGGTATTGCACGGGCTGCGCCATAGATCGGTCCTACAGCTAAAGAGTGCGATTTTCGCCCCCCTGCGCTAACCTGCCTCGATGTTTACGAGGTCGACTATGCACATTCATATTCTTGGTATCTGCGGCACCTTCATGGGTTCGATGGCGGTTCTGGCCAAAGAACTGGGCCATCACGTAACGGGCTCCGATGCCAATGTTTACCCACCCATGAGCACGCAACTCGAGGCCCAGGGCATTGAACTGACCCAGGGTTACGATCCGGCGCAATTCGACCCGGTACCGGACCTGGTGGTGATCGGCAATGCCATGTCCCGGGGTAATCCGGCGGTCGAATACGTCCTCAACAAAGGCTTGCCTTACGTGTCCGGCCCGCAATGGCTGGCCGACCATGTGCTGCAAGGTCGCTGGGTATTGGCCGTTGCCGGCACCCACGGCAAGACCACCACCAGCAGCATGCTCGCCTGGGTGCTGGAACACGCGGGCATGAGCCCGGGCTTCCTGATCGGCGGCGTGCCGCAGAACTTCTCGGTGTCGGCGCGCCTGGGCGATACGCCGTTCTTCGTGATCGAAGCCGACGAGTACGACAGTGCGTTCTTCGACAAGCGCTCCAAGTTCGTCCACTACCGTCCACGCACCGCGATCCTCAACAACCTTGAGTTCGATCACGCCGACATCTTCCCCGACCTGGCGGCGATCGAGCGGCAGTTCCACCATTTGGTGCGCACCATTGCGAGCGAAGGCCTGGTCATCCACCCGACCACCGAGCCGGCCTTGCAGCGCGTGATCCAGATGGGCTGCTGGACCCCGGTGCAAACCACCGGTGCGGGTGGGCAATGGCAGGTCAAGTTGCTCAGTGAAGACGGTTCCCGGTTTGAAGTGCTGTTTGAAGGCGAGGCCCAAGGCATCGTCGAGTGGGACATGACTGGCCAGCACAACGTCGCCAATGCCTTGGTCACCTTGGCGGCCGCGCGGCATGTGGGCGTGGTGCCGTCCATGGGCATTGCTGCGTTGAGCGCATTCAAGAGCGTGAAGCGCCGTATGGAAAAGGTCGCCGACGTGAATGGGATTACCATCTACGACGACTTTGCCCACCACCCAACGGCCATTGCCACCACCCTCGACGGCCTGCGCAAACGTGTTGGCGATGCCCCGATCATTGCGATTGTCGAGCCGCGCTCAAACTCCATGAAGCTCGGCGCACACCGCGACGGCCTGCCGGAAAGCGTTAACGATGCCGACCAGGTGGTGTGGTATGCCCCGGCCAATCTCGGCTGGGACCTGCCGGCGATTGCGGCGCAATGCACGGTGCCGTCGAAAGTCTGTGATTCCATCGAGGGCATCATTGCGTTCGTCAAGCACCAGGCCAAGCCTGGCACCCATGTGGTGGTGATGAGCAACGGCGGCTTCGGCGGCTTGCACGGCAAACTGGCCGAGGCCTTGAAATGAGTGGCCCGGAGCGCGTCACCCTGGCGATGACCGGCGCATCCGGCGCGCCCTATGGCTTGCGCCTGCTCGATTGCCTGGTGCGTGAAGACCGTGAGGTGCACTTTCTGATCTCCAAGGCCGCGCAGTTGGTGATGGCCACCGAGACTGATGTCGCGCTGCCAGCCAAGGTGCAGATGATGCAAGCCTTCCTCACCGAGTACACCGGTGCGGCGGCGGGACAGATCAAGGTCTACGGCAAGGAAGACTGGATGTCGCCGGTGGCTTCGGGCTCCGGTGCGCCGGCGGCAATGGTCGTGGTGCCGTGCTCCACGGGAACGTTGTCGGCGATTGCCACCGGCGCTTGCAATAACCTGATCGAGCGCGCCGCCGACGTGACGTTGAAGGAGCGCCGCCAGTTGATCCTGGTGCCGCGTGAGGCGCCGTACTCGAGCATTCATCTGGAGCACATGCTCAAGCTGTCGAACCTGGGGGTGACCATCCTGCCGGCGTCGCCCGGCTTCTATCACCAGCCGCAGACCATCGATGACCTGGTGGATTTCGTGGTGGCGCGCATTCTCAACCTGTTGAATATCCCCCAGGACATGCTGCCGCGTTGGGGCGAACACCATTTGAGCAGCGATGAATAAGGCGCTGTTGGTGATACTGGCGCTGCAATTGGCCGGCTGCGCCACCGCGCGTACCCTGGACGCCGCGCAGCCCGGCGCGCCGGTGGTGTATGCCGGCACGCGATTGGATTTGTATGCAATGAACGGAGGTTGCTGCGCCAAGGACCGGTTCGGTGCCGAGGCGCCCAGCTACCCCGGTGTCGACCTGCCGGCCAGCGCGTTGCTCGACACGCTTTTATTGCCGCTGTCAGTGTTGACGGTGCTCGGTGTGGGATTTAACGCCACGGGCGGGCTCTAGCCTGGATTTTAAAAGCACCACAAAACCAATGTGGGTGGGCAAGCCCCTCCCACATTCTGCTTTGTGTTCGGCTTTATTTACCGAGCTTGCGCAGTTCATCCGACTCCACCACCCGCACCCCGTCCTGCTCTTCCAGCGCCAGGCGCCACATGGCCCGGGCCAGTTCGCAGACTTCAATGCCGTGGTATTTCCCCGGAATCAACCGTGACAGCGGCCCGGCCAGTTGCTCGGCCAAACGGGGCTCCAGCCGTTCCCCCAGCAGCAACGAAGGCCGCACGATGGTCAGTTGCGGCCAGTCCTGGGCCTTGAGTGCCTGTTCCATTTCCCCTTTGACCCGGTTGTAGAACACCGAGGATTTCGGGTCGGCGCCAATCGCGCTGATCACGATCAGGTGCCGCGCGCCCATCTCCCGCGCGCGCTTGGCAAAGGCTACGACCATATCCAGGTCGACGGCACGAAAAGCTTCTTCCGAACCGGCTTTCTTGATGGTGGTACCCAGGCAGCAGAAGGCAATATCTACCTGGCCGCTCAGTTGCGGCAGGAACACCGCCGGGTCGCCCACCGGGTTTTCCAGGTGCGGATGCTCGGCCAGCGGCTTGCGGCTGGGTGCCAACACACGGGTCACGGTAGGTTCGTTGAGCAGGCGGTCGAGCAGGTGTTCGCCGGTCAGGCCAGAGGCGCCAGCGAGCAGGATATGCTGAGGTGTCAGGTACATGGTGTTTCCCCCTTGTTACACGTTACAGCTTAGTTGCCTTTGGCTTCCTTGCTATTCATTGAGACGCTTTCCAGCGCCTTTCGTGCCTGCTGCTTGCGTAATAATTGCCAGTGGGCGATCACGCCTTTGGGGGCCCAGATCTGCGGTTCGGACGCTTCGAAGTTGTCTGCCTGTTCGCGTTCGCTCACATGCAGCTGCGCCAGCTTGAAGGCTTGCTGCAGATCGTCGGTCTGGTTGAAGGCTTGGGCGAAGAGGGCATCGCCGAAGTAGGTGAAGTCGGCCTCTTCGGAACAGCCGAAGGACACGCGGTCGGCGCGTGAGGCGGTCATGATCAGGGTGCGTTCGTCTTTGAGCGCCGGGATGAATCCACCGGAGTAGCAGGCTGAAATCACCACGATCTTGTCGCGGTTTTTCAGCGGCGCGAGCACGGCGGCCAATTCATCGGCGGGCAGGTCGGCCAGTTCCATGCGCGGTTGGTCCAGCACCAGTTCGTGTTCGTGGGTGCCGTGGCTGGTCATGTAGATAAACACCAGGTCTTCCGGTCCGGTGCGCTCGGCCAGGGTTTGCACGGCCCGGCGCAGGCTTTCGCGGGTGGCCAGTGGTCGGTCAGCGATATGGTCGCGGTGGTTGACCAGGCGGATCTGCCCCCGTGCGCCGAAGCGAGTGGTGAGCATATTGCTGACGTAATCGGCTTCGCGCAGGAACACGCTTTGTTTGCCGTCGCCGGCCACGGCCAGGGTGTACAGCTCCACTGCGGGGGTGGACGCAGGCACGGCAGCGAGGGCGGCATCGAGCAAATGGCCCTGGGCCAGTACGCCGATCTCCAGTGGGTCGGGCAACAATGCGCCGTCAGCATCACGTACGCGCATGCCGTTGACCCAGGTACCGGCCTGCACGGTGCCGTCGGTGAGTACCAGGGTGCCGCGGCCTTGATAGTTGTCGCTGTCAAAGCCGCCGATATAGAAGCTGCCGTCGGTCAGGTTCAGGCGGCCTTCGCCGGTAAAGCGCCAGTCGCTGAACTGGCCGACGTAGTGGCTGCCATCCACGCCGATCAGTTCGCCCTTGCCGCTGAGTGCGCCTTCCTTGAACTGGCCGATCCACACGTCGCCATCGGCGTTTTCATAGCGGCCCTTGCCGTTGAGCTGGTTCTGCTTGAACTGGCCGACATAGATGTCGCCGTCGGCGCTGTTGAACGTACCGTTGCCCTCCAGTTGGCCGTCGACGAAGTGGCCGCTGAACTGGTTGCCGCTGTCGTCATTGCGCTGGCCTTCGCCGTTCGGCTTGCCGTGGGCGAACTGGCCCTGATACTGGCTGCCGTCGGCCAGTTCCAGGCGGCCAAGGCCGGAATACTGGTCGTCCTTGAATTCGCCGCGATAGGTCATCTGCCCTTCTTTGAGGGTGCCTTCGCCGTTGCGCCGACCGTTCTTGAACCCGCCCACATAGTGGCTGCCGGCCGTGGTGAGGCTGCCCTGTCCATCGAACAGGCCTTGCTGGAACTGGCCTTTATAGACTTCGCCGTTGCTGCCATGCCATTCGCCCTGGCCGTGCCACTGGCCTTTGTCGAACTGCCCGGCGTACCAGCTGCCGTTGGGATAATCCACGCGGCCCTGGCCTTGCAGCAGACCATTGACCACATCGCCCCGGTAACGGCCGCCATCGGGCAGGCGCGCATCGGGCGGCAACAGCGATTCGCCGTCTCCGCAAGCGGTGAGCAACAGGGCAAGGGCAAGGGGAGCGAGTGGGCGCATAGCGGGATCCGGATAATTGAGCGCCGAGTATGCCGCAGCTGCGAGATTCATACATAAATTTACATACCCTGTGGCGAGTTTCAGTGGCTCGCCACAGGAATGGGCTTACACGAAGTACAGCGACAACGACTCGGCGACGTAAGCGGGTTTTTCCTGGCCATCGATTTCCAGGGTGGCGGTGGCCTTGAGCAGCCATTGGCCGGGCTTTTTCTCGGTGACGTCGGTGAGGGTCACGTTCAGGCGCACCTTGGAATTGACTTTCACCGGCTGGATAAAGCGCACGCTGTCCAGGCCATAGTTGACGGCCATCTTCAGGCCTTCGGGCACGATCAGGATGTCTTCCATCAGCTTGGGCATCAGCGACAGCGACAGGAAGCCGTGGGCGATGGTGCTGCCGAACGGGGTTTGTGCGGCCTTGACCGGATCGACGTGGATGAACTGATGATCGCCAGTGGCCTCGGCGAACAGGTTGATACGTGCCTGGTCGATGGTGAGCCATTCGGAACGTCCCAGTTCCTTGCCGACATAATCTTTGAGCTGCGCTACGGGTACATAGGGCATTGCGTCTCTCCTTGGTTCATCGGTGCTGTTGTTATGGGTTACAGAGAACCAATGTAGATCATCATGGCCAACCAGCCCGGTCAACCCACCATGCTTTTGGCGAATGCCGGAGCATAGGGCGGGCATGCTTATAATGCGGGCGGGTCTTGAGGGGGAAAAAACGGATGCTGTTACGCGGTCTGACATGGCTGGTGCTGTTTCAATTGATCGGCACGGCGATCAATCATTTGCTGGTGCCGGTACTGCCGGGGCCGATCATCGGCCTGCTGTTGATGCTCGGGTTCCTGATCTGGCGTGGCGAAGTCGGCGAGCCCCTGAGCCTGGCGGCCAGCAGCCTGCTGCGCTACTTGCCGTTGCTGCTGGTGCCGCCGGCGGTGGGGGTGATGGTGTATGCCAGGGATATTGCCGCCGATTTCTGGGCTATCGTCGGTGCACTGGTGTTGTCGCTGGTGATCGCCATGGGCTTTGTCGGGCTGTTGATGGAACGCATGGTCAAGCGCAAGGAGCAGGATCAATGATCTTCGACTGGCACGGCGCATGGACGGCGGTGATTCATCACCCGCTGTTCGGTATCGGGATCACCCTGGGCGCCTATCAGCTGGTGCTGGCGGGTTTCGAGAAAACCCGCTGGATTTTCCTGCAACCGGTGCTGGTCTCCATGCTGCTGGTGATCGGCGTGTTGCTCACGTGCGGCCTGAGCTATGCCGAGTACCGCAAGAGCACGGAGATCATGGGGATCCTGCTGGGCCCGGCGACGGTGGCCCTGGCGGTGCCGCTCTATCTGAACCTGCGGCGGATTCGGCAATTGTTCTGGCCGATTTTTACTACGCTGGTGATAGGCGGCGTGTTGGCCACCAGCCTGTGCGTGCTGCTGGGCTGGTGGTTCGGCGCTGAACACAGGATGTTGATGACCATGGCGCCGAAGTCGGTGACATCGCCGATTGCCATGCTGGTGGCCGAGCAGATCGGCGGCGTGGCGGCGTTGGCGGCGGTGTTTGTGCTGATTACCGGGGTGGTGGGCGCGATGGTTGGCCCGGCGTTACTCTCGCGTCTTGGGGTGCACAGCCCCGAGGCGCGCGGCATGGCCTTGGGCATGACCGCCCACGCCGTCGGCACCTCGGTGGCCCTGCAGGAAAGCGAAGAGTGTGGCGCCTTTGCGGCGCTGGCCATGAGTCTGATGGGCGTAGCCACAGCGGTATTCCTGCCGCTGGCCGTGTCAGTGATTGTTTAAACCGGGTTTAAGGAAGCCTTTATGAGTCTGGCGCTGTTCCCCCTCAATACCGTGCTGTTCCCTGGCTGCATCCTCGACCTGCAACTGTTCGAGGCGCGCTACCTGGACATGATCAGCCGCTGCATGAAAAAGGGCGAAAGCTTCGGCGTGGTGTGCATCCTCGATGGCAAGGAGGTGGGCATGGCTCCGGATGGCTATGCCTTGATCGGCTGTGAAGCGTTGATTCGCGACTTCAAGCAGCAGGACAACGGCCTGCTGGGGATTCGCGTCGAAGGCGGGCGGCGCTTCCGCGTGCGAGACGCCGGTGTGCAGAAGGACCAGTTGCTGGTGGCCGAGGTGCAATGGCTGGAAGAACTGCCGGACCAGGCGCTGGAAGAAGAGGATGCCGACCTGCTGGCCTTGCTCCAGGCCCTGGCCGAACACCCGATGGTCGCGTCGCTGGACATGGACACTCACGCCGATGGCCAGCGAGCCTTGGGCAATCAACTGGCTTATCTCTTGCCGTTCACTGAGGCCGACAAGATCGACCTGCTGCAACTCGACGACCCGCAGCAGCGGCTGGATGCGATCCAGATGCTGCTCGATGAGCTTCAGGGTGAGTTGTTTGCCTGAGCCTCGGATCTGTCCTGCGCGGTTTTCAGAGGTTTCCTCGTTGTTCCCTGTGCGTCGCCTGAAATAGTCACCGATCACACAACAATGATTGGGGGTGAACATGATTCGGCTAGCGCCATCGGAACAGGCTGCCTGGGACGTTTTTTTTGTCAGTATTGCCGTGCAGCTGCTGCCGGCGGATGCCAAGCGGGGCCCGGAATACATCGCTGAACGCGCCGCGGAAATCGCCGATGAGATGATGCTGGAGCGACGTGAGCGTTGTGTTGAACGCCGCGCCGCGCCAATCCATTGGCTCGGCCCGACCCAGGGTCAGTAGGCATACCTGAGCAGCGCGTGTGGGGTGCCGGTAAAGGCAATGAAGCCGAGCACCGCCACCACAGCGGGTAATACCAGCCACCAGGCCTTCTGCGGCATCGGCGGCAAAGGGCTGCGGTACTGGCAGACGGTGAGGCTGAATGCACACACGGTCATTGCCAGCAGCGTGCCAGCCAGGATGTCGGTGGGCCAATGGGCGCCAAGGTAGACCCGTGACAGCGCGATGAAGGCCGCAGGAATACAGCCCAGCAACATCCAGGTCAGGCGCAGGCGCGTGGGTTGTCCGCGACCGGCCAGCACCGACAACGCCAGGAAAAACGCAAACGCACCGGAGGCGTGGCCGCTGGGCATGCTGAAGCTGGTCAATGGGTCGGTGAGGATTTCCGGGCGGCCACGGGCGAAAAACAGTTTGGTCCCGGTATTGATCACCGCCGCCCCGGCCAGTGTTGCACCGACAAACACGGCATGACGCCATTGCCGCGCCAGTAGCAGCAGCGCGGTGAATACGGCGCTGGCGAAGAACATCTTCTTGAACTCACCCAGTTGGGTCACCATCACCATGGTGTGGTCCAGCCAGGGGCTGCGATGTTCCTGTACCAGCGCGCTCAGGCCCTGGTCAAAGTCATCCAGGTGCGGATAGCCGATAAACAGGGCGATCAACAACGCCAGGCTGGCACACCCTATCCATAGGGTCGCGCGACGATGGCCACGCAGGCTGGTGTTCAGGCTCAGTCCCAGCACGACCGCCAGGCACGCTGTGACAACCCCCGCCTCAGGCCAGAACCCCTCCGGCAATGGCAGGCGGAACGCGGCGCCGGTGGCCCAGCCCGGCAGCAGGTAGGCCAACGACCAACCGGCTGCCGCCAGAAGGCTGACCAGGGCGAAACGCGGGAACGGCATGTCGCACATTCCGGCCACCATCGGCAGCATCGGCCGCAATGGCCCGATGAAACGTCCCACCAGCAGACTGGCGATGCCGTATTTGTGGAAGTAGGTTTCCGCGCCATTCATCCATTCCGGATGGTGGCGCAGGCCGGGCAGGCGGCGGATATTCTGATGGAAGTGTCGGCCGAGGAAGTAGGAAATCCCGTCGCCCAGCAAGCCTCCCAGGAACCCCATCAGCAGGGTTTCACTCAGGGACAAGGCGCCGCTGCCAGCCAGTGCCGCAATGGCAAACAGCAGCACCGTGCCTGGCACGATCAGCCCGGCAATGGCCAGGCATTCCACGCACGCGACGATAAACACCGCCGCCGCCAGCCATTGCGGGTTGAGGGTCAGCCAGCCGGTAATGCCATCGAGCCATTGGCCCATAAATCGTTACTCCATCGCCACAGATTCAAATCAGGAAATAGTCGCGGCCTTCGACCTGGCCCCGGCGCAGCGGGTTCCGCGTGCAGTAGGGCGCATAGCCGGCATCGACGAAGCGGTACATCAAGTGCTCGTCACGGCCGCTGGGGATGCCCAGGCGGGTGGTCTGGATGATCTGTATCGGTGTCTGGCCGACGTCTTCGACAAAGAGCAATTCTTGATCAAAGCGCTTGGCATCCCACATCGGCACCTTCAGGCCCAGCGCCTTGCACAGCAACGTCTGGCCGGCACACAGCTTTTGCGACGCGCGCGGGCTGCCGTCGGCATTCGGGTTGTTCAGCAGCATCTGCGCCAGGCTGGCGGGCCCGGAGGTTTCATCGACCCAGGGATAGGCTGATTTGATCAGCACGGCATTGCCCGGCCCCTGCGCGCTGAAGTTCAGCGAATCGCCGCCACGGGCGTAGTACATATAGATATGTCCGCCATCCAGAAACAAAGCCTTACGCTTTTCTGTGTACCCGAGTGAGGCGTGGCTGCCTTTTTCGGCCACGTAATAGGCTTCGGTTTCAATAATTCGCGCCGAAAGCCAGCTATCGCCGACGCGATGGCGGATGACTTTTCCAAGCAAATCCCGCGCAAGTATTTGCGCGTCACGGTCGAAGAAGCTGTCGGGCAGCGTGCTGGCGGGGAGTTGGGGTGAAGAACTGGGCATGGTGGTCTGGGGTTAATACGGCTAAATGTGACGGAATAATAACAACTCCCACCTTAATTACGGCTGAACCCCAGGTTTTTACAGTTCATTTCGACCATCCGCCCCTCACCGCTGTCAGTCGGGCGGCGTCACAGCTATAATCTGCCGCTTTCCTCTTTGCCAAGACTCCCTGACCATGACTGAGTCCGTTCTTGACTACATGACCCGCCTGGGTCGCGCTGCCCGTCAGGCCTCGCGGTTGATCGCCCGTGCGAGCACTGCGCAGAAGAACCGTGCCCTGCTGGCCGCCGCCGATGCTCTGGACGCTTCGCGCTCCGAGCTGACTGCCGCCAACGAACTGGACCTGGCCAACGGCCGCGCCAATGGCCTTGAGCCCGCCTTGCTGGACCGCCTGGCGCTGACGCCGACACGTATCGACGACATGATCGAAGGGTTGCGTCAGGTGGCCAAGCTGCCTGACCCCATCGGTGAAATTCGCGATATGCGTTACCTGCCGTCCGGCATCCAGGTCGGCAAGATGCGCGTGCCCCTGGGCGTGATCGGCATCATCTATGAGTCGCGCCCGAACGTGACCATCGACGCCGCGAGCCTGTGCCTCAAGTCGGGCAACGCCACCATCCTGCGTGGCGGTTCCGAGGCGATCAATTCCAACCGCGCCATCGCCGCCTGCATCCAGCAGGGCCTGGCCGTGGCCGAGTTGCCGGCCGAAGTGGTGCAAGTGGTGGAAACTACCGACCGCGCCGCTGTCGGCGCGCTGATCACCATGCCGGAATTCATCGACGTGATCGTGCCGCGCGGTGGTAAGAGCCTGATCGAGCGCGTCAGCCGCGATGCCAAGGTGCCAGTGATCAAGCACCTGGACGGCGTGTGCCACGTGTATATCGACATCGCCGCCGACATCGACAAGGCGATCCGCATCGCCGACAACGCCAAGACCCACCGCTACGCGCCGTGCAACACCATGGAAACCCTGCTGGTGCACGTCGGCATTGCCGAGCGCGTGCTGCCGCCGCTGGCTGCCATCTACCGTGACAAGGGCGTGGAGCTGCGCGGTTGCGAACGCACCCGTGCGCTGTTGGGCGCGGACGTGATCGAAGCCACCGAGCAGGACTGGTACACCGAGTACACGGCGCCGATCCTGTCGATCCGCATCGTCGACGACCTGGACCAGGCCATCGAACACATCAACACGTACGGCTCCAAGCACACCGACGCCATTGTCTCCGAGCATTTCAGCGATGCCCGGCGTTTCCTCACCGAAGTGGACTCCGCTTCGGTGATGATCAACGCCTCGACGCGCTTTGCCGACGGCTTCGAGTACGGCCTGGGGGCGGAGATCGGCATCTCCACCGACAAGCTCCACGCACGCGGCCCGGTTGGCCTGGAAGGCCTGACCAGCGAGAAGTACGTGGTGTTCGGCGACGGTCACGTGCGCACTTGATGGCTAAACGCATCGGGCTGCTCGGCGGTACCTTCGACCCCGTGCACATCGGCCATTTGCGCAGTGCCCTGGAAGTCGCGGATGCCTTGGCGCTGGATGAGCTGCGCCTGATCCCTAATTTCCGGCCGCCTCATCGCGATACCCCGCAGGTGTCGCCGCAGCAGCGCCTGGAAATGGTGCGCCTGGCCGTAGAAGGCATACCGCCGCTGGTGGTGGACGATCGTGAGCTCAAGCGCGATAAACCGTCCTACACTGTCGACACCCTGGAGCTGATGCGCGCCGAGTTGGCCGCGGATGACCAGTTGTTTCTGCTTTTGGGCTGGGACGCATTTTGCGGCCTGCCCTCTTGGCATCGCTGGGAGGAACTCCTCCAGCACTGCCACATCCTGGTTTTGCAACGCCCGGATGCCGACAGCGAACCGCCGGATGCCTTGCGCAACCTGCTGGCCGCGCGGTCGGTAAGTGACCCCTTGGCCCTGACCGGGCCGAACGGGAATATTGCATTCGTCTGGCAGACCCCGCTCGCGGTGTCTGCCACCCAGATCCGTCAACTGCTGGCCAGCGGGAAGTCGGTACGTTTCCTGGTGCCTGACGCGGTCCTGGCCTACATCGATGCGCACGGGCTTTACCGTGCGTCGAACTGAAAAGGCGCGCTTGAACGCACGAACACTCGTGCAGCGAGCGCCCGAACATACGAGCAAAACGAGTTTTTTATGACGAACAAAGACGTAAGCAAAGTAAAACGCAAAGGCACGTTCAAAAGCGCCCCGCTGCCGGTTGAAGCCCACGTTGGCCCGGAACTGGCTGGCGAAGCGCTGGTGAAAGTCGCCGTTGCCGCCCTGGAAGACGTGAAGGCCCAGGACATCCAGGTCCTGGACGTACGCGACAAGCAGAGCATCACCGACTTCATGATCATCGCCACCGGTACCTCCAACCGCCAGATCGGCGCGATGCTGGACAAGGTTCGCGAAGCCGTCAAAGCCCAGGGCGTGAAGCCGCTGGGTGAAGAAGGCAAGGGCGACAGCGACTGGGTGCTGCTGGATATGGACGACGTGATCGTTCACATGATGACCAGCAATGCCCGTCAGTTCTACGACCTGGAGCGTCTGTGGAAAGGCGCCGAGCAGAGCCGTGCCGCCGATGGCAAGCACCACAGCCCGGAAGTGGGCCACGCGCACTTCGACAAGCTCAACAAAGACCAGGAATAAGGAACGGCTGTGCGCCTGCGTCTGATTGCTGTCGGTTCACGCATGCCCAAGTGGGTGGAAGAAGGCTGGCACGAGTATGCCAAGCGTCTGCCCGCCGAGCTGTCGCTGGAACTGGTGGAGATACCGCTCAACACCCGGGGCAAGAATGCCGACGTGGCGCGCTTTATCCGTCAGGAAGGCGAAGCGATGCTGGCCAAGGTCGGCCCCAACGAGCGCATCGTCACCCTCGAAGTGCACGGCAAACCCTGGAGCACCGAGCAATTGGCGGTGGAACTGGATCGCTGGCGCCTGGACTCGCGCACCGTCAACTTCATGGTCGGCGGCCCCGAAGGGCTGGCGCCGGAAGTCTGCGCGCGGGCGGACCAGCGCTGGTCGCTGTCGGCGCTGACGCTGCCGCACCCGTTGGTAAGGATCCTGATCGGTGAACAGCTGTATCGCGCCTGGACAGTTCTGTCCGGGCACCCTTATCACAAATAATCTGCGCCCCTCCCGATGACCCAGCCGATCCGCATCAAGGACCACGAGAAAGACGCACGTCTGGTACGCGCGCGGGTGGTGTTTGGCGCGATCATGGTGGTGGCGCTGATCGGGGTGCTGATTGCGCGCCTGTATTTCCTGCAGGTGATCCAGTACGACTACCACTCCACGTTGTCGGAAAACAACCGCGTGCATGTGCAACCGATTCCGCCGACCCGTGGGCTGATCTTCGACCGCAATGGCGTGGTGGTGGCGGATAACCGGCCCAGTTTCAGCCTTAGCATGACCCGCGAGCGTTCCGGCGACTGGCAACAGGTCCTCGATGTCATCGTCGAGGTGCTGCAGTTGACCCCGGAAGACCGGGTGATCTTCGAGAAACGCATGAAACAGGGGCGCCGGCCGTTCGAACCGGTGCCGATCCTGTTCGAGCTGACCGAAGAGCAGATTGCGCGGATTGCGGTGAACCAGTTCCGCCTGCCGGGTGTGGAAGTGGTGGCGCAGTTGGTGCGCCACTATCCCCAAGGGCCGCACTTTGCTCACTCCGTCGGCTATATGGGGCGGATCAACGAGAAAGAGCTGAAAAGCCTCGATCCCGTCAATTACAGCGGCACCCACCATATCGGCAAGACCGGCATCGAGCGTTTCTACGAGCCCGAGCTGCACGGCCAGGTGGGTTACGAAGAAGTCGAGACCAACGCTCGCGGCCGCGTGCTGCGGGTGCTCAAGCGTACCGACCCGGTACCGGGCAAGGACATTGTGCTGAGCCTGGACATCAAGCTGCAGGAAGCGGCCGAGATGGCCCTCGGTGGCCGGCGTGGCGCGGTGGTGGCGCTGGACCCGAAGACCGGCGAAGTGCTGGCCATGGTCAGCCAGCCGAGCTTCGACCCCAACCTGTTCGTGACCGGGATCAGCTTCAAGGCCTACGCCGAGTTGCGCGACTCCATCGACCGGCCGCTGTTCAACCGTGTGTTGCGCGGCCTGTACCCGCCGGGTTCGACCATCAAGCCGGCGGTGGCGATTGCCGGTTTAGACGCGGGCGTGGTCACGGCTTCCAGCCGGGTATTCGACCCGGGCTACTACATGCTGCCGAACTACGACCACAAATACCGCAACTGGAACCGTACCGGTGACGGCTATGTCGATCTGGATACCGCGATCATGCGTTCCAACGACACCTATTTTTACGACCTGGCCCACAAGCTGGGGATCGACCGCTTGTCCGCCTACATGGGCAAGTTCGGCCTCGGTCAGAAAGTCTCCCTGGATATGTTCGAAGAATCCCCTGGCCTGATGCCATCGCGGGAGTGGAAGCGTGCGACCCGCCGCCAGGCATGGTTCCCGGGCGAAACCCTGATCCTCGGCATCGGCCAGGGCTATATGCAGGCCACGCCTTTGCAACTGGCCCAGGCCACGGCGCTGGTGGCCAACAAAGGCATCTGGAACCGCCCGCACCTGGCCCGGACCATCGAAGGCGAAAAGCCTGTGGATGAAAACCCGATCCCCGACATCGTACTGCGCGACCCGTCCGACTGGACCAAGGTCAACCACGGCATGCAGCAGGTGATGCACGGTGCACGCGGGACCGCGCGCAAGGCGGCGATCGGTGCGCAATACCGTATCGCCGGCAAGAGTGGTACCGCCCAGGTGGTGGCGATCAAGCAGGGCGAGAAGTACGACCGTTCCAAGGTCCAGGAGCGCCACCGCGACCACGCCTTGTTTGTGGGCTTTGCCCCGGCCGACGACCCGAAAATCGTGGTGGCGGTGATGGTCGAGAACGGCGAGTCCGGCTCCGGTGTGGCGGCGCCTGTGGTGCGCCAGGTGATGGACGCCTGGTTGCTGGCCGACGACGGCAGGCTCAAGCCCGAATATGGCGGCCCCCCTTCAACCCCCGAGGTTACGGCCAGTGAAGAGTAATTTTGACCGCATCCTCTCCAGCGAGGATGTGATGCGTCGCCGCGCGACTTTGTTGCAGCGCATGCACATTGACGGCCCGTTGCTGATCCTGCTGCTGACCCTGGCGGCCGGCAGCCTGTTCGTGCTGTATTCGGCCAGCGGCAAGAACTGGGACTTGCTGATCAAGCAGGCTTCGTCGTTTGGCCTGGGCCTGCTGTCCATGGTGGTGATCGCCCAGCTGGAGCCGCGTTTCATGGCGCGCTGGGTGCCGCTCGGTTATGTGGCCGGGGTGTTGCTGCTGGTGGTGGTGGACGTCATGGGCCACAACGCCATGGGCGCGACCCGCTGGATCAACATTCCGGGGGTGATTCGCTTCCAACCGTCGGAATTCATGAAGATCCTGATGCCGGCGACGATCGCCTGGTACCTGTCAAAGCGCACCTTGCCGCCGCAGCTCAAGCATGTGGGCATCAGCCTGATCCTGATCGGCATCCCCTTCGTGCTGATCGTGCGCCAGCCGGACCTCGGCACCTCGCTGCTGATCCTGGCCGGCGGTGCGTTCGTGCTGTTCATGGGCGGGTTGCGCTGGCGCTGGATCCTTAGCGTGCTGGCGGCGGCAGTGCCGGTGGCCGTGGCCATGTGGTTCTTCTTTATGCACGACTACCAGAAGCAGCGGATCCTGACGTTCCTCGATCCCGAAAGCGACCCGCTCGGCACCGGCTGGAACATTATCCAGTCGAAGGCGGCCATCGGTTCCGGCGGTGTATTTGGCAAGGGCTGGCTGCTCGGCACCCAGTCGCATTTGGACTTTCTGCCCGAGAGCCACACCGACTTCATTATTGCGGTGATGGGCGAAGAGTTCGGCCTGGTGGGCATTTGCGCGCTGTTGCTGATCTATTTGCTATTGATTGGTCGTGGCCTGGTGATTACCGCACAGGCGCAGACGCTGTTCGGCAAATTGCTCGCCGGCAGCCTGACCATGACTTTTTTTGTTTACGTTTTCGTCAACATCGGTATGGTCAGTGGCCTGCTGCCGGTGGTTGGGGTGCCTTTGCCGTTCATTAGCTACGGCGGAACTTCGCTGGTGACATTGCTGTCAGCGTTTGGGGTTTTGATGTCGATTCATACGCATCGCAAGTGGATCGCACAGGTTTGAATAAGGTGAAGATGTCAATGCAAGTAATGCGCGGCTGGGCGACTCGGCATGCGTCCTGGATGGGCCTGATCGGGCTGCTGGGGGCAACGCACGAGGCGCAGGCCGGTGACTACGATGGCTCACCCCAGGTCGCCGAATTCGTCGGTGAAATGACCCGCGACTACGGCTTCGCCGGTGAACAACTGATGGGCGTGTTCCGCGAAGCCCAGCGCAAGCAGGCGATCCTCGACGCTATCTCTCGCCCCGCCGAGCGCGTGAAACAGTGGAAGGAATACCGTCCGATGTTCCTCACCGACGCCCGGGTGGCCCGGGGGGTGGACTTCTGGCGCCAGCACGAGGCCGTGTTGGCCCGCGCCGAGCAGGAATACGGCGTGCCGGCCCAGGTCATCGTTGCGATCATTGGCATTGAAACCTTCTACGGGCGCAATACCGGCAGTTACCGGGTGATCGACGCCTTGTCGACCCTGGGCTTCGATTACCCGCCGCGCGCCGACTTCTTCCGCAAGGAACTGCGTGAGTTCCTGCTGCTGGCCCGCGAAGAGCAGGTCGACCCGCTGACCCTCAAGGGCTCCTACGCCGGGGCGATGGGCTTGCCGCAGTTCATGCCGAGCAGCTTTCGCGCCTACGCGGTGGATTTTGACGGCGACGGTCATATCAATATCTGGAGCAACCCGGACGATGCCATCGGCAGTGTGGCCAGTTACTTCAAGCGCCATGGCTGGGTCGGTGGCGAGCCGGTGGTGATCCGTGCCGATGTCAGCGGGGAGCGTGCCGATGAAGGCCTGACCCAGGGCATCGAGCCGGCCAAGACCGTCGGGGAGTTGCGGGCGCTGGGCTGGTCGAGTCAGAATGCGCCACGCGACGATATGCCGGTGACGGCATTCCGCCTCGAAGGTGAAAACGGCCCTGAATACTGGATGGGCCTGAAGAATTTCTACGCAATCACGCGTTATAACCGCAGTGTGATGTACGCCATGGCCGTGCATCAGCTGTCAGACATGCTGGTCCAAGCACGGGGCAACAAGTAATGCGGGCATCGCCGTTCAATCAACCGCTCAAGCTGGTGGCGTTCGCCGCGTTGTCCCTGCTCGTCGTCAGTTGTTCCACCAGCCGTGGCCCGGTACCGAAGTCCGGCGGCACCGCGGTGCGTTCACAGCCAGGCCTGGACATCAACCGCGCACACAAAGATGGCGCCCCGTGGTGGGATGTCGACGTGTCGAAGATCCCGGATGCCACGCCGACCCTGCACACCGGCCCGTACAAGGCCAACCCCTATACCGTGCTGGGCAAGTCCTACTTCCCGTTGCAGGACTCCAAGACCTACGTGCAATCGGGCACGGCGTCCTGGTATGGCACCAAGTTCCACGGCCAGAACACCGCCAACGGCGAAGTCTATGACCTGTACGGCATGAGCGCGGCCCACAAGACCCTGCCGCTGCCCAGCTATGTCCGCGTGACCAACCTGGACAACAACCGCACGGTGATCCTGCGGGTCAACGACCGTGGGCCGTTCTATTCGGATCGCATCATCGACTTGTCCTACGCCGCCGCGAAAAAACTCGGCTATGCCGAAACCGGTACCGCGCGGGTCAAGGTCGAAGGCATCGATCCCGCGCAGTACTGGGCCCAGCGTGGCAAGCCCGCGCCGTTGATGCTCAACGAGCCGCAGAGTGCGCAGCCGCAAGTGACGGCATCCACCGGCAAGATCGAACAATGGACACCGCCACCGCAGCAGCACGCACCGGATACGGTGGTCGTGCCCCATGCGGCACCGGGCGCCGCGGTCGCGGGCGGGCAATACCTGCAAGTGGGCGCTTTCGCCAACCCGGATGCGGCAGAACTGTTAAGGTCCAAGCTCAGCAGCATGGTCAGCGCGCCGGTATTCATCAGCTCCATCGTGCGTAACCAGCAAACGTTGCACCGTGTGCGCATGGGCCCGATCGGTTCGCCGAGCGAGGTTGCGCAAGTGCAGAACAGCGTGCGCCTGGCCAACCTGGGGCAACCCAGCGTGGTCACTGCCGAATAATAAATTGATGGTTGAGGCTCGCATGCGGGCCTGGACCCTGGTTGTTGGCTCGTTGAACAATAAAACCCAGGGGCAAGGGGTGAGCGGGCAACCGAACACGTGACAGTCTGGTAGCGGGCTGTCTGAATAAGTTTTGCCCGCGAGGGCAAGTTTCCATAAGCAATTTCGAGAGACGGATGAACATCACCACCTTAGCCAAACGCACGTGCCTGCTTCTTTCGCTGATCATCACCCCGGCCGCCTGGGCGGTTGAAATGGTACCGGCTTCACCGCAACTGGCCGCCAAGTCCTGGGTCCTCATGGATGCCGCCAGTGGCAACGTGCTGGTCGAGAGCAACGGTGACCAGCGCCTGCCACCGGCCAGCCTGACCAAGCTGATGACCGCCTACATCGCGACCCTGGAAATCCGTCGCGGCCAGATCGGCGAAAACGACCCGGTGACCGTCAGCGAAAACGCCTGGCGTACCGGCGGTTCGCGGATGTTCATCAAGGTGGGCTCGCAAGTCACTGTGAGCGACCTGCTGCATGGCATCATCATCCAGTCCGGTAACGACGCCAGCGTCGCCCTGGCCGAGCACATCGCCGGCAGCGAAGACGCATTCGCCGACATGATGAACAAAACCGTGGCCGACCTGGGCATGACCAACAGCCACTTCATGAACCCGACCGGCCTGCCAAACCCTGAGCACTACTCGTCGGCTCACGACATGGCGATCCTGGCGCGCGCGATCATTCGTGTCGACCCGGTGCACTACGCGATCTACTCCCAGAAGGAATTCTTCTGGAACAACATCAAGCAGCCTAACCGCAACCTGCTGCTGTGGCGCGACAAGACTGTCGATGGCCTGAAAACCGGCCACACCGACGAAGCCGGCTACTGCATGGTGTCGTCCGCGGTACGTGATGGCCAGCGCCTGATCGCGGTGGTCTTCGGCACCAACAGCGAGCAGGCCCGTGCGGCCGAGACGCAAAAACTGCTGACCTACGGTTTCCGCTTCTTCGAAACCCAGACCTTCTACCAGAAGGGTGCTGAACTGGCGACCGCGCCGGTATGGAAAGGCGCGACCTCGCAAGTCAAGGCCGGCCTGGCTGAAGACCTGACCCTGACCATGCCTAAAGGCCAACTGAAAAAGCTCGCCGCCAGCATGACCATGAACCCGCAATTGGTTGCGCCAATCGCCAAGGGCGACGTGATCGGTAAAGTCGAAGTGAAGCTGGACGACAAGGTGGTGCACAGCGCCGACCTGATCGCGCTGGACGCCGTCGACGAAGGTGGTATCTTCCGCCGCGTGTGGGATAGCATCCGTCTATTCTTCTACGGCTTGTTCAACTGATTGTGTGCACCTGCAAAGCCCCGCGTTGATCCGACGCGGGGCTTTGCCGTCGCCACGGCTTACCGCTTACGAGGCCGTTCTGCCATGACCGATAAAGAAGTAAAGGCGCCAAAGATCGAATTCCCGGTGACGGATTATCCCGTCAAGGTGATCAGCGATACCGGTGTAGGCAACAAAGACAGAATCCTGGATATCGTGCGTAAACACGCGACGATCAATGACAACCGGGTGGACGAGCGTTCGAGCACCAACGGTAAGTACACCACGATCCAGTTGCACATCGTTGCGACCGGTCAAGACCAGCTCTACGACATCAATAGCGAACTGCGGGCCACCGGCTTCGTGCATATGGTGCTGTGATGTCACAGGTCCTGGGCTTTCGCGAGCTCGGCCGGATGGACTACGAGCCCGTCTGGCACGCCATGCAGCGGTTCACGAATGAACGCGGTACTTCGGCGCCCGACGAAATCTGGTTGGTGGAACATCCACCGGTGTTCACCCAGGGCCAGGCCGGCAAGGCCGAACATCTGCTGCTGCCGGGGGATATTCCGGTGGTGCAGGTCGACCGAGGTGGCCAAGTGACTTACCATGGGCCCGGTCAACTGGTGGCGTACCTGCTGCTGGACGTGCGCAAGCTGGGTTTTGGCGTGCGCGACCTGGTGAGCCGCATGGAGGCTTGCCTGATCGAGCTGTTGGCCAGTTATGGCGTGAGCGCCGCGGCCAAGCCCGATGCACCCGGTGTGTATGTGGACGGCGCGAAAATCGCCTCCCTCGGTTTGCGCATTCGCCACGGTTGTTCCTTTCATGGCCTGGCCCTGAACGTGGACATGGACCTGGCACCGTTCCGGCGCATCAACCCGTGTGGTTATGCCGGGCTGGCGATGACCCAACTGAGCGACCACGCCACACCGATTAAATTTGCCGAGGTAAGTGCCCGGCTGCGTGCGCAGCTCGTCAAACACCTCGACTATGCTGAGCAGACGACCCTCACGGGCGGAATCGACTGATTATGACTACTGATGCAGTGCAAACCATGATCCCGACGCTGGACATCACCGAGCGTCCGGCCCCGGCCCCGCGTGCCAAGGTGGAAGCCGGCGTCAAGCTGCGCGGCGCCGAGAAGGTTGCACGCATCCCGGTCAAGATCATCCCGACCACCGAGTTGCCGAAAAAGCCTGACTGGATCCGCGTGCGCATCCCGGTTTCGCCGGAAGTCGACCGTATCAAGGCCCTGCTGCGCAAGCACAAGCTGCACAGCGTGTGCGAAGAAGCGTCCTGCCCGAACCTGGGCGAATGCTTCTCCGGCGGCACCGCCACCTTCATGATCATGGGTGACATCTGCACCCGTCGTTGCCCGTTCTGCGACGTCGGCCATGGCCGGCCGAAGCCACTGGACGTCAACGAACCGGAAAGCCTGGCCATCGCCATCGCCGACCTGAAACTCAAATACGTGGTCATCACCTCGGTTGACCGTGACGACCTGCGCGACGGCGGTGCCCAGCACTTTGCCGACTGCATCCGCGAAATCCGCAAACTGTCGCCGAACGTGATGCTCGAGACCCTGGTGCCGGACTACCGTGGCCGCATGGACGTCGCGCTGGAAATCACCGCTGCCGAGCCGCCGGATGTGTTCAACCACAACCTGGAAACCGTGCCTCGCCTGTACAAGGCCGCGCGTCCAGGTTCGGACTACCAGTGGTCGCTGACCCTGCTGCAGAAATTCAAGCAGATGATGCCGCACATCCCGACCAAATCCGGCTTGATGCTCGGCCTGGGCGAGACCGATGAAGAAGTCATCGAAGTCATGAAGCGCATGCGCGAACACGACATCGACATGCTGACCCTGGGCCAATACCTGCAACCGTCGCGCAGCCACTTGCCGGTGCAGCGTTTCGTGCACCCGGACACCTTCGCCTGGTTCGCCGAGGAAGGTTACAAGATGGGCTTCAAGAACGTCGCCTCGGGCCCGCTGGTACGCTCTTCGTACCACGCCGACGAACAGGCCAAGCTGGTCAAGGCTAGCCTGGTTTCCTGATCGGGGTTCAGACCCGGTGTGGGAGTGGGCTTATGTGGGAGGGGGCTTGCCCCCGATTGCCATAGGTATCTACACAACTCTTAAAGGCTGACACATAACTCTGTGGTGAGCGGGCTTGCCCCGCGCTGGGCTGCGAAGCGGCCCCAATAAGGTCAACGCAGAGTGCCAGAATCAATCGAGGTGAAGGTTTTGGGGCTGCTTCGCAACCCAGCGCGGGCGGTGCGACGATTCGACAAGCCCGCTCACCACAGAAGCCTAATTGCCATAGATTCCGTATTCACTGGAAGTTGTGTGGATACCAATGCCCCGATTGCGGTATGTCAGTCGCTACATGTGCTGGCTGATCCACCGCTATCGGGGGCAAGCCCCCTCCCACATTGGTTTCAGCGTTAGATAGGGAGATTCTCAGATGACCGCCGCCGTTCCAGCCCTTCGTTCTGAAGGTACCATCGCCCTGATCGCCCCCGCCGGCCCCGCCGTGCTGGACGTTGAAAAGGCTGGCCAATGGATGCGTACGCGCGGCTACGATCTGCGGATTTCCCCCGGTGTCTATGAACGCGACGGCTACCTCGCCGGCAGCGATGCCGTGCGCCTGCGTGACCTGCATGCCGCCTTCGCCGATCCGCACATCGACGCTATCTTCTGTCTGCGCGGTGGTTACGGCACACCGCGGCTGCTCGACGCGCTGGACTTTGACCTGCTGCGTGCCAATCCCAAGCCGTTCGTCGGCTATAGCGACATCAGCGCCCTGCACCTGGCGATCAACCGTTACGCCGGTTTCGTGACCTTCCACGGCCCGATGCTCAATGCCGACCTGCTCGGCGACAAGCAACAACCTACCGAGTCGTCATTGTTCAGCCTTCTGCGCGGCCAGTTGGGCGCTGGCAGTGTGCTTGCGCACCCGGTAGCGTACCCGCTGACCACGATCGAGCCTGGCATTGCCTGTGGGCGCTTGTTGGGGGGTAACCTGTCGATGATTGCGGCGGTCATGGGCACGCCTTACGAAATCGACGCTGAAGGCATCATCCTGTTTATCGAAGACGTCAACGAACCGATCTACCGCATCGACCGCCTGTTGACCCATCTGCGTCTGGCGGGCAAGTTGGCCCAGGTCGCCGGTGTACTGGTCGGGGATGTGGCGGGTGTGGATAACGTGGCGCTGGAGCGCTTGCTGACGCAGACGTTCGAGCCATTGCGCATACCGGTGCTGGCCGGCTGGCGCAGCGGGCATTGCGATCCGAACCTGACGCTGCCCATGGGCGCCTTGGTACGGCTGGATGCGGGGGAGCAGCGGGTGGTGTTGGAGCAGGAAGTGGTCTTCAGGTCTTGAATCTGCTGGCGTTTGCTAAACCGCAATCGGGGGCTTGCCCCCGATTGCGGTAGTCGCCATACGCGGATCTATCGGTTTTGCAGCGACTCCAGCAACTTCACCGTCGGATACCCGTCCGCCGGCCAGCCCAGCGCCTGCTGTGCCGCCCGAATCGCCTTGCGCGTGTTGGCGCCGATAATCCCATCCGGGTTGCCCGCGTCATAACCGTTGGCGCTCAACGCCGTCTGCAGATCAATGCGCTGGGAGCGACTCAGCGGCAGCTCATCCTTGGGCCAGTCACCACGGATCACACCGCCGCCGCCAAAGCGCTCCGACAACAGGCCCACCGCCAGTGCGTAGGACGACGAGTTGTTGTACTTGAGGATCGCGCGGAAGTTATCCAGCACCAGGAACGCCGGGCCACGGTAGCCTGCCGGCAGCAGCAGGGCGGCGGACAGTTGGTCGACATTCGGCGGCATGCTCGCGCCCGGTGGCAGTTGAATGCCCAGTTTCATCCACTCGGCAATGCTCTTGCGCACGCCGCCGTCAGCCAGGGCGTAGTCGAAGTTCGCCGGCAATTGCTTGACTTCAAAGCCCCACGGCTGGCCTTTCTGCCAGCCGGAGCTTTGCAGGTAGTGCGCGGTTGATGCGAGGGCGTCGGCCGGGCTGTTCCAGATGTCGCGGCGACCGTCGCCATCGAAGTCCACCGCGTGGGTGTTGTAAGTGGTTGGAATGAACTGGGTCTGGCCCATGGCCCCGGCCCAGGAGCCCTTCATCTGGTCGGCGGCGATGTCGCCGTGCTGGATGATCTGCAATGCCGCCAGCAATTGCGCCTGGGCAAAGGCCGGGCGACGGCCTTCATAGGCCAGGGTCGCCAGGGAGCGGATCACCGAGTTGTTGCCCTGGAACTGGCCGAAGTTGCTCTCCATGCCCCACACCGAGACCAGTGCCTGACGGTCGACGCCATAACGCTGCTCGATGCTTTGCAGGATGTCGGCGTACTTGATCAGCAGCGCCTGGCCATTGCGTACGCGTACGGGTGACAGGGCGCCGTCGAGGTATTCCCATACAGGGCGGGAAAACTCCGGCTGGCTGCGGTCGGCGCGGATCACCGCCATATCGGGGGTGACATTGGCGAATGCGGTGTCGAAAACGTCGGCCGTGATGCCGGCTTGGAGGGCTTGCGCGCGAAAGCCGGCCTGCCATTCAGCAAAGGTCTGGGTTGGTTGGATGTCGAGATTGTCCACGGCCAGCGGGGCCACGACGGCAGGGGCCACTACGGGTGCGGTCTGGAGCTTCGGCAAGGGTTGGGCATCGGCGGCGGTGGGTTTTTCCGCGCAGGCGACAAGCAGAATGAGGCTGGAGGCAGCGATCAATTGGCGAAGGTGCCAACGACGGGAAAGACAAGAGGGCATGCACAGGTCCAGGAATTACAAATCAGGTACAGACCTTATCATGCCAGAGGGGCGCTTGCCTTCAGGCAGCCAGAAAGTAAGAAGCCTCCCAGCTATTAGACTGGAAGGCTTCGCGGCGGTAGCTGCCTTTGCCCTTGCCGGCGCGTTCCTGACGGCTGCGGAACAGTGGCTGGGCGATGATGGATTTGGCCTTGTTGGGGCCATGCTTGGATGGCTTTTTGCTCATGGTCGATGCTCTTGATGGGGGGAGATGCGGTGCAAATAATCTGCCGAAGTCAGGCCGCTGTAAAGCCCATGAATTGTAAACGCAATCAAAAATGTGGAAGGGGCGGTGCGACGATTCGACTTGCCCCTCCCACATTGGTTCTGTGGTGTTTGGAAACCAGGGTTATTCCGCTGGTAATGTCAGGCGCTGACCGGCCATCAACAGCGATAAACGGCTCAGGCTCATCCACGGCGAACCCGCCGCCTGGCCCTTGATCTGTGCATCAATGCGCTGCGCTTCCAGCAACAGCTGCGCCCAGCGTTGCGCCGAGTGCCGTTGCAGGGCTTTGCTCATCAGGGGTTTGCGCTTGTCCCACACCGGTGGCCGCGCCTGGCTGAAGCACTTGTCCAGCGGCGTGCCCTGGCTGTATTGCAGGGCAATATTGGCCAATACCCGTAGTTCCCGGGCCAGGGCCCAGAGAATCACCGGCGGCTCCACCCCTTCGCCACGCAGGCCTTCGAGCATGCGCAGGGCATGGGCGGGCTCGCCGTTGAGGATCGCATCCACCAGCCCGAACACGTCAAAACGTGCACTGTCTGCCACTGCGCCCTGGACGGTCTCGACGGTAATCTGCCCGTCTTCGGCCATCAGCTTGAGCTTTTCGATCTCCTGGGCGGCGGCAAGCAAGTTGCCTTCGACCCGCGCGGCGATCAGCTCCACTGCATCCTGTGTCGCGGATAGCCCTGCCTGGGACAGGCGCTGGCGAATCCATTGCGGCAACTGATTGCTGTCCACTGGCCAGATCTGGATGAACTGGGTCTGCGCCCCTTCCACCAGGGCCTTGCCCCACTTGGTCTTCTGCGCGCTGCCGTCGAGCTTGGGCAAGCTGATCAGCAACACCGTGTCTTCGGCGGGTCGCGAGCAGTATTCCATCAGTGCAGCCGCGCCCTTATCACCGGGCTTGCCCGACGGCAGGCGCAGCTCCAGCAGGCGTTTTTCGGCGAACAGCGACATGCTTGCACCGGCTTGCAGCAGCGTGCCCCAGTCGAAACTGGCGTCGGCGCTGAATACCTGGCGTTCATCGAAGCCCTGCTGGCGTGCGGCGCTGCGGATGGCGTCGGCGGCTTCCTGGCACAACAGCGGGTCATCACCGCTGACGATGTAGACAGGCGCGAGGCCACCTTGCAGGTGTTTGGCGAGTTGGGCGGGTGCGAGTTTCATAGGCAGGGCGAACGGGGCGCCAGGGGCGCCCCGTCTGGCTTACTCGACAGGGACTTCAACAGGCGATTGTTTCGGCGTGTTGTCTTCGTACTCTTTCGCGGCTTTCAGCGCGTCGGCATCGGCCTTGGCCTTGTCGTCAGCGCGTTGCTGCAAGGTTTCGAGCTGTTGTGGGGTGAGCAGCGACAGGCGCAGGACCATGCGTTGCACCAGCTCGCGACGCATCTCCTTGCGCACCTGGATGATTTCGGAGTCCGAACCCACCAGGTTGTTACCATCGTGGCTGACAATCTTCTGCACCTGGATGTTGTCATTCATCAACGGCAGGTGATCGCGGCCCTGGATTTCAAAGCTGAGCACGGTGCTCAGTTCGATATCGGACGCACGTCCGGCGCTGGCGTAGCTCAGGTTGCGCTGGGTTTCTTTCTCGTTAGCCAGGAACAGTTTGTAGGTCGCGCCGGTGTAGACGTGCACGCCGCTGTTTTCCAGGACCTGGCGCAGCTGGGTCACTGTCTCGCTGTAGGCGTCGCGAGCGCTGACGTCCAGTTCCTTGATCGTCAGGTCATTGGTGCCGGTGCCGCGCAGCTGGAAGCCGCAAGCGCTCAGCAGTACGGCAAGGCCCATAACCAGCAGATTGCGTTTGATCATTTTGTTGCTCCCCTTGAAACCATGTGGGCCTTATCGAGGCCCTGAAGGCTTTGTTCGGCGCAGGGCTCGAGCCCCACGCCCGATCCGATTAGCTAGCGACGATATTGACCAGTTTGCCAGGCACCACGATCACTTTGCGGATCGTCAGGCCTTCGGTAAAGCGCAGCACGTTCTCGTTGACCCGTGCGGCCGCTTCGACTTCTTCACGGCTGGCACTGGCGGGCATGTCGATCTGGCTGCGCAGTTTACCGTTGACCTGGATCACCAGTTGCAGCGTGTCCTGTACCAGGGCGCTGTCATCCTGTACCGGCCAGCGCGCATCGATGACCGCGTCGCTATGGCCCAGGCGGCTCCACAGTTCGTGGCTGATGTGCGGTGTAATCGGCGCCAGCAGCAGGGTGACCGTCTCCAGGCCTTCCTGTACCAGTGCGCGATCCTGTGCGGTGGCTTGCGGGGCTTTTTCCAGCACGTTCATCAGCGTCATCACCTGGGCGATGGCGGTGTTGAACTTGTGGTTCTGGCCCACGTCCTGGCTGGCCTGCTTGATGGCCAGGTGGGTGCTGCGACGAATGAGTTTCTGCTCGTCGCTCAACGACGCCACGTCCAGCTTGGCCGGCAGGCCCTGGCTGACATGGGCGTGCGCCAGGCGCCAGACGCGCTTGAGGAAACGGTGCGACCCTTCGACACCGGAGTCGGACCATTCGGCGCTCATGTCAGGCGGCGAGGCGAACATCATGAACAGGCGGCAGGTGTCGGCGCCGAACTGGTCGATCATCGACTGAGGGTCGACGCCGTTGTTCTTCGACTTGGCCATCTTCTCGGTGCCGCCGATTTCCACCGGCAGGCCGTCGGCGATCAGTCTGGCGCTGATGACCTTGGCTTTGCTGTCGCGCTCGAGCTCGACGTCCGCCGGGTTGAACCAGGTGTAGGCGCCATTGGCTTCGCGACGATAGTAGGTCTCGGCGATCACCATGCCCTGGGTCAGCAGGTTCTTGAACGGTTCGTTGGAACTCACCAGGCCTTCGTCGCGCATCAGCTTGTGGAAGAAGCGCGCGTACAGCAGGTGAAGGATGGCGTGTTCGATACCGCCGATGTACTGATCCACCGGCAACCAGTGGTCGGCTGCGGATTTCTCTACCAGGCCGCCCTCGTAGTGCGGCGAGGCGTAGCGGGCGTAGTACCACGAGGACTCGACGAAGGTGTCCATGGTGTCGGTTTCACGCTTGGCCGGCTGGCCGCATTTCGGGCAGCTGCATTCGTAGAACTCGGGCATGCGCGCCAATGGCGAACCGGCACCGTCCGGCACCACGTCTTCCGGCAGGACGACCGGCAACTGGTCTTCCGGAACCGGTACGTCACCGCAGGTCTGGCAGTGGATGATCGGGATCGGGCAGCCCCAGTAGCGCTGGCGGCTGATGCCCCAGTCGCGCAGGCGGAACTGGGTGCGCGAGGCGCCGAGGTTCTTCTTGATCAGTGCGACTTCGATGGCGTCGAAGGCGCCGGCGAAGTCCAGGCCGTCGAACTCACCGGAGTTGATCAGCGTACCGTGCTCGCCATAGGCGTCTTGCCACGGGGCCGGGTTGGTGTCGCCGGAACTGGTGCGCACCACTGACTTGATCGGCAGGTTGTATTGGGTGGCGAATTCGAAATCGCGCTCGTCGTGGGCCGGCACAGCCATTACTGCGCCATCGCCGTAGTGCATCAGCACGTAGTTGGCGACCCATACCGGCAACTTCTCGCCGGTCAGCGGGTGCTCGACGAACAGGCCGGTCGGCAGGCCTTTTTTCTCCTGGGTGGCGACGTCGGCTTCGGCCACGCTGCCGCCTTTGCATTCGGCGATGAATGCCTGCAGCTCAGGATTGTTCTGTGCGGCCTGGGTGGCCAGCGGGTGCTCGGCGGCCACGGCGACGTAGGTCGCGCCCATCAAGGTGTCCGGACGGGTGGTGAAGACTTTGAGTGCGCCAGCTTCGCCGATGGAGTCGACGTTGTAGGGGAACTGCACTTCCATGCCCTTGGACTTGCCGATCCAGTTGCGCTGCATGGTCTTGACCTGTTCAGGCCAGCCCGGCAAATCGTCGAGGCTCGACAACAGTTCATCCGCGTAGGCGGTGATCTTGAAGTAGTACATCGGGATTTCGCGCTTTTCGATCAGCGCGCCGGAGCGCCAGCCGCGACCGTCGATCACCTGTTCGTTGGCGAGGACGGTCTGGTCGACAGGGTCCCAGTTCACGGTGCCGCTTTTTTTGTAGATCACCCCTTTTTCGAACAGGCGGGTGAACAGCCATTGTTCCCAACGGTAGTAATCCGGCTTGCAGGTGGTGACTTCGCGGGACCAGTCCACCGCCAGGCCCAGGCTGCGCAGCTGGGTCTTCATGTAGGCGATGTTTTCGTAGGTCCACTTGGCGGGGGCCACGTTGTTTTTCATCGCGGCGTTTTCCGCCGGCATGCCGAAGGCGTCCCAACCCATGGGTTGCAGGACGTTCTTGCCTTGCATGCGCTGGTAGCGGGAGATGACGTCGCCGATGGTGTAGTTGCGCACATGCCCCATGTGTAGCTTGCCGCTGGGGTAAGGGAACATCGACAGGCAATAGAATGTCTCCTTGCCTGGCTGTTCACTGACTTCAAAGGACTTTTGCTCGTCCCAGAAGGTTTGGGCGGCATTTTCTATTTCACGGGGCTGATATTGTTCGTGCATGGCTACTTTTGAACTGAATAGGGGTGGCCTAATCCTCTTCGGTGCAACGTTCAGGTTGTTCGACACCAAAAAGCGGCGCGTCCGTGCCCAAACCCTGCGGGAAGTGGAGTTACAGGAAGCGCCGTAGCATACATGACCCCACTCTATCGAGGGAAACCCTGATTGCGCGGCGAGGGCCGTCTGTCGCGGCGCCGGGCAGGCGCAGCCATGGGGACTACGCTGTTTATTGGGGAGCAAGTCTTTCTTCAATGAGGTGAGGGGATGGTCGAATCGCAGCGAATCGCAACGAAACCGGAAATCTACGAAGGACTGATCGACCGATTGGGTCGCGCATTGGATGCAGCGAGGACCGCGGGCCGATTGCGTGATGAACGGCCCGTAGAGTTGGAACTGCGCGGTTTGAGCCGTGCGGAGCTGGAACTGATCAAAGCTTACCTGGAACGTAATAAGCGCAGTGCGCCTTCTTGGGTGGCAACCCCGCCAGCCAAAGAGCCTACGCACTCAGCCAAGGTGGTGTGGCTCAAGGACTTGTCGGCCGGTCGTGGCCCGGAAAGGCTCCGGTCCGCCCGCTTCAAGTAGTTCACTCCCCTGAATCACGTCATCGTGCCATGTCACTGTAAAGATTGTCGCTAAACCCCGTTACACCTTAGGCTTCGGGCATCTATGGAGATGCCCGATGCCTATTCGTTATTTCATCAAACAGCTGCTCCTGCCACCCGGCATTCTCTTGCTGCTGCTGGCCCTTGCCTGGTGGTTTCGTCGCAGCCGCCCCCGTTTGGCCGGCTGCTGCTTTGCCCTCGGATTTGGCGGCATGTGGTTGATCAGCCTGCCGGTGGCGGTGGAGTGGGGCGCACGTGCCCTGGAGACCGAGCCACCGTTGGCCCGTGAAGACTGGTCGACCCTGGCCCAGCGCGCCGATGCCATTGTGGTGCTGGGCTCGGGACGCGAGCGCGGCGACCCGGCATGGGGTTCTGATCAGCCGACCGGCATCGGCCTGGAGCGCCAGCGGTATGCCGCGCGACTGGCCAAGGCCTCAGGGCTGCCGGTGCTGACCACCGGTGGCCTGCATTACGGCACGCCGCCCAGCGAGGCGCAGTTGATGGCGGTATCGATGCAGGATGACTTCGGCGTTGCTGTGCGCTGGAAGGAAGAACGCAGCCGCACCACCTGGGAAAACGCGCAGATGAGTGCCGGGATTCTATTGCCCGAGGGCATCAAGCGTGTGGTGGTCGTGACCCAGGCCTGGCACATGCCGCGTTCGGTGTGGAGTTTTGAAAAGGCCGGCTTCACCGTGGTACCGGCGCCGGTGGGGTTCCTCGGCGTGGACAACGCCCGGCCGCTGGGCGGCTGGATGCCAGAGTTCAAGTCGGTGTGGCAGAGCGGGCAGTTGATCAATGAAGCGGTGGGGCAGCTAGGCTACCGGTTGTTCTATCGATAACCCTGCTGATTAAAATGCAGATCAAAGTGTGGGAGGGGTGTAGAACCGTAGACATCGTTTACATCTGAAACCGGGGACATCGTTTACACATTTGAGGCCTGGACGCGGGTCATACCTCGTCCAAGCCTCCCCAAGGGATAATCACACAGGTACAAATCCCAAGCTTCATCTTCAGCTTCTTTGAGCCCTATCCTTTCCCCGGACAGCGCCTCGCTGATAAATACCAACTTGCCGTTCCACTTGATCGATCCGTCCTGCCTGACGCTTCGAACTTTCATTTCTGCCGGATATTCCACATCGGGCAAGCATCCTGGATAAATTCGGGTGGACGGCACATACAAGTCTCCCGGACGTTTCATGCCGAGCGCTTCGTGAGGGCGTACGTAATTAAACTCATGCCTGAAATGCTCCAGCAAAAGCTGCTGCTCGACTAAGTTTTTCCCTAAGGGCAACTCAAGTTTCAAGCTACGGTGCATTCGTTCATGGCGACCATTCTGGGCGGGTCTTCCCGGCATGGTTCGCTCGGGATAAATACCCAGCCGAATCCACCAAACTGCCAGTGTGGATATTCTTGCCAGGCCAGGAGAGGCGAACGGTACCCCGTTGTCCGAACGGATAACTTCCGGCATGCCGTACTCCTGAAAAAGCCTCTCAAAGGCCTGTTTTACAGGCTGGGTCATGATCTTGGGATGGGCCCTGCACGCTAAAATCAGCCGCGACGCATGGTCTGTGACGGTCAAAGGGAAGCACATCTGAGCATTAAGCATCTTGAACTGCCCTTTGTAGTCAGCACACCACGTCTTGTTAGGTTCGTCGGCCTTTCGCATTTGTGCGTGGGAAATGCTGTGTCGGCGTTTGAAGCGCCGCTTTTTGACGAGCCCAAGTCGGTCAAGCCATTGACCGGCCGTACTTGGAGAGGGCCAGGTGACGGAGGGATCTTCCAGCCGTAATAGCTCGAGAAGCTTTTTCGGCCCCCATTTATCGTGAGCCTCCTTCATCGCGACTACACGGGCCAAAATCTCGTCGTCGGTTTTATTTGGGCTGTTGTGAGGTCGCCGGGACAGTTCGGATAAAGACCTCAAATCGCCGTCGTGCCGGGCAATCCACTTATCGACGGTAGGTCGGCTAACGTCAAAGCGGCGTGCCAACTGGCTTTTGGTGAAGTTGCCAGAAAGCCAATCAGCTACCAGCTTGATTCTTTGATTCATGGGGGACTCTTGGTTCCAGGGCATGATCAGTTACCTCCTGATCATGCGTATTAGCCTGTAAACCATGTCCCCGGTTAGAAATGTAAACGATGTCCCCGGTTTGTACCGGGGC
>NZ_CVTH01000011.1:0-1637 GCF_900005955.1 Pseudomonas sp. 8 R 14 | reverse complement strand
CTCCAGCGCGTGCCGCTACGGCGCCGGTCGCGGAAAAACCGGCCAGTGAAGCCGAAACCACCGTACGGGTCGATACCGCGCGGCTGGACGACATCATGAACATGGTCGGCGAGCTGGTACTGGTGCGTAACCGCCTGGTGCGCCTGGGCCTGAGCAGTGGCGATGAAGCCATGCAGAAGGCCGTGTCGAACCTCGACGTGGTCACCGCCGACCTGCAGACCGCGGTGATGAAAACGCGCATGCAGCCGATCAAGAAAGTCTTCGGCCGCTTCCCGCGCCTGGTTCGCGACCTCGCGCGCCAGCTGAAGAAAGAGATCAACCTGGAACTGGTGGGTGAAGAAACCGACCTCGACAAGAACCTTGTCGAGGCCCTGGCCGACCCGCTGGTCCACTTGGTGCGCAACGCTGTCGACCACGGTGTCGAAACCCCGGAAGAACGCGAAGCCTCAGGCAAGTCCCGTGGCGGCAAGGTGATCCTGGCGGCGGAGCAGGAAGGCGACCACATCCTGCTGTCGATCACCGATGACGGCAAGGGCATGGACCCGAATATCCTGCGCAGTATCGCCGTCAAGCGTGGCGTGATGGACAAGGACGCCGCCGACCGCCTGACCGACACCGAGTGCTACAACCTGATCTTCGCCCCCGGCTTCTCGACCAAGACCGAGATTTCCGACGTGTCGGGCCGTGGCGTGGGCATGGACGTGGTGAAGACCAAGATCAGCCAGCTCAACGGCTCGATCAACATCTACTCGACCAAGGGCCAGGGCTCCAAGATCGTCATCAAGGTGCCGTTGACCCTGGCGATCATGCCGACCCTGATGGTGATGCTGGGCAACCAGGCGTTCGCCTTCCCGCTGGTCAACGTCAACGAGATCTTCCACCTCGACCTGTCGCGCACCAACGTGGTCGACGGCCAGGAAGTGGTGATCGTGCGGGACAAGGCGTTGCCCCTGTTCTACCTCAAGCGCTGGCTGGTTGCATCGGCCGCCCATGAAGAGCAGCGCGAAGGCCATGTGGTGATTCTCTCCGTGGGCACCCAGCGTATCGGCTTTGTCGTCGATCAACTGGTTGGCCAGGAAGAAGTGGTCATCAAGCCTTTGGGCAAAATGCTGCAGGGAACCCCGGGCATGTCGGGTGCGACCATCACCGGTGACGGTCGGATCGCGCTGATTCTCGATGTTCCGAGCATGCTCAAGCGTTACGCCGCTCGGCGTATTTGATTCTGGTGGGGCATAGGCGGTATTGCCCGCCCCACCTAACGGAGTGTTTATGGCAGTCAAGGTCCTGGTGGTGGACGATTCGGGTTTCTTCCGCCGCCGCGTCTCGGAAATTCTTTCCGCCGATCCAAGCATCCAGGTGGTCGGCACGGCCACCAACGGCAAAGAGGCGATTGATCAAGCCATTGCGTTGAAGCCGGACGTGATCACCATGGACTACGAGATGCCGATGATGGATGGCATCACGGCAGTCCGGCACATCATGCAACGCTGCCCGACCCCGGTATTGATGTTCTCCTCGCTGACCCACGAAGGCGCCCGAGTGACCCTCGACGCGCTGGATGCGGGGGCGGTGGACTTCCTGCCGAAGAATTTCGAAGACATCTCGCGCAACCCCGAGAAGGTCAAGCAACTGCTGTG
>NZ_CVTH01000026.1:0-36755 GCF_900005955.1 Pseudomonas sp. 8 R 14 | reverse complement strand
TCTAAAGATCGATCTGATTCCCCACGCCACCCGATTCCCTTCCTGCGGCGGCTGCCAAAAACCTTGTTCAACCACTCATGAGTATTGCGAGCGAACCGTTCGTGATCTGCCCATTCTCGGTCGCGCGGTGCGCCTCAGCATTTTGCTCAGGCGTGTTGGCTGCCGCGACTGTGGAAAACGCATGGAGGCCGTCAGTTGGCTGGATCGCTATGCCCGCATGACGCGCCGCTTGGCCGAGGCGGTCATTCAGGCCTGCGAGCGCCTTCCCACCCTGCACGTGGCCCAGATGTTTGGACTGCATTGGGACACTGTTCGGTTGCTGGAGCGTCGAGCCTTGCAGGCGGTGTTGAGTGAGTTGCCGAAGGCGCAACCACGACGCCTGATCATGGACGAGTTCGCGTTATTCAAAGGTCATCGTTACGCCAGCGTTGTGCTGGATGCCGATACACGACGAGTGCTGTGGATCGGTGAAGGCCGTAGCCGAGCGGCAGTCAGGCCGTTCTTCGAGGAGCTGGGGCCGGAGGGCTGCGCTCGAATCGAAGCGGTGGCGATGGACATGAATACTGCTTTTGATCTGGAGGTTCGCCAGCATTGCCCGAAAGCGCGAGTGGTCTACGACCTTTTCCATGTGGTGGCCAAATATGGCCGAGAGGTGATTGATCGGGTCCGCGTCGACGAAGCTAATCGGCTGCGTCATAACAAGCCGGCTCGCAAGGTCATCAAGCAGGCACGATGGCTGTTGCTGCGTAACCCACAGAACCTGAAAACGCCGGAACAACAGGTCCATTTGCAGGATTTATTGGAGGCCAACCAATCGCTGATGACAGTTTATTTGATGAAGGCTGAACTCAAAACGCTCTGGACACCGAGCACTGCCTGGACCTGGAGATCGGCCTGGAAGCAATGGCTGCGCCATGCATATGAAAGTGAAATACCGGCTCTGATCCAGTTTGCCAAACGGCTAAAGGGTTATTGGCGGGGCATCGTCAGTCGGGTTCGCTGGCCGATGCACACCGGTCAGTTGGAAGGAATAAACAATCGAATAAAGGTCATCAAACGGATGGCGTACGGTTACCGGGATAGCGAATTCTTCTTCATGAAGATCAAGAGCGTCTTTCCCGGTAATCCGTGATGAACCTTTTTTATGCCTGATAGACCCGCTCAAAGCCTTCTCGGATCTTGTCCTCCGGCAACTCATCGGCAATAAACACGATCACACTCTCCCGCGCCTCACCCTCGGCCCACTCGGTATCCCAGTCGAAACCATAGAGCTTGAGCACGCCCTGGAACACCATGCGGCGGTCTTCGCCGGCAATATTGAGCACGCCCTTGTAGCGCAGCAGCTGCTTGCCATGGTCTTCCAGCAGTTCGTTCATGAACTCACTGAGCCGGTCGATATCCAGTGGCTGGTCGGTGCGCAGCACCAGGCTGGATATACGGTCGATGGACGGCGCCTTGCTCACCGGGCGCAGGCTCATGCCGGCGTTGAGATTGAAGCCGCGCACATCGAGCAGTTCGGCCAGATCAATCTTGCCGTGCTCAACCACGCGAATCGGCGCGCGGCGGTTGATGCGTGTGAGGCGTTCACTGAGTGCTTCGAAGGTAGCGTCATCCACCAGGTCACGCTTGCTCACCAGCAGCCGGTCGGCGAAACCGATCTGTGCCTGGGCGATGGTCTGGGTCAGGTGATGCTCGGCGTGGGCGGCGTCCACCAGGGTGATGATGCCGTCGAGGATGTAGCGTTCGCGCAGCTCCTCATCGATGAAAAAGGTCTGGGCCACCGGCGCTGGGTCGGCCAGGCCGGTGCACTCGATCACCAGGCGGTCAAAGGCGATCTCACCGCTGTCCAGGCGCTCGAGCAGCAGATACAAGGCTTTGGTCAGGTCGGTGTGGATGGTGCAGCACACGCAGCCGTTGGACAGGGTCATGACTTGCACCGGTTCTTCGCCCAGCAATTGGGTGTCGATACCGGCGTCGCTGAATTCGTTTTCGATCACGGCAATTTTTAGCCCGTGCTCGGCCTTGAGCAGATGGCGCAGCAAGGTGGTCTTGCCCGCGCCGAGAAAGCCGCTGAGAACGGTGACTGGAATGGGAGAGGACAAAAGAAATTCTCCTTAAAGGAACACAGAAACAAATGTGGGAGGGGGCTTGCATCCGATAGCAGTGTGTCAGGCACTGATCTGTCACTGACACGCCGCTATCGGGGCAAGCCCCCTCCCACAGGGAGTTGCGTTAAATCAACAGCACTTGGGCCCACCCTTGCCGCCGTAACGGGCCTCCTGGCGTTCCCGGAAGAACGCCTTGTAGTCCATCATCGGCTTGTCCGGGTGCTTGGTTTGCATATGCTCGACGTACGTGTCGTAGTCGGGCATGCCGACCATCAGGCGCGCGGCCTGACCGAGGTATTTACCGAGGCGACTGATGTCATTGAACATGCTTGCAATCCTCGGTTAGGCGTCCGGTACTGCCTGGAACGGGGCTTCTTTATCCGTACGCTCTTTGTTGCCCCAGGCGGCGACGCCGACCTTGAGCGCATAGAACAGGATGCTGAACACCACGAACAGGAACAGCACAGTCAGCGTTGCGTTGGTGTAGGCGTTCCAGATCACGTGCTGCATCTGGTCCACGCTCTTGGCCGGGGCCAGGATCTGGCCGTTTGCCAGGGCATCACTGTACTTCTTCGCCAGCGACAGGAAGCCGATCGCCGGGTTGGCGTCGAACAGCTTGATGAAGCCCGCGGTGGTGGTGCAGATCAGCAGCCAGACCGCCGGCAGCATGGTCACCCAGATGTAGCGCTGGCGCTTCATTTTGATCAGCACAACGGTGGCGAGCATCAGCGCGATACCGGCCAGCATCTGGTTGGAGATACCGAACAGCGGCCACAAGGTGTTGATGCCGCCCAGCGGGTCGATCACGCCCTGGTACAGCAGGTAACCCCACATGGCGACGCAACCGGCGGTCGCGATCAGGTTGGCGGTCCAGGACTCGGTGCGCTTGAGCGCCGGTACGAAGGAGCCGAGCAAGTCCTGAAGCATGAAGCGACCGGCACGGGTGCCCGCGTCGACGGCAGTCAGGATAAACAGCGCTTCGAACAGGATCGCAAAGTGGTACCAGAACGCCATGGTGTTTTCACCCGGCAGCACACTGTGCAGGATCTGCGCGATACCCACCGCCAACGTCGGCGCACCACCGGCACGCGCGAGGATGGTGGTTTCACCGATGTCATGGGCCACGGCCGACAGCGCCTCGGGGGTAATTGCAAAACCCCAGCTGCTGACGGTTTGTGCCACGGTCACCACGTCAGTGCCGACGATTGCCGCCGGGCTGTTCATGGCGAAGTACACGCCTGGCTCAATCACCGAAGCGGCAACCATCGCCATGATCGCCACGAAGGACTCCATCAGCATGCCGCCGTAACCGATGTAACGGGCGTGGCTTTCACTGGCCAGCAGCTTGGGCGTGGTGCCCGAGGAAATCAGCGCGTGGAAGCCCGAGACCGCGCCACAGGCAATGGTGATGAACAGGAACGGGAACAGGCCGCCCTTCCATACCGGGCCGGTACCGTCGATGAACTGGGTCAGCGCCGGCATTTTCAGGTCGGGCATGGTCACCAGGATGCCTATCGCCAGGGCGATGATGGTGCCGATTTTCAAGAAGGTAGAGAGGTAGTCACGTGGCGCGAGGATCAGCCACACCGGCAGTACCGCCGCTACGAAACCGTAGCCGATCAGCATCCAGGTGATCTGGATCCCGGTGAAGGTGAAGGCCTTGGCCCAGACCGGATCAGCGGCGATCTGCCCGCCCAGCCAGATCGAACCGAGCAGCAACAGCACGCCGATGATGGAAATTTCACCAATGCGGCCCGGGCGGATGTAGCGCATGTAGATGCCCATGAACATCGCAATCGGGATGGTCGCCATCACCGTGAAGATGCCCCATGGGCTCTCGGCCAGGGCCTTGACCACGATCAGCGCCAGCACCGCGAGGATGATGATCATGATCAGGAAGCAGCCGAACAGCGCGATGGTCCCCGGGATACGCCCCATCTCTTCGCGCACCATGTCGCCCAGGGAACGGCCATTACGACGGGTGGACAGGAACAGGACCATGAAGTCCTGCACCGCACCGGCCAGCACCACGCCGGCAATCAGCCAGAGCGTGCCGGGCAGGTAGCCCATTTGCGCCGCCAGTACCGGGCCGACCAGGGGGCCTGCACCGGCAATCGCCGCAAAGTGGTGACCGAAAAGGATGTGTTTGTTGGTCGGCACATAGTCCAGACCGTCATTGTTGACCACTGCGGGGGTGGCCCGCCGTGGATCGAGTTGCATCACATTATTAGCGATGAACAAGCTGTAGTAGCGATAAGCGACCAGATAGATGGCCACGGCAGCGACCACGATCCACAAGGCGTTGATCGCCTCGCCTCGGCGCAAGGCCACTACGCCCAGGGCGCACGCTCCTACGATTGCCAGCACCAGCCAGGGTAGGTGGCGTAGCAGGCTATTATTATTTTTCATTTTTATATTCCAGCCAGGGTGGACAGAAAGGACAGCCATCCGGAGTTTAGCGCTACTGGCCTTAAAGGCCACCCCCCTACGTTGGTCTAGAGCCTTGCAGAGGCAAAAAAAGCAGAAAAAACCACCCGATGATGGCGCAGGGCTACAATCCTTTTATCCACAGAGGGTTTCACCATGACCGAGCAAGCGTCTGATCGCCGTCGTTTTCGCCGGATCGCCTTTGATGCCAAGACCGAACTTCGGCAAAACGGCAACGAATGGCCGGTGCAATTGGTGGATTTGTCGCTCAAGGGCCTGTTGGCGCAACGGCCTGAAGGGTGGAAGGGAAATAAGGCGCTGCCGTTTGCGGTCGACATACGCCTGGATCCCAAGGCGCATATAAAGATGCAAGTACGGTTGACCCACGAAGCTGATGGCCAACTGGGATTTGTGTGCACAGACATCGACCTGGACTCGATCAGCCACTTGCGGCGGCTGATCGAGTTGAACCTGGGCGACCAGGAAGAGCTGGAGCGGGAGTTGGGCGCGTTGCTGGAGGTGTAACGGCTCAGGGAAACGCCGTACGTGCGGGAAACTCGCTTTCCATGTCCCAGTAGCCCTTCTTCTGACTTGAGGCGCCGTGCCACTGCCCGTCGACAAACCGATAAGTCTGATAACGGGTGGCAAAGTCATCCTCACCGTCGCCGTCCATAAATGACGACACCTGCAGCAGTTCATCCGCGCCGCCACTGGTTGGCGTCGCGATCGTCCACGCCGCCTTGCCCGTATGCGCCAGGGTCAGCGCCTGGACTTTGCCGTCGGCGCCCTGGTAACCCAGCGGGTTGAGTTGCTGCTTGCCAGGCAGCAACAGCTGCGTGGCAGGCCCGCTGTAGCTGCCCATGGGGGCGGTCTGGTCGATGGTCAAAAAATACACAGGTTCGGGCAGCCCTTTGATCGGGGCTTTCTCGACCTCGGCCAACGGGTAGCCGAGGTCTTCGTGGGCTATCACCTCGCCAGAGGCCGACACCCAGCGCACCTGGGCTTCGAGCAGTGGGTTGTCGACCAAGTCGCCGGGCTCGTCGAACGAGTCTTCATCCAGCCCGCTGCCCCAACTGTCCTTGTGCAGTTGGGGGCTGATGCGCTGGTCTTCGAGCACCTGCAGCACACTGCCATCTGGCGTCACCAGCGTTTGCGCCAGGCGATAGCCCGTTGGCAGCTCAGCCCAGGCCATGGCGGGCAAGCCGGCCAAGGCGACAAACAGGGCGACTACACCCCAGCGATTCGATCGTTGCATGGCGTCCATCCCTGAATTATTCGAAAAGTGCATCCAACGCCTGCTCCAGGCGCGTGACTCCAATTACCTGCAATCCTGGCGGCATTTCCTTCGGCGCATTGCCCTTGGGCACGATCGCGCGTTTGAAGCCATGCTTGGCCGCTTCCTTCAAGCGTTCCTGGCCGCTGGGCACCGGGCGCACTTCGCCCGACAGGCCCACCTCACCGAACACCAGCAGGTCGTGGGGCAATGGCCGGTTGCGCAGGCTGGACATCACTGCCGCCATCAACGCCAGGTCGGACGCGGTTTCCAGCACCTTGACCCCGCCGACCACGTTGAGGAACACGTCCTGGTCATGGGTCGGGATCCCCCCATGGCGGTGCAGCACCGCCAACAGCATCGCCAGGCGGTTTTGATCCAGGCCCAGCGTGACGCGGCGTGGGTTGGCCAGATGGCTGTCATCCACCAGCGCCTGGACTTCCACCAGCATCGGCCGGGTACCTTCCCACGTCGCCATGACCACGCTGCCTGGGACTTCTTCCTGGGCGCGGGTCAGGAAAATCGCCGAGGGGTTGGAGACTTCCTTCAGCCCCCGGTCAGTCATGGCGAACACACCCAGTTCGTTCACCGCGCCGAAGCGGTTCTTCACCGCCCGCAGCAAGCGCAAGCGGCCATCGGACTCGCCTTCGAAATACAGCACGGTATCGACCATATGCTCCAGCACCCGTGGCCCGGCCAGCGCGCCCTCTTTGGTGACGTGGCCGACCAGGAAGATCGCCGTGCCGCTCTGCTTGGCGTAGCGCACCAGCAACGCCGCACTTTCGCGCACCTGGGACACGCCGCCCGGCGCCGACTGCAATTGCTCGGTGAAAATCGTCTGGATCGAGTCGATCACCATGACCTTGGGTTTTTCGATCCGGGCTGTGGCGATGATGCTTTCGATGCAGGTTTCGGTCATGACCCGCAGTTGGTCCTGGGGCAGGCCCAGGCGGCGCGCGCGCATGGCCACCTGTTGCTGGGATTCTTCGCCGGTGACGTACAGCGCCGGCATGCGGCTGGCGATGCTGCACAGGGTTTGCAGCAGAATCGTCGATTTGCCGATGCCGGGGTCGCCGCCAATCAACACCACCGAGCCGTCCACCAGGCCGCCACCCAGAACCCGATCCAGCTCGCCGGAAGCCGTCGAGAAACGCGGGATCTCTTCGACGCTGACTTCGGCCAGGGTCTTGATCTGCGCCTGCTGCCCGGTCCAACCGGCACGCCCGGTAGGGGCAGCGGCGCCGCCGCTTTCGATCATGGTTTCAGTCAGGGTATTCCACGCACCACACTCGGTGCATTGGCCGGCCCACTTGGGAAAGGTCGCGCCGCACTCCGTGCAGCCGTACATGCGCTTGGCCTTTGCCATTTGAGAACCTCCAACCGAAAAACCGCGATGATAGCTCAGCGCGACGCCGGGGTCCGGATTTCACCGCTGGCCAATCGTGAAGCACTATTGCCGACCGGGTCTTCGGCGTTGAGATCGGCGCCCTTGGCCTTGAGTTCGTCGAGCAACTCGATGCGCTTGAACAGCCCGGCATACATGGCCGCCGTCTGACCGGCACCGTTACGCTGGTCGGGGTTGCAGTCGGTGGCCAGCAGGCGCTGGGCAATGCTCAATTCACCCTTGAAGATCGCCCCCATCAACGCGGTGTTGCCACGTTTGTCCTGCACACAGGCGTCGGCACCGGCGGCGAGCAAACGCTCCACGTAGGCGCTTTCGCCGTGGTAGGCGGCGAGGATCAGCGCGGTGTAGCCCTTGTCGTCCTGGGTGTTGAGGGGGAAGCCGGCGTCGATGAAGGTGTTGAGCATGTCGAGGTCGCCACGGCGGGCGGCGTCGAAGTAATAATCCTGGAGCTGCGCCTTGAGTGCGACCGGGTCGGGCGACTCGGCATGGGCGACAAAAGCCAGCATGGCCATCAGTAAGCCGATAGAAATACGCATGGGTTCTCTCCTGCCAGAGGTCGACGCCCGCATGGGCATCGACCAAAACCAACATCAGTCAGTGAGTTTTTCGGCCAGCGCCTTCACGCGCGCCAGATCACCCTTGGCGACCTTGGCCACGCCGGTGCCGTACTCCGGATCAGCCTTGTAGAGGAACGACAGGATGATGTGCTTGCTCTCGTCATCGGTCGTGGCCAGGGAGCCGCCGAAGTTGTCGATCAAGTCCTGACGCTCTTTCTTGTTGTAGGAGCGATACAGATCGCCGGCCTGCTTGAAGTTCTGCTCACGCTGGATCTTCGCCTGCTGGGTGCTGCCCGACAGTGCCGTCTGGCTGTAGCGCGCGGTTTGCGGCTCTTCACGGTTTTCCAGGCGACTTGGCTGGTAGTTCACGCCGCTGGTGGTCTTGCCGAAGTTCAGCGCGCCGTCCTGGTTACCGTTGTTGACGGTGACCCGAGGGGCGTTGATCGGCAGTTGCAGGGCATTGGCGCCCAGGCGATACATCTGCGTGTCGGCATACGAGAACACCCGGCCTTGCAGCAGGCGGTCTTCCGACGGCTCGATACCCGGTACCAGGTTGGCCGGGGCCATGGCCACTTGCTCGGTTTCCTGGAAGACATTCGCCGGATTGCGGTTCAGCACCATCTGCCCGACTTTGCGCTCGGGCACATTCGGCCAGATCTTGGTGGCGTCCAGCGGGTCGAAATCAAACTTGGCCAAGTCTTCCGGCTTGAGTACCTGCACATACAGGTCCCACTTGGGGAAGTCGCCCTTGTTGATATGGGTGACCAAGTCATTGGTCATATGGCTGTAGTCACGCCCCTGCACTTCGCTAACTTGCTTGGGATCGAGGTTCTTGATGCCTTGCAGGCTCTTCCAGTGGAACTTGACGTAGTGCACTTCACCCTTGGCGTTGATCAACTTGTAGGCATGTACGCCATTGCCGTCCATTTCCCGATAACTGGCCGGAGTACCGGAGTCGGAATACAACTCGGTAAGTGTGCGAGTGGCCTCGGGAACATGGGAGAAGAAGTCGAAGCGACGGGAGTCATCGTCCAGGTTAGTGCGCGGGTCCGGCTTGAAGGCGTGGACCATGTCGGGGAACTTGATGGCATCGCGGATAAAGAACGTCGGGAAGTTATTACCCACCAAGTCCCAGTTGCCATCGGCGGTATAGAACTTGGTGGCGAAGCCGCGCGGGTCACGCAGGGTTTCCGGGGAATGATTGCCGTGCACCACGGCCGAGAAGCGCACGAACACCGGGGTGGTTTCGCCAGCAGCGAAGACCTTGGCCTTGGTCAGGTCACTGAGGTTATCGGTGACGGTGAAGGTGCCATGGGCGCCGGTGCCACGGGCATGCACCACGCGCTCGGGGATGCGCTCACGGTCGAAGCGCTGCAGTTTCTGGATCAGTTGCACGTCCTGAAGCAGCACCGGGCCATTGGCGCCGGCGGTTTGCGAGTTCTGGTTGTCGCCGACGGCGGCACCGTTGTCACGGGTCAGGTTGGCGGCTTGTACAGAGAGGGAAAGCAGGCTGGCGGTCGCCAGTACCAGCACATGACGCGCCAATACCGGGCCGCGATTCATTGGATTCTTCATCAAGGTTTCCTCTGGTTTTTTTAATGCACATTCAGTTGTGCTTGCCAGAGGCTAGTGACCCGCGAGTCAGAAGATAAATAGAAAAACACCACCAGGGCGATTAAGAAAATAATGTGGTAAGCCGCTGAAATGGCGCGTATTTCGCGCGCGACTGGTGGCACTTTGCAAACTATTTGCGATTTAATGTGTCGATAAAAACTGACAGTGTTAGCAGCTGTATCAGGCAAGCCGGTTACGACTGACTTACACTGAGCGGCACCCTTCTCATCTGTAACAAGGAATAACCTATGGGCGTGATCAGTGAGTTCAAGGCCTTCGCGGTCAAAGGTAATGTGGTCGACATGGCCGTCGGTATCATCATCGGCGCCGCCTTCGGCAAAATTGTTTCCTCGTTTGTAGGCGATGTGGTGATGCCGCCCATTGGTCTGTTGATCGGTGGCGTGGACTTTGGTGACCTGGCGATTACGCTCAAGGCGGCACAGGGCGATGTGCCTGCCGTGGTGCTGGCGTACGGCAAGTTCATCCAGAGCGTGATCGACTTTGTGATCGTCGCGTTCGCGATCTTCATGGGCGTCAAGGCCATCAACCGCCTCAAGCGCGAAGAAGCCGTGGCGCCTAGCCTGCCACCGACACCGAGCAAGGAAGAAGTGCTGCTGGGCGAGATTCGCGACCTGCTCAAGGCGCAGAACGACAAGCCGCTTTAACCCCTGCCGGCTTGGAAAAAAGGCGCCTCCTTGAGGCGCCTTTTCATTACCAGTAGTTTTCCACTGCCACCTGCCCTGGCCGGCGGCTAAGGCTCAGTTGCATGTCGCGCTGCTTGAGCAACTGGCGAGTGTCATCCACCATCTGCGGGTTGCCGCAAATCAGCACGCGGGAGTGTTCCGGGGTCAGCTCGACGCCGGCAGCACGCTCCAATTCTCCGTTTTCGATCGAGGTGGTAATACGCCCACTCAACGCGCCCGGATAATCCTCTCGGGTCACGATGGGGATGTAGGTCAGTTTGTGCGCATATTCTGCCAGGTACTCCCGCTCGCCCAACCCCTTGATCAGCGACTGGTACGCCAGCTCCCGGGCTTCCCGCGCGCTGTATACCAGGAGGATGCGCTCGAATTTCTCCCAGACTTCGAAGTCCTGCAGGATCGACAAAAACGGTGCCACCCCGGTGCCGGTGCCTAACATCCACAAGTCACGGCCATCGACGAAACGGTTCAGGGTCAGGAACCCGGTAGCCTGGCGCTCCACCATCAAGGTATCGCCCACCCGCAATCGGCTGAGCTCACTGGTGAATTCGCCGCCTGGGACAACAATCGAGAAGAAGTCCAAGTATTCATCAAACGGCGAGGACACCACGGAATACGCGCGCCACACCGTGCTGCCATCCGCCTTGCTGACCCCCAGGCGCACGAACTGGCCGGCGGTAAACCGGAACCCTGGGTCACGGGTGGTTCGCAGGGTAAACAGGCTGGGGGTCAGGGATTGCACATCGAGCAAGGTCTGGCGGGTAAATTTCTCAGCACTGGCCGTCATGGGGGACTCCGTTCTACAGGTGCCCTAGTGTCCCTCAAACTCGAGCCCGGAAACACCTCTGGTTGGTAGTGGCATTATATAGGCACAAAATAATGGCAACCTAATATCAACTCTGATCAATTTGCTATTAGCCCCTTTATCCGCGCTACAAGCACGCTCTAAGTTGATCCGCTACAGGTGCTTCAACTGACTAAAAAATCGAAAAAAACAACTAAGCCCCTAGCTAAGCCCGCCGCGACCTTAGAGAAAATTTCTTAAACGCTGCCCTGCAAGAGCGAAAATTTTGTTTCGCGATGTAGCTCATGTCCTACACTAATTTCCGTGCAGTGGGAGTTCAGGACGTATCCCATGTCATGCGGAAACCCATGGAGAGTTACCAATGGTCAACTGGCGCAATACCCGACTTCCCAAACTGGAAGGCGAGAGCGAGGTTACGACTCTTTTCGAGATGGCTGTCAACCACACCTACGCACTTGGCTTCCAATACTGTTCTTTTACGATGAGTTCTCAACTACCTAACAACCAAACGAAGCCTATTCGCCTCAACAACTATCCCGATGAGTGGAACAAACTGTATAACCAGGCCCACTTCTTTGACGCTGATCCCGTGGTGGAAAATTGCAAACGTTGTGTGCTGCCCCTTGTCTGGGAGGAAAAAACCTTTAAAGACTCACCCAACCTGTGGTCTTTAGCCCAATCCTTTGGTGTGCATTTGGGATGGACCCAAGCCGTGCATGATTTCCAGGGTGTGTTCAGCATGCTGACCCTTGGTCGCAGTGCAGGTGAAGTGACCCCGCAGGAGCTTTATGAAAAAGCCGGCCAGGTGCTGTGGCTGTGCCATGCGATGCATGCGGTCGTCGCGAAGACTTATGCACACAAGCCCAGCATTAACCCTGCAAGCAAATTAACCCCGCGCGAAACCGAAATCCTCAAGTGGTCAGCCATGGGCAAGACCGCCGCGGACATTGCCGCCATCCTGTGCCTGTCCGAACGTACGGTGGGCTTTCATATCTGCAGTTGCTTCAAAAAGCTGGGAGTCAACAACAAGATCGCCGCCGTGCTCTGCGCTTCGAAAGCGGGGTTGTTTTAATCAGCGTTGAAACACCGCATGTAATCCCTCAGGAAAAAAAGTAACATTTACGACCCATTCTGAGTGCTGGGCTGTCCCCACGGGGTGCCGCCCGCTGTTCACTCAGACGGTTCCGCAGCCGACTGCCGAACACCCATCGATGACCCAGAGCCTCCCTCGCCATGCCCCTGCTCGACAGCCCCTTCGCCCAGCTCGATCTGATCCGCCAGCCAGAGCAACATAACGATCCGCTGCAAGCCTTCGACGCCGCCGACGAGTACCTGCTCAGCTACCTGGCTGAACAGCAACCGAGCGCTGCGACCCGCGTGCTGGTGCTCAATGACAGCTTCGGCGCCCTGGCTGCGAGCCTGGAAGGCCGGGTGCAGGTGACCTCCAGCGGCGACTCGTTCCTGGCCGCCCTGGGCCTGGATAAAAACCTGGTGCGCAATGGCAAGGCCTTTGACGCCGTGCCGTTCATCCCCGCCAGCGAGGTGCCCAGCGGGCCGTTCGACCGGGTGCTGATCCGCGTCCCCAAGACCCTGGCATTGCTGGAAGAACAACTGATCCGCCTGCAAGGCCAACTGGCGCCGGGTGCCGAAGTGATCGCCGCAGCGATGGTCAAGCACCTGCCCCGGGCGGCCGGTGAGTTGCTGGAGCGCTATATCGGGCCGATGCACGCCTCCCTGGCGGTGAAGAAGGCGCGGTTGCTGATCGCGACACTGGCCGACCGCCCCACGGCGGTCTCGCCCTACCCGACGCGCTACACCCTGGACGCGCCGGCTATCGAACTGCTCAACCATGCCAACGTGTTCTGCCGTGAAGGCCTGGACATCGGCACCCGCGCCTTCCTGCCGCACCTGCCCGACAACCTGGGCAGTGCCCGCGTGGCGGACCTGGGTTGCGGCAACGGGGTATTGGCGATTGCCAGCGCCCTGCAAAACCCCGACGCCCAGTACACCTTGGTGGACGAGTCCTATATGGCCGTGCAATCGGCCCTTGAGAACTGGCACGCCGCCCTCGGCGATCGGGAGGTGACAGTACGCGCCGGGGACGGCCTGGCCGGCCAGGAGCCGGACTCCCTCGACGTTGTGCTGTGCAACCCGCCGTTCCACCAGCAGCAGGTGGTCGGCGACTTCCTCGCCTGGCGTATGTTCCAGCAGGCGCGGGAGGCATTGGTGGTCGGCGGCGCCCTGTATATCGTCGGCAACCGTCACCTGGGTTATCACAGCAAGTTGGCGCGCTTGTTCCGTGGCGTAGAGCAGGTCGCTGCCACGCCCAAGTTCGTGATTCTCAAAGCGCGCAAATAAAAAAAGCCCTGCCCTTCCAAAAGAAGAGCAGGGCTTGCCCTCAAGTTAACAGGCAGCGGGCCGCGAAGCCCGGATCGGGATGTCAGTGGGTGGTCAGGCCGGCCGCATTCATGAACATGCGCATCAGGCTGGCCACCACGAACAGGGCCAGCACACTGCCGGTCCAGATCATCGCCAGCCAGCCGAGGCGCCGCCACAGCGGCTGTTTCTCGGCCTGTTCGATCTCGTGCAACGTAGGTTTGCCGGACATGCAACGACCCTCCTAGTGATAGCCGTCTTCGTGGGTGACCTTGCCGCGGAACACGTAGTAGCTCCAGAAGGTGTAGCCCAGGATGAACGGAATGATGAACAAGGTGCCCACCAGCATGAAGCCTTGGCTCTGCGGCGGCGCAGCGGCATCCCAGATCGACACGGATGGCGGGATGATGTTCGGCCACAGGCTGATCCCCAGGCCGCTGTAGCCGAGGAAGATCAGCACCAGCGTCAGCAGGAACGGCGTGTAGTGGGCATTCCGCGCCACGGCGCGGATCAAGCCGTACATGGTCACCAGCACCAGGATCGGTACCGGCAGGAACCAGAACAGGTTCGGCAGGGTGAACCAGCGCGAGGCGATTTCCGGGTGCGACAGCGGCGTCCAGAGACTCACGATGCCGATCACGGCCAGCACCACGAAGGCCAAAGGCCGCGCCAGGTTATGCATCTTCTCCTGCAACGGGCCCTCGGTTTTCATGATCAGCCAGGTGCAACCGAGCAAGGCATAGGCCACGATCAGCGCCACGCCGCAGAACATCGTGAACGGCGTGAGCCAGTCCAGCGAGCCGCCGGCAAACTGGCGATTGACCACCGGGATCCCGTCGATAAACGCCCCCAGCGCGACGCCCTGGAAGAACGTGGCCGCCAGCGAACCGCCGATAAACGCCTTGTCCCACAGGTGACGCTTGTGGTCCTTGGCCTTGAAGCGGAACTCGAAGGCCACGCCACGAAAGATCAGCCCCACCAGCATCAGGATCAGCGGCAGGTACAGGGCCGACAACACCACCGAATAGGCCAGCGGGAACGCGCCGAACAACGCCGCGCCGCCCAGCACCAGCCAGGTTTCGTTACCGTCCCAGACCGGGGCCACGGTGTTCATCATCACGTCACGGTCGGTCTTGCCCGGGATAAACGGGAAGAGGATGCCGATGCCCAGGTCGAAGCCGTCCATGACCACGTACATCATGATGCCGAAGATGATGATCACGGCCCAGATCAGCGGAAGATCAATACCCATCTCAATTCCCCTTGTGCTGGATGTGGGCGTGGTCGTCATCGCTGCCATCATCGGCGGCGGACAACGGACGGGCCGGTGTGCGTTTCTGGCCAGGGCCACCGTGGGTCGGTTCCGTGCCTTCGTGGGTCACCGGGCCTTTGCGCACCAGGCGCATCATGTAGCCCAGGCCGGCGCCGAACAGCGCGAAGTACACCACCACGAACAACACCAGGGTAATCGTCATCTGCGCCAGGCTATGCCCGGAAGAAGCATCCGCCGTGCGCATCAACCCGTAGACCACCCACGGCTGGCGGCCGATTTCAGTGGTGAACCAACCGGCGAGAATCGCGATCAGGCCAGACGGCCCCATCCACAGCGCCAGGTACAGGAACGGCCTGGACGTGTACATCTTGTCGCCCCGGCGCAGCCAGAGGCTGAACAGGCCGGTGAAGATCATCAGGAACCCCAGGCCGACCATGACCCGGAACGACCAGAATACGATGGTCGAATTCGGCCGGTCTTCCGGCGGGAATTCCTTGAGCGCTGGCACCTGTTTGTCCAGGGAGTGGGTCAGGATCAGGCTGCCCAGGTACGGAATCTCCACCGCATACTTGGTTTTTTCGGCCTTCATGTCCGGCCAGCCAAACAGGATCAGCGGCGTTGGCTCATTGCCTTTGTTTTCCCAGTGGCCTTCAATCGCGGCAATTTTCGCCGGCTGGTGCTCGAGGGTGTTGAGGCCATGGAAGTCGCCGATCACCGCCTGGATAGGCGCCACGATCAGGGCCATCCACATCGCCATCGACAACATTTTGCGGATCGCCGGGTTGTCCTTGCCGCGCAGCAAGTGCCAGGCCGCCGAGGAGCCGACGAAGAACGCGGTGGCCACGAACGCCGCCGTCGCCATGTGCATCAGGCGGTAAGGGAACGACGGGTTGAAGATCACCGCCAGCCAATCGGTAGGAATCACGCGGCCGTCGATGATTTCAAAGCCTTGCGGCGTCTGCATCCAGCTGTTGGACGCCAGGATCCAGAAGGTCGAGATCAACGTACCGACGGCCACCATCACGGTGGAGAAGAAGTGCAGCTTGCGCCCCACCTTGTTCCAGCCGAACAGCATCACGCCGAGGAAACCGGCTTCCAGGAAGAAGGCCGTAAGCACTTCGTACGTCAGGAGCGGCCCGGTCACGGCGCCGGCGAAGTCCGAGAAGCGGCTCCAGTTGGTGCCGAACTGGTAGGCCATGACCAAACCGGAGACCACGCCCATGCCGAAGTTGACGGCAAAGATCTTCGACCAGAAATGGTAGAGGTCACGGTAAGTATCGTTGTGGGTCTTGAGCCACAAGCCTTCCAGCACCGCGAGGTAACTGGCCAGGCCGATGGTGATCGCCGGGAACAGGATGTGGAATGAGATGGTGAACGCGAACTGAATTCGGGCGAGATCTAGCGCCTCCAAACCGAACATAAGTCTTCCTCTGTCAGGTAATACCGGCTGCTGGCGGGAGCCTGCACCCACTGCCCCCACGGATATGGAGTCTGGCGAATTTCAATTCGTTTCTTTTTTTAACCAGCCACGTAGGGAATCGGGCCTTGCGGCCACCAGAACAAATTCTGAAATGACTTTGATCTGGGTCAATCACAGTGAAAAGAGTAGTCCCATTTTCACGGCTGGCCTGTGTGGTCTTTTGCCGCGTGACAGCTTGCCTCAGCCTTCTTCTCGCAACTAATTGTTACAGCTTGATGCTAATCTGCCCCTTCCCTCCGGCCTTGACCTGAATTTCCGATGCCCAGTGAACCCACGTTGCTGTTACGTCACCACCGCCCTTTCATTGCGTTCTGGCTGGCACGGATCTTCACCGCCAGCGGCTTCCAGATGCTTACCGTGGCCATTGGTTGGAACCTCTACCAACTCACCGGCAACGTGCTCGACCTGGGGCTGGTCGGTCTGGTGGAGTTCGTGCCGCGCGTGCTGTTCATGCTGCACACCGGGCATGTGGCCGACCGCTATGAGCGACGCAAAGTCGCGGCCATCTGCCAGACCGTGCAGGCGCTGATTGCCCTTTCCCTGGCCATCGGCGGCCTCACCGGCAACGTGACCCGCGAGATGATCTTTATCCTCGCCTTCCTGCTCGGCGCCGCGCGCTCGTTTGAAATGCCCACCACCCAGGCCCTGCTGCCGAGCATCGTGCCCAGTGCGCTGTTCCCGCGTGCGGTGGCCTCGTCGCAGTCGGCCCAGCAACTGGCAACCATTGTCGCCCCGGCCCTCGGTGGTTTGCTATACGCCTTCGGCAGCGTCTGGGTGTATGGGCCCACGGTGGCGCTGTACCTCATTGCCTGTGTGCTGACCCTCAACCTGCCCGCCCGCCAGACCCCGCTCAACAAAGGCAAGGCCACCCTCGATTCACTGCTGGCCGGCATCCGCTTTATCCGCAGTCGCCCGGACATCCTCGGGGCGATTTCCCTCGACCTGTTCGCCGTGCTGCTGGGCGGCGCCACCGCGTTGCTGCCGGTGTTCGCCAAGGACATCCTGCTGACCGGCGCCTGGGGCCTGGGCCTGTTGCGCTCGGCGCCGGCGGTGGGCGCGTTGTTGATGTCGTTGTGGCTGGCGCGCTTTTCGGTAGATCGGCAGGTGGGCCGGGTGATGTTCACCGCCGTCGGCGTATTCGGCGTGGCAACCATCGCCTTCGGCCTGTCCACCTCGTTCTGGTTTTCCCTGGCGGTGCTGGTGGTGCTGGGCGCGGCGGACATGATCAGCATGGTGATCCGTGCGTCCTTCGTGCAGTTGGAGACGCCGGATGAAATGCGCGGGCGGGTCAGTGCGGTCAATGGTCTGTTTATCGGCGCGTCCAACCAATTGGGCGAGTTCGAATCGGGGATTACCGCCCATTGGTTCGGCACCGTGCCCGCCGTGGTCATGGGCGGGATCGGTACGCTGGTGGTGACCGGGGTGTGGATCAAACTGTTCCCGACCCTGGCGAATCGGGATCGTATGCATGTGCCGGTGGAAGAGAAAAGCACTTAGGCACGGATGCAGGCCGAAGATGGAACGCGTTCTTAAGTTGGGGTCACGTAAGGGTTACAACATTACTGGAATAATCCGGTGCTAACCAAATACCTTTCGACGGGCCCTCAGTTGATGAACAACGTGAATAATGCCAGCGTCCCCATCGGGATGACGACCCCCCACCTATTCCCGACTGCCTCCTGGAACACACCCAACGACAACTACATCCTGATGAACGCCAAGGATCGGTTCACGACAAGCGTCGCAAAGGATCTGAACAGCGGATACATGAGTCCAGAGGTCAGCCAAATAGCCGATGCCGTGATGTGGCCGGGTAAAAAAAACAGCCCTCAAGTGCAAGTCAAGACCTTTGCCGTGGATGGCATCCAAGCCAGGGACATCATATTTATTCAGCGTGTTCCGGCTGTGCCTGACGAGCCGAATATCGTGCTATTTGTTCCAGAAAAGGAAGGTCGTTCACTTCACTCATTCACAACCACCGAAGAAATGAACGCATGGGTGAAAACCCAGGCCAACGAGCCCAAGCGACTGGAGTCCTTCAGCCAGCATTTTGCGGGCGGTGAGTCATCCGAAAAAAAAACACGGGTTATCGATACACTGATTCGGTTCAGAAACAATGATATCAACGCCATCGTCGGCCCCTATGCCAATGAAGGCGACAATATCTTCGGGCGTCTGGATAAAGGCCCCACTGCGCCGCCCACTGCGGTCAATGGCTTGACGAATATTAAAGAGGAAAGCTCTTCACCGAGCGGACGACTGCTTTATTCCGGGCAGCGACCCGACGGAGAAACAGTCTTGTTTACCTATGACGCCTACGGAAACCTTCTGGGCCAAGACAAACAGCACAACTTCTATTTTGTGAAGGATGGCTTGAACAGTCACAAGCCACTGGTGCCAATCACATTCGGCGAGTTCAAGTACAAAGTCCAGAACGAAGCGGCTGAAAATGTCGGAGCAAACGATCTCCGGGGATTCTACGAGGAGTTTCTCAAACACCTTGAGCATCCCTCTGCAGGTATAGCGGATGCCTTGCAAGTATTCGGTGTGAATAAAACCACCGCAGACACCGTAGAGCGCTACCTGGACAACCCATTCAGTGCTCTGTTGGTTGACTTGAATACAAACAATCAGCTTGGCAAGGTATTCGGTCTCGACAAGTCGACGCTGGACGCAGAGCTCAAAAACGTCGGTGATTTCGCACAGGGATTCATCCCTGCCTATGGCCAAGCCAGAATGCTGTCTTCGCTGCTGGCCAAAGCGCTTCGAAATGAGGCGCTGTCTGTTCAGGAGACAAGGGACCTGGCAGATGGGCTTGCGTTGAAACCGAACAGCCCCGCGAGGAAAAACCTGCCCGAGTCTAAACCGTCACTCAAGTCGAACAGCCCCACGTCAGCAACGCCTGCGACCCAGCCAATAAAAGAACCCGTCAGCGCCGTACCCGGTCCGGGGCCCACTGCCGACGAAGTCAATCGTCTGCGCCCGTCACAGTGGCTCGATATCAGCAACCACGCCGTCGTGGAGGGAGAACAACTGATCTCGGGGGCTCATGCCAACGCCAAAGGCATGTATCAAGTAAAAGGAAGTGATGGTGCAGACAGGTGGTTTATCCGTTTGACCGATGCTGAAGACATCAGCCGTATCTATGAGATCGACGGTAGGTTCAAACTCAGTGACGGGTATGCCCGCATTATTGATCCCGAGACGAGAAAGCCTGTGATGACGGTGCACTCCACCCAGGACGGCGCCTGGGAGCCGATCAACGGACCGGGAGGAATAAGGTGGCCATGGTGGTCAAGAGGTTCGGCGGAGCAAAGTTTTGACCCCGCCGCGTACGACTACCCTGCACAGGGAGAAGCATCAACGTCGCGGACAAACGAGAAAATCGACAAGCGAATGAAGCAGGACGCTGACACCTTCCATAAAAAGGCCAAGACCAAGGAGCGCCCCGCTCACTCGGATATCCCGGGCAATGCGTCAATGTCAGAGGTCATCAATACCGTCTACCAGAAATCCCTCGGCATGATTATTGGCGAAGACCATTCCCAATCTGCCGGTCTGCGACTGCTGATCGATAATGCAGCCGAGTTTGAGAGAAACAATGTCTCCACACTGTACTCGGAAGGGTTCGAGCATTCGTTGCAGCCCGATCTGGACAGGTTTTTCGAAACCGGTGAATTTTCAGCCGCGCTAAGATCGAATTTGCGATTGATTGACCGCGCCCACAGTACACACGGGGCATACACCAATCGAGAGCTTCTGTTGACCATGCGAGCGCATGGTGTTCGAGTCAAAGCGATTGATGTGCCTTCAGTAGAACCGAAGTCCACACGTCTCAAAAACATGAACTACTACGCAACCAAACTGATCGAGCACGACCAAGCCGCGAACCCGCAGTCCAAATGGGTTGCAAGAGTCGGCAGCGACCATGTGTTCACCTATGACGGCGAACCTGCGATTCGAGGCATATCTCAGTTGACAGGCGCCACCGGGGTTAGTGTCGACGATGCAATCCCCGGCAAGGGCCCCTCGCTTATTCAATCCCGAGACAAGACAGAACTCTACATTGACCTGTAAACCGTTGGATAAGGTGCTCTAGAGCACCTTATCCAGGGTGATCGGAAACTCTCGCACCCGCTTGCCGGTGGCATGGTAGACCGCATTCGCCACCGCCGCCGCCACCCCGACAATGCCGATCTCTCCCACGCCCTTGGACCCTAGGGCGTTGACGATCTCGTCATGTTCCTCGACAAACACCACGTCAATCTCGCCGATATCGGCATTTACCGGAATGTGGTACTCGGCCAGGCTGTGGTTCATGTAGCGACCCAACTGATGGTCGATCTGGGTCTCCTCATGCAGGGCCATGCCAATGCCCCACACCACCCCGCCGAGGATCTGGCTGCGGGCCATCTTCGGGTTGACCACCCGCCCGGCCGCAATGGCGCTGACCACGCGGCTGACCTTGATCGTGCCCAAGTCTTCATCCACCCGCACTTCGACGAACACCGCCGAATGGGTCGCGGTGGCGTAGCCCTCGCGTTTCTTGTCCGGCTCGCTGTCGACCTGGACTTCCACGCTCTCTTCACCGCTGTCCTTGACCAGCTGTGCCAACGACACGCTCACGTCGCCGGTGTGCAGTTGGCCGTCTTCAAAACGCACGGACTCGGCATCCTTGAACACCGGGTAAGTCTGCCGGGCAATGGTCAGCAGCCTCGCGCTCAACGCTTCGCAGGCTTGCTGCACGGCGGTGCCGACGGACGACACGGTGAACGAGCCGCCTTGCAGCGGCGCGGTGGGCAATGAAGAGTCGCCGAGCAGGAACACCACGTCCTCAACCGCCACGCCACTGGCCTGCGCCGCGATCTGGGTCATCACCGTGTAGGTGCCGGTGCCGATGTCCGTGGTGGCGCTGCTGACGGTCAGCTTGCCCTCGGCGTCGATGCGCGCCTTGGCGCTGGCCTTCATCTGCATGGCCTCCCACACGCCACCGGCCATGCCCCAGCCGATCAACTGGCAGCCGTCGCGCATGCTGCGCGGTTCCGGGTTGCGCTGGCTCCAGCCGAAGCGCTCGGCACCTTCGCTGTAACACTCGCGCAGGGCCTTGCTCGACCAGGGTTTGTCTTCGTTCTGGTTGCGCTCGGCGTAGTTGACCAGCCGCAGTTGCACCGGGTCCATGCCCAAGGCGCTGGCCAATTCGTCCATGGCGCACTCCAGGCCGATCACGCCCAAGGCAGCGCCGGGCGCGCGCATGTCCAGGGGCGTGAATACATCCAGCGGCACCAGTTTGTAGGTCAGTTGCACGTTGTCGCAGTGATAGAGCATGCCGCTCCACTCCACCACGTGCTCGCTGAAGTCTTCGAAGCGCGAGGTCTGGCCAATCGCCGTATGCCCCAGCGCCAGCAGGCGACCATTGGCGGCGGCGCCCATCTGCAAACGCTGCAAGGTGCGCGGGCGGTAGCCGAAGGTGAACATCTGCTGGCGGGTCAGGGTGACGCGCACCGAGCGCTTGAGCGCCAGGGACGCCATCACCGCCAGCGGCAATTGATACTGCGGGCGCAAGCCCGAGCCGAACGCGCCGCCGACGAATGCGGCGAAGATCCGCACCTGGCTTTTATCCAGGCCGAACACGTCTTGCACATAGGCCTGGCAGTTCTGCGGGCCCTGGGTCTTGTCATGAATATGCAAGGTGCCGTCCGGCTGATACAGCACGGTGCTGGCGTGGGGTTCCATGGGGTTGTGGTGTTCGATGGGGGTGCTGTAGTGCAGGTCGAGGCTGACGGCGGCAGCGGCCCACTCGGCCTGGAAATTGCCACGCGGCTTGGGCGGCGCCTGCGGTGAAGCATGGGCCTGTTCCTGCTGGGCGAGCAGGTCGGTCTCGAAGTCTTCCCGTGCGTAGTCGATCGCTACCAGCGAGCCGGCATGTCGCGCCAGTTCAAGGTTGTCGGCGATCACCAGGGCCAGGGGCTGGCCGCTGTACAGCACACGGTCGTTATACAGCGGGCGAAACGGTGAACCGTCCGCCGCATCGTCATCCTGGAAGGCATCGTCGTAACGGGCGATTTTCGGCCGGTTGAGGTGATGGATAACCGCCATCACGCCCGGCAGGGCCAGTGCCCTGGACGCATCGATCGCCAGCACACGGCCCTTGGCGATGGTGCTGGACACCACACTGCCGTGGAGCAGGCCGTCCTCGGGAAACTCACCGGCATAACGCGCCTGGCCGGTGACCTTGAGCAGACCGTCGACACGGTCCAGGGGTTTGCCAATAGCGGTCATGGGCGATCTCCTGCGACGGCGGCGTCGCTCAGGGCACGGATGATTGCGCGGCGCGCCAGCTTGATCTTGAAGCCGTTGTGTTCCAGCGGCTCGGCGTCTTGCAGCACCGCGTCGGCGGCATTGCTGAAGGTCTCGCGGCTGACCGCCTGGCCGATCAGCGAGGCTTCCACCGCACGGTCGCGCCAGGGTTTATGGGCCACGCCGCCGAGGGCCAGGCGCGCGTCGACGATTCGATCGCCGTCCAACTCGAGAGCGGCGGCCACCGACACCAAGGCAAACGCGTAAGACGCGCGGTCGCGGATTTTCAGGTAATGGCTGTGACGGGCCAGGTGGTCGGCGGGCAATTCGATGGCGGTGATCAGCTCATCGTCGGCCAGTTGGTTGTCGCGTTGCGGCGCATCACCGGGCAGGCGGTGGAAGTCGGCAAACTCGATAATCCGCGCGCCGCCTCGGCCTTCGACATGCACCCGCGCCTCCAGCGCTGCCAGGGCCACGCACATGTCCGACGGGTGAGTGGCCACGCACTGTTCGCTGGCACCAAGGATCGCATGGATACGGTTCAACCCAGTGCGCGCCGGGCAGCCGCTGCCGGGCTCACGCTTGTTGCAGGGCACGGTAGCGTCATAGAAGTAGTAGCAACGGGTGCGCTGCAACAGGTTGCCGCCGGTACTGGCCATATTGCGCAGTTGCGGCGAAGCACCGGCAAGGATCGCCTGGGACAGCAACGGGTAACGCTGTTCGATCAGCGGGTGCCAGGCCAGGTCGGCATTGCTCACCAGCGCGCCGATGCGCAGGCCGCCCTCGGCGGTTTGTTCAATCTCATTGAGCGGCAGGCCGGTGATATCGATCAGGTGCTCGGGGCGGCTGATGTTTTCTTTCATCAAGTCCAGCAGGTTGGTGCCCCCGGCAATAAAGCGCGACGCCGCGCTGCTCAGGTGCACGGCTTCGTGGACATCCGCCGGTTTGCTGTACTGGAAGGGATTCATTGCTCGCCTCCCTGGGCGCGGCACGCCGGCAAAGCCTCTTCGATGGCATCGCGGATATTGCTGTAGGCGCCGCAGCGGCACAGGTTGCCGCTCATCAGCTCCTGGATCTGTGCGCTGTCGTGGGCACGGCCTTCATTGGCCAGGCCAACGGCGGAGCAAATCTGACCGGGCGTGCAGTAACCGCACTGGAAGGCGTCGTGCTTGATGAAGGCTTGCTGCATCGGGTGCAGTTGGTCGCCGTCGGCCAGGCCTTCGATGGTGGTCAGCTCGGCACCGTCGCACATCACCGCCAGGGTCAGGCAGGCGTTGATGCGTTTGCCGTCGCGCAATACTGTGCACGCACCGCATTGGCCGTGGTCGCAGCCTTTTTTGCTGCCGACCAGGTCCAGTTGCTCGCGCAGCAAATCCAGCAACGTGGTCCAGGGCAATACATCGAGTTGGCGGTCCTGACCATTGAGGGTCAAGCGTATGGAGTGGGCGACGAACGGTTGGGCCGCCGCGCCATTGGGGATCGCGCTCATAAACACCTCACGGGTTGGTGTACGTCCGCGGCGTTCAGGAAAGTCGCCGTCTCAGGGGTACGACTTCCCGGTTTTTTGAGCGTTCAAGCTGATTGATCAGCGGATATTGAGCAGGGTCTTCAAGGTATTCCGCGGGCCGTTGATCGACGAGTTGCTGTATTCGAACCAGCCTTGGGCCTGGACATTCAGGTCAAATACATAGATGTAGCCCATCAGCGTGCCCGTCCCGCTGCAGGCTTCGCTGATGCTGCCGACCTGGCACACGGGCGTACGTTGCCCGTTCAGTTCGGCACCATTGAAGCGACCCACCGGGTTGTTACCCAGGCCGACTTCCATCACCGACACTTGGGTGGGCCCACGGTGCGTGCACATCTGGGTGCTTTGCGCGCGCTCCGGGATGGTTTCCGTGCAGTGCGCCGATTCGACCTTGAACACGCGCACCTCGCTCAAGGGCGGTGCAGTCGCGCCCCACACCGGTGCCGCGCCCAACCACAGGCCGAGACAAGGGATCAGGGCTAGACTCCACGCGTTGGCTTTTTTCATGCTGTCGATGACCTGCTGTTGAACGTCGCCGCAGTATGCCTCAAGGCCATGCGCCACACAGCCTCGGCTGCTGGTATGATGCGCCGCTTTTTCCGATCCTCTCTGGAACCACAGGCGCTTGGCGCAGTTTGTGCTTTGACTTAGAGGTCAACAAATAACGACGCAACATAGCGTCACAGGGAGCAGGCATGCTGGAAAAGCTGTTTCAACTCAAGGCACACAACACCAACGTGCGCACCGAGATCCTCGCGGGCATCACGACATTCCTGGCCATGGCCTACATCCTGTTCGTGAACCCGAGCATCCTCGGCGAGACCGGCATGGACAAGGGCGCGGTATTTGTCGCGACCTGCCTGGCGGCGGCCATCGGTTCGACCGTGATGGGCCTGATCGCCAACTACCCGATCGCGCTGGCACCGGGCATGGGCCTCAACGCCTTCTTTACCTACACCGTGGTGTTGCACATGGGTCACACCTGGCAGGTTGCGCTGGGTGCGGTATTCATTTCGGCGGTGCTGTTCTTCCTGCTGTCGATCTTCCGTATCCGTGAGTGGATCATCAACAGCATTCCCCTGCCCCTGCGTTCGGCGATTGCCGCCGGTATCGGCCTGTTCCTGGCACTGATCGCCCTGCACAACGCCGGGATCGCGGTCGGCAACCCCAACACCCTGGTGGGCATGGGCGACCTGACCAAGCCGGCGCCTATCCTGGCCATCCTCGGCTTCATGCTGATCGTTGCGCTGGAAGCCCTGGCCGTACGCGGCGCGGTGCTGATCGGCATCCTGGCGGTGACCATCGTCTCCATTCTGCTGGGCGTCACCGCGTTTGGTGGCGTGATGTCGATGCCGCCGTCCCTGGCCCCGACTTTCCTGCAGCTGGATATCAAGGGCGCGCTGGACATCGGCCTGGTCAGCGTGATCTTCGCCTTCCTGTTCGTCGACCTGTTCGACAACTCCGGCACCCTGATCGGCGTGGCCAAGCGCGCCGGGCTGATGGGCAAGGACGGCCACATGCCGAAAATGGGCCGTGCGCTGATCGCCGACAGTACCGCCGCCATGGCCGGTTCCCTGCTGGGTACGTCGACCACCACCAGCTACATCGAATCCGCTGCGGGCGTAAGCGCCGGTGGCCGTACCGGCTTGACCGCCATCGTGGTGGCGATCCTGTTCCTGCTGGCGCTGTTCTTCTCGCCGCTGGCCGCCAGCGTACCGGCCTTTGCTACCGCGCCGGCGCTGCTGTTCGTCGCCGTATTGATGACCTCAGGCCTGGCCGAAATCGACTGGGATGACATTACCGTTGCAGCGCCGGTGGTGATCACCGCCCTGGCGATGCCCTTCACTTACTCCATCGCCAACGGCATTGCCTTCGGTTTCATCGCCTGGACCGCCATCAAGCTGCTTTCGGGCCGCTACCGTGAGCTCAACCCGGCACTGGTGATTCTGTCGATTCTGTTCGTGATCAAGCTGGGCTGGTTCAACGCATGACTTTTGACGCCACACGCTACACCGATCAACTGCAAGACAAGGTCACGCGCTTGCGTGACCTGTTGGCACCGTTCGACGCACCCGAGCCGCAGGTCTTCGAGTCGCCTCTGCAGAACTTCCGCCTGCGGGCGGAGTTCCGCTTGTGGCGCGAAGGCGGTGAACGCCACTACGCGATGTTTTCCCAGGACGACAAGCGCACGCCGATCCTGATCGAAGAATTCCCCATCGCCAGCCAGCGCATCAACCAGTTGATGCCGCAGCTCAAGGCCGCCTGGCAAGCCAGCGCCGCCCTGAGCCACAAGCTGTTCCAGGTGGAGTTCCTCACCACCCTGGCCGGCGACGCGATGATCACCCTGTGTTATCACCGCCCGCTGGACGATCACTGGCACACCGCGGCGAATAAGCTGGCGGCTGATTTGAATGTGAGCATCATCGGCCGCTCCAAGGGCAAGCGCGATGTGATCGGCCACGACTACGTGGTGGAAAAACTCGACGTCGGCGGCCGCACCTTCAGCTACCGTCAACCCGAAGGCGCGTTCACCCAGCCCAACGGCACGGTGAACCAGAAGATGCTCAACTGGGCATACGAAGCCTTGGGCGATCGCCCGGATGACTTGCTGGAGCTGTATTGCGGCAACGGCAACTTCACCCTGCCCCTGGCCACCCGTGTGCGTAAAGTGCTGGCTACCGAGATCAGCAAGACCTCGGTGAATGCGGCCCTGAGCAACCTCGATGAAAACGCGGTGGGTAACGTCACCCTGGTGCGCCTCTCCGCCGAAGAGCTCACCGAAGCGCTGAACGAAGTGCGCCCATTCCGCCGCCTGCACGGCATCGACCTCAAAAGCTACGAATTCGGTAGCGTGTTCGTCGACCCGCCCCGCGCCGGCATGGACCCGGACACCTGCGAACTGACCCGGCGCTTCGACAACATCCTGTACATCTCCTGCAACCCGGAGACGCTGGCAGCGAATATTGCGCAACTGCATGACACCCACCGCATTACCCAGTGTGCGATGTTTGACCAGTTCCCGTGGACGCACCATATGGAATCCGGGGTGTTATTGACCCGGCGGTAATTCAGCGTCCTCAGGTTCCTTCTTGCGTGGCCGGCCGCCCTTCTTGCCATTGGCGCGGGCGGCGGCGGATTTGGCAGCGCTGCTCTTGCGACCGTTGCGTGATGCTACCAGGCTGGTAGCCAGGTCCATCAGCGGCTGGCTTGTGGCGATCAGGCCCGTGATCGAAACATCCAGATCCTGGGCCTCACAGCTAATGGCCTTGCCACCGAAACTGACTTCCAACTGCTGGAAATCTTCCTCTGAAAACCCTTCGAACTCCGGCAGGCCGGCCACCGGCAACATGACGCGGCTGCCGTCGCTGAAGCCGATGGAGATGCAATCGTTTTCGTAACGCACATTGCTGGCGTTGGCGTACAGGCGCTTTAGCCTGCGGCCACGGGCGATTGCCTTGTCGACGTCGGCGTCAGTGAGAGGTACATAAGGTATGACTTTGGCTTTTACGATTTTCATAAATTAATCCCTACGCAATCTGGCGCTCTTACCAGATTCAAAATGGTCCGTTGCGCTAAGGCGTCGTGCCAGGCGCTTGCGATAACGTAGACACCACGTCGAATGACTAACCCTGGAACCAATTCACTGGTGTCCCAGTTCCAGGAATGGTTCTCCAGGCAAACCGTTTGCAGTTTTTCCCACCAAATCCTGCGTGCCCGTGCCAGATAATGTCGCTGCATGATTACCTCGCGTATTTCCTTCAGAACCGCAGTGGGTGGCCGCCTCCGTTCAGGCTCTACATCCCACAACTCAACGTCCCCATCCAAAAAACTGAAACGAAACCGCGCATCCCACCCCTTGCCCCTGACATGTACATGAGGCGGGCAATGCTCGTCCCTGATAAACACTGAGATGACATACCCCTTGTAAGCACCTACTTTCATCGTAACCCATCCGTTAGGTTATTTTCCGCCAGGTAACAATTTCCCTCCTGCCACCCGACAACCGGCTCCATCGTCTCGAAGCTGTTTCACAGATTAGTAACCACAAAAAACCCGGCGAATGCCGGGTTGTAACCACTCATGCCGAAGGCTGGAAATACCCCGCCAACGCCCGCAAGTCCTGCTCACTCAGCAACCCCGCGTAATACTTCAACTGAATCCTGGCCAGCAGATACGCATGTCGCGCATTCGCCAGGTCGCGGCGGGCGGTGAACAGTTGTTGCTCGGCGTCGAGCACGTCGAGGTTGACCCGCTCACCGCCGCTGACGCTCTTTTTGGTCGCAGTGACCAGCGCGGTGGCGGAGCTGACAGCCATCTCGTAGGCACGCACTTTCGCCGCGCCACTGGTGTTGAGGTTGAACTGCTTGCGCAGCTCCACCAGCGTCGCCGAGGTATGTGCGTCCAGCTCGTATTGGGCCTGGGACAGTTGATTGGCCGCCTGGCGCGTAGAGGCCGATACCGACCCGCCGGCAAACAACGGCAGGCTGACCTGGATACCGACGCTGTTGGTGTCGTACTTCTGGTTGTAGCTGCTTTCCGAATCGGAGCTGGTCTGGCGGCTGCTGGCGTACAGGCTGACCTTGGGCATGTGCCCGGCGCGTTTGCGCTCCACTTCGTAGGACGCCACGTCCAGCGCGTGGTGCTGGGACTTGAGTTCGGGGTTGTTGGCCATGGCCAGTTCACGCCAGGTTTCGAAGCGATTGGGCTCCAGCGGCGGGATGTCGAATGGACGGGTCAGGGGGGCCAACTCTTCGACCTGCAACGGCTGGCCGACAATCGCTTCCAGCTCGCGCAAGGCGCTGTCCTGGGCGTCCAGCGATTCGATTTCCTCTGCCTGGGCCAGGCTCAATCGCGCTTGGGTCTCCAAGACATCGGTGCGCGTGCCTTCGCCGCCTTTGAGTAGACGATCATTGAGTTGCAGGCGTTCGGCATACGCACGTTTCTGCGCACGGCTCAACTCGATGCGTTCCTGCGCCAGCAGCGCCTGGCTGTAGGCGCTGAGCACGCGCACGGCCAGTTCCTGGCTCTTGCCGCGAAAACGCTCATCGGCCATCAGCGCCTGGGCGGTGCCTTGGCGAAAGCGCGCGTAGGCTTCGTAATCCAGCAACGGCTGCTGCAAGGTCAGGGTCGAGGCGTAGCTGCGGTAATCACGGTCGCTGGTGACATCGCCGACAGCGGTGCTTTGGGTGACTTCGGATTCATTGCGCGAGTTGTTATAGCTCCAGGACAAGTTCGGCAATAACGCTGCACGGCCGATCACGCGGTTCTCTTCACCGGCCTCGCGCTCCTGGATGGCGGCCTGGAAGGTCGGGTCATTGCGCAGGGCGAGGTCGTAGGCGTCGAGCAAACCCAAGGCATGTGCCGCCGGTGTAACGCTCAGGCACAGGGTAAAAAACAGTGCCTTCATTCTTCCACCAAGGCCATGTGGGTACGGTCCAGCAAGGGTTTGAACAGGTAGTTGAGCATCGAACGCTCACCGGTCTTGATGAAGGTTTCCACCGGCATGCCCGGACGAATCCGCACGCCGTCCAGTTGTTGCATGCCCGCCGCACTGACCTGGGCGCGCACGGTGTAATAAGGCTCGTCGGTGCGCTCATCGACCTGGCGGTCGGCGGAGACCAGCGTCACCTCACCGGCCACCCGTGGGGTGGTGGCCTGGTTGAAGGCCGAGAACAGCAACTCCACCGGTAGGCCCGGATGCACTTTGTCGATCATTTGCACCGGCACCCGCGCTTCCACCCACAACGCTTCGCCCTGGGGCACGATGTCCATCAGCGCCTGGCCGGGCTTGATCACCCCGCCTTCGGTGTACACCTCCAACCCCACCACCACCCCCGAGGCCGGCGCCCGCACCAGGCTGTTGGCCAGTTCGAACTCGGCCGAGGCCAGGCGGTTGCGCAGGTCGTCGCTGCGGGTGCGGGTCTCGGCCAACTGGCCGCGCAGGTCTTTCTGGAAGTCTTCGCCGAGCTGGCGGATGCGCAGGCGCAGCTCCAGGACCTGGCGCTGCAACTGGCCGATGCGCCCGTAGTCCTCGGCAATGGCGCCGTCGACCTGGGCGTACAGGCGCTCGCTGTCGAGCAGGCGATTGCGCGGGATATAGCCATCGCGCGCCAGCTCGCGCAGCCCTTGCAGTTGCTCATTCAATGCCGCGCGTTGCTGCAGCTTGCTCGCCTGGGAATCCCGCGTGCCACGCAACTGCGCCTCGGCGCCGGCGATGGTTTCGCGCAGGCCTTGCTGCTCGGTGGCCAGCGCCTGGGCGCGGCTGGTGAACAGTTGCCGTTGCAGATTCAGGGTGTTGGCGGCCTCCGGCTCGTTGAGCAATTCAGGACCGAAGGTGATGGCGGGCAGACCTTCGCTTTCCGCACTCAAGCGCGCCTCACTGGCCAGGGACGCCAGGTACTGGCTGCGCAGCGACTGCATCTGCCCGCGCAAGGGCGTCTCCTTCAAGCGCAACAGCACCTGGCCGGCGTTGACCACATCACCGTCACGCACCTCGATACGCTCGACGATGCCCCCGGCAGGATGCTGCACGGTCTTGCGATGGCCAGAGACCATGACCTTGCCCGACACCGCCACGCCCTTGTCCAGCGGCGCCAACGCGGCCCAGCCGATAAATCCGGCAAAGCCGCCGAGCACCAACAACCAGCCCAGGCGCGAATAGTTTTTGTCATCCAGCGCCAACACCGTGTGAGGGCGGTCGCTGGCCAGCACCGGCTTACTCATACTCATGCCTGTTTTCCTTCACCGAGGCGGTAGCTCATGCTCAGGGTCGACACCGGTTTGGAGGCTGCCGGTTTCTGCCGCGCCTCCAGCACCCGCGCCGTCGGACCAAAGGCCTGCAACTGGCCGTCCTTGAGGATCAGCAACTGGTCGGTCAAGCTCAGTACATTGGCTTTGTGGGTAATCAGGATCACCGTGCGGCGCTGCTGCTTAAGCTGGGTGATGGCCTGGAGCAGCGCCTGCTCGCCCACTTCGTCAAGGTTGGCGTTGGGCTCATCCAGCACGATCAACGCCGGCAGGCCGTACAGCGCACGGGCCAGGGCCACGCGTTGCTTTTGCCCACCGGACAACCCCGCACCGCCCTCCCCCAATTGCGTGTCATAGCCTTGGGGCAGTTGCAGGATCAGGTCATGTACGCCGGCCATTTGCGCGGCGGCCAGGACGTTGTCGGTATCCAGTTCGGCAAACCGTGCGATGTTGTCGGCGATGCTGCCGGCGAACAATTGAATGTCCTGGGGCAGGTAGCCGATGTGCGGGCCGAGTTGCTGTTTGTCCCACTGGGCCAGGTCGGCGCCGTCCAGCCGCACCTTGCCGGCCAGCGGTGCCCAGGCGCCCACCAGCACCCGCGCCAGGGTGGATTTGCCGCAGCCGGAAGGTCCGATCACGCCGAGCACGTCCCCCGCTGGCAGGTTGAACCCCAGGTTCACCAGCGCCGGCCGACGGCTGCCGGGGGCGCAGGCGCTGATGTGCTCGACGCTCAACTGGCCCTTGGGCACCGGCAGGCTCATGCGCGGCGGTCGCGCCGGGTTGGCCGCCAGCAGCTGCGACAAGCGCTCGTAGGCCAGGCGCGCCGAGCCCCATTGTTTCCAGACGCCGATCAATTGGTCGATGGGGCTCAGCACCCGCCCCATCAGGATCGAGCCGGCAATCATCATCCCCGGCGTGATATCGCCCTGCACCGCCAGCAACGCGCCCAGGCCGAGTACCAGCGATTGCAAGGCCAGGCGCACGCCCTTGGACCAGGCGGTGACGGCGGCGGTCTTTTCACTGGCCAGGTTTTGCTCGGCGAGGAACGCCTGGTGCTGGTGGAACCAACGCCCGCGCAAGGTGGCGAGCATGCCCATGGCTTCGATGCTGTCGGCATTGCGCAGGTTGGCCGTGGCCTGCTGGCTGGCGTGGATGGACAGTTGGCTGGCCTCGGCCATCGGCGCCTGGCTGACATGGTGGTTGATCCACGCCAACGCGATCAGCATCACCGCGCCGCCCAGCGCCAGCAGGCCAAGCCAGGGGTGGAACATGAAGATCACCAGCAGGTACACCGGAAACCACGGCGCATCGAAAAACGCGAACAGCGCCTGGCCGGTGGCAAACTGGCGCAAGGTGGTCAGGTCATGCAACGCCTGGCCTGCCGCCTGGGTGCCGCCCTTGAGTTGCGCTTCGAACGCGGCGTCGTAGACCCGCTGGTTCAGGCGCATGTCCATCTGCGTGCCGAGGCGGATCACCACCTGGCTGCGCACCCACTCCAGCGCGCCCATCAGGCCGAACAGGCCGAGGATCATCAACGTCAGCATGAGCAGGGTCATCTGATTGCCCGAGGCCAGCACCCGGTCGTACACCTGCAGCATGTACAACGCCGGGGCCAGCATCAGCAGGTTGATCACCGCCGAGAACAGGCCGATGTTGAAGAAGCCACTTTTATAGGCCGTGAGGGCGGCCAGGGTTTCGTTGCCGGCGTGGCGCATCTGGGGATTCTCGTGGGGTTGAACGTGCAGCGTCGCCGCGTTGACAGCCGATACGACGCTGCGCAGAATTCGGCACCGCCGTCGCCGGAAGAGTTAGAAGGCTTGGGCGACGGCGGTGTAATGCAGCGAATGGGAGAGCGATCTTCCATTCGCTTTTTTCATGCAGCAGCAGGTTCAGGCGGCGAGTGCCCAGTCCTGTGCCACGTCCTGCACGCCCACCAGGGCAACATCGGTGGACACTGCGCTGGCGTGTGCCGCCAGGCCCGCAGACACTTCGTCGAAGGTGCTGGCAGTGGACAGGCCGAAGTCGTCGAGCAGGTTGTTGAGCACGGTTTCCAGCGCGGCGGTGTTGCCCTGCATCAAACCGTAGATCACGCTCTGTACGTCGTTGCCAGCCCGGCCGGCGCCCTCGGCGGCGCTCAGGTCGAGGCCGTTGAACGCGACCTTGAAGTCGCTCAGGGAGAAGTCGCTGCCACTGCCGCCGCCCAGGCCTGTACCCAGTTGCACGTTATCCAGGTCGCCCCACAGGTAGTGGTTCAGGTTGCTGCTGGCGGGCAACGACGGGTTGAACACATAGTGCAGGCCATTGCTGGTGTCGCTGTCGGCGATGAACGCGTACTCGGAGTTGTTGGCGCCGTGGGTCGAATACTGGTCGCCGCTGAGGGTGCCGTTGCTGAAACCGCCGGTGTTGCTGGTGCCGTGCCCTGCAGTGTTGAACCCCACTGCCCAGGAGCTCAGGTAGTCCGATACCGACAGAGAACCCAGGCCCGAATCGTAGCTAACAGAAATAGTCATCGCTAAACCTCGTTAAACAACGTTGTTGATGAGCACGCCGGTGCGGCGCGCCTTTTTGCCCACCCATGGGCAAAACCGTTGATCAGGTGCCTGCGCACGCTGATCAGAATTTGTATTCCAACATGCCGCTCAGGGTTCGCCCGCGCGCCAGGCTGAGGTTGTTGGCGTCGCCCATGGCGACGAAATAGGCTTCATCGGTGGCGTTTTCCAACGCCAGTGCAATGTTCAGTTGATCCGTCATCCAGTAACTGGCGTACAGGTCATAGAGGGTGTACTTGGGCCACATCGCCTGATCCATCAGCTCGTAGCCCTGCTGATTGAGGTTTTCGCCGTTGCCCGAGCTGTAGCGCACACGCACACCCGTATCCAGGCGTTTTTCCAGGAAGCGCGTACCCAGGGTCAGCGAGCCGCGATCGGCCGGCATGTACGTGGCGTTACCCATGATTCGCCCGCAGCTTTCCTTGTTGTTGGCGACGTCGTCATCCAACACCTCATAGGTGGTGACCGGCCGTATGCCGATGCGCCCATCCGGCAGGGTGAAACGCTCCAGGCGAGTAGTCCTTGGCCCGGTGGTCTTGGCACCGCCCATGTAATAGTTCTTCGAGCAGAACTCATTGCTGCCGATCATGTGGGTGTAGCTGAGGTTGGCGTACGCGCGGCCCATGTCGTAATTGAGCTGGTATTCAACCCCGCGAAAACGTGTCGGGTTGGTGTTATTGACGTAAGCCATGGTCCCGAGGAATCCACCCACCTGGGTTTCCGGCAAGCTGACGCTGGTGTTGAGGAAAGAGAAGTTTTCGATCCGGGTATCGAAGTACGCCACCTTCATGCCGAGGCGATCGTCACTGAAAAACAAGCCTTCCTTGAAAACATTCATGCCCACTTCCCAATCCCGTGACTCTTCAGGCTTGAGGTAGGGGTTGGGAAATACGCGCTCTCCCGAACCGCCACCGTGGGGTCGGCCGGTCATGAAGGTTTCGGTCACCGCCGGTGGCCGCCAGCCCTTGCCCCACCGGGTATAGAGCTGCAGCCAGTCCACGCCCGGTTTCACCGCGAGACCGAAGGTGGGGGAAAACTGGCCTTCTTCACGGTCGACCTCCATCACTTCCGAGACGCGCCTGGCGCCGACAAGGCTGTTGTAGAAGCGATCACGCCGGTACAGGGTCATGCCGGTTTCGCCTTCGAGCCGATAGCGGTCATAACGCAAGCCCGCATCCAGGGCCAGCCAGCCGCCATATTCGTACTGCGCGTTGTTGAACAGGCTGGCGATGGTGCGTTTGCCCCCTGGCGTGCTGCCCTCTGCGTAAGGCAACAAGCCCAGGTTGTTGGTGGCTTCAACTTTGTTGGTGCGGGGCTTGAACTCGTCCTGATACAGCTCCACCCCGTAGTTCCAGGTGACATGCCCCTGTTCGCCAAAATCGAACCGCGAGGTGTTGTCACCCTGCAGGCCCCAGGTGTCGGTCTGAAAGTGATCGGTGTAGGCGCCGACGTAGTTACCGGTACCTGGCGACGACAGGTTGGGGGCGTTGCTGCGATCCATCTGGGTGGTGACGTAATAGAGCTTGGCCTTGAGATCGATCAGCGGGTTGTCCGGGCTATAGCTGTAGTCCAGCGCGACGTTTTTGGCGTTGAGGTTGTTTTTGCTGGTGCGTACGTAGTAGGTGCTCTGAAGGTCGTTGGCGATATAGCCCCAGGCATCGTTACTGTCGGTGTCGGTTTCCAGGTAGCTCAACTGCACGCGCTGGTCGTTGGGCAGGTTCAGGCCGAACTTGACGATCTGCGAGCGGGTCACACTGCCGGTGTCGCCGACTTCGCTGTTCAACCAGTCGTCGAAGGCCGCAGGGGCAGATGACCTGGCGCGCAGGTTGGTGCCCAGGTTGTCGTCGTTGTGCCTGCCGGCGCGGTAGTTACCGAAATGCCGCTCGCTGTAGCCCAGCACGACATCGCCGCGCTCATCACCAAAGGCAAACACGCCACTGCCGTTGAAGTCGGTGCCGTTACCCAGCTCACCGATGCCGCTGCCGGCGCGAAGGCGGCCGCCGTAGTCCTTGCCGTCCTTGAGGAACTCACTGGCATCCAGGGTCTTGAACGAAGCAATGCCGCCCAGCACGGCCGCACCGCCTTGCCCCGACTGGCTGCCCTTGTCGATCTCGATGCTGGAGATGAACTCCGGGTCGATCAGCATGGTGCCGTTGCGCTGCTGGTGGCCGTTGACATTGAAGTTCTGGCGCATGCCGTCGATGTTCATGTTCACCCGGCCATAGTCCTGCACACCGCGAATATTCACCGACAGACCAGGGTCGCGCTGGTTGACGGCGGTGTAGACGCCGGCGGTTTCTTCGAGCATGTCGGCGGCATGACGGGGCGGACGTTTATCGATCATGTCGCGGCTGATCACCGCCACGGACTTTGGGGTCTGGTACACCCAGTCGCTGGCCTGGCCGTTGGTGTTGCCGGTGATGGTGGTGGTGCCCACGGTCATGGCGCCGTCGTGGTCGTCGCTGACACGGTTGAGGGTGACCTGGCGCTCACCGGTAAAGCGATATTCCACCGGCGTGGCACCGAGCAAACGGCCAAGCCCTTCCTGCACGCTGAAGCTGCCTTTGAGCGCGGTGCTGCTCAAGCCTTGCAGGCGCGGGCTGTCGAACAGCACCTGCAGACCGGCCTGGTCGGCAAAGGCCAATACGGCACTGCCCAAGGATTGCGCCGGGACATCGAACACCCGCACCGCCGACTGGGAAGCGTCCACCTGAGGCTGCACCGCATACACGGGAGCGGCCGCGGCGAACAGCCCCAAGTGGATGGCCAGGGCTAACCGGCTACCGGTGATACGCCCCTTGGTGAGTGCTGACATTTCTGGTTTCCCTGCGCTGATCGTATGTTTGTTTATGCGAATGCTTCTCACCTAGCAAGACGTACGAGGCGCAGGAAGTCAGTAAGGTTTTTTAAAAAGTTTTTGCGCAGGGGGTTTTAAGCGGGTGAGAGCAGGCCTCCCACCGGGTCATCAATAGATCAGGCTGAGGCCTGCCAGGTCCAAGCGTTGCACTTGGAGTTCCTGGGTGAGCGTTCCGAGGGCGCTGTCGAGCATGTCGAGACGGAAGACGCCGCTGACTTCGCGCTCGCCCAAATCGGAATGGGTCAACACCACCCGCCCCGGACGGTAGCGATTGAGCTGCTCAATAACCTTGGCCAGGGGCTGGCGATCAAAGATCAGCACGCCGCGTCGCCAACTGGTGGCACGGTCTACATCGAATTGATCCAGGGGCACCACCCCCTCCTGGGCGTTGTAGCTAGCAGCCTGGCCCTCCTGGAGCACCCGATCGCTCGGGCCTTTTTTCGGCGAAGCGTGCAAAGACACCTCGACGCTGTGCTGCAACACGCCCACCCAAGCACGGCGGTCGGCCTCGCGCTCCACCACAAACCGCGTGCCCAGCGCCCGCGTCTGCCCGCCGGCGCTCTGTACCACGAACGGACGGGTCTCCTGACCCACCATCGGCGCCACATCAAAAATCGCCGAGCCCTGGATCAGGCTGATACGCCGCTGCACGCCGTCGTAATCCAGGCGGATGGCACTGGCGGAATCCAGCTCCACCGTGCTGCCATCGGCCAAGTGCACGGTGCGTACCTCGCCCTTTTGGGTGACATAGTCGGCCTGCA
>NZ_CVTH01000004.1:0-980 GCF_900005955.1 Pseudomonas sp. 8 R 14 | reverse complement strand
GCGCACGCCGAGTTGCTTGAGGGTTTCCGGGTTGAACAGGTCATCACCCCAGCGGCCGTCGAGCAACGGCAAGTCGCTGGCGGCGGCGTCCTGGGCACGAAAGCCGAACAGCTTGAGCAAGGCCTCCACGCATTTTTGTTCGCGCTGACGCACCGCCTTGCGCAAATCGCTGATGGCTTGTTGCTCATCTTCAGTCACCACGCTGCGTCGGCACGCGGCGCAGTCGATCAGCAATTCGGCAATCAACCGCGCGGCGCTCTGTTGACGGGCCTGGCGTTGGGCTTCCTGGTCGAGGATCAGGCGCTGCAACTGCGGCCGGGCGTTTTCCAGCAGCAGGGCGAGGCTTTCATACAAGCGACGTTCGCCGTCTTCCGGCGGCGCGACGCTGTCGAAACGCACCAGCGCATGCAGGCCCAGGCGTGCCAGGGCTTCGCGCCAGTCCGGCTCGCGGTGGTCGCTGCTGCTGACGAAGTTGAGCACCGGCAGCAACGGTTTACCGCAACTGGCCAGCACTTGCAGCTCATCACGGTACTTGGCCAGCACCGGTTCGCGAGCGTCGATCACATACAGGCCGGCGTCCGAGGCCAGCAGTTGGCGCAGCACTTTGGCTTCCTGTTCGAAACGCTGGCGGGCTTCGCTGCCTTCCAGGAACCGCGCCAGGCGGGCTGGGCCGTCCAAGCGTTCGCCGGGGCGATCCAGGCGTTCCAGGTAGTCGAGCAGGGCGATGGCATCTTCCAGGCCGGGTGTGTCGTACAGCTCCAGCAAGGCTTCGCCGTCGACCGACAAGCGCGCGCCTTCGACATGCCGCGTGGTGCTGGGGCGATGGGAGACTTCACCGAACCCGACGTCACGGGTGAGGGTGCGCAGCAACGAGGTCTTGCCGACGTTGGTGTGGCCGACCACGGCGAGTTTCAGTGGCTTAGTCATGACCGGTCTCCAGCCAGTTCAACGGCGCGCAATCGGCGAACGGCAGCTCCAGT